>JAOTWP010000029.1 GCA_029862975.1 Acidobacteriota bacterium
CCAGCGGCTCGTACGGCTCCCCCACGGCCGCTACCTCGGGCGCCAGCGGCTCGTACGGCTCCTCCACGGCCGCTACCTCGGGCGCCAGCGGCTCGTACGGCTCCTCCACGGCCGCTACCTCGGGCGCCGGCTCATCGGGCTCCCCTTCGGAAGCCGCCGGCGCCGCGGCAGTGGCCGGCAGCGTCGCGGCACCGGCTCGCCGCCCGACCTCCTCGCCCAGCCCCTGGAGAATGTCGCCGAACAGCTCCGACGTCGTCAGCTGCTCGTCCTCGCTCGTGAGCTCGGGAGCCACCGTAGGATGATCGGGCGCCGGCCGCGGCGCCTCGAGGTTGCGTCGCACGACCGCCAACAGCTCGGCGGGGTCCTGGTCGCGGCCGACGACTCCGTCGCCGTCCTCCGGCACGGAATCCCCTTCGTGATCCACCAGCAGGAGCACCCCGGGACCCCCCTCGTGGCGGCCGAAGGCGTGCAACAGGCCGCCCGGGGCGGCCAGGCGGGCGTCGACGATGAGCAGCTGCGGCGCGTGGTCGGCCGCGGCCCGCAGCGCTTCTTCGCGGCTGACGACGGTCGTGACCCACCATCCCTCGGCGGTCAGGAGGTCGCGCACCGGAGCGTCCCGGGCGGCATCCTCGACCGCGAGAAGGATCATCGACATTCCATTGCCCCCTTAGGCAGCTCTTTTAGCACTCGGATCGGGCCAGGTCAATCGAAAGTCGTTGCGTCCTGGGTACTTAGACCCAGGAGATCGGCGCCGCAGGCGGCTCTCGCGGAGCGCCTCCAAGCCGCGACACCTGAGCTAGAATCGGAGGCTCGGGGGGCGCATGGCCGGACACAGCAAGTGGGCACAGATCAAGCGCAAGAAGGCGGTCACCGATGCCCGCCGCGGCAAGCTGTGGACGAAGCTGCTCAAGGAGCTCACCGTTGCCGCGCGCCTGGGGGGGGCCGACCCGGCGGGCAATCCACGCCTGCGGGTGGGCATCCAGGAGGCGCGGGCGGCGAACGTGCCCAGCGAGAACATCGAGCGCGCCGTCAACCGCGGCGCCGGACTGCTCGACGGCGTGACCTATGAGGAGCTGACCTACGAGGGCTACGGGCCGGGCGGCGTCGCGATCCTGATCGAGGCGATGACCGACAACAAGAACCGCACCGTCTCCGAGCTGCGCCATCTGCTCTCGAAGAGCGGCGGCAACCTGGGCGAGAACGGTTGCGTCGCCTGGATGTTCGTCAAACGAGGCTACTTCGTCCTCGAAAAGGACGCTCTCGACGAGGACGAGCTGATGGAGCTGGCGCTCGCGGTCGGCGCCGAGGACGCGGTCGTAGAAGACGAGGTCTACGAGCTCTACAGCGCGCCGGAGGACTACGCCGCGGTGCGCGACGAGCTCGAGCAGCGGCAGATCGCCGTGAGCTCGCAGGCGCTGGCCATGTTGCCGAAGAGCGAGGTCGAGCTCGATCTCGAGACCACGGCCCGAGTGCTGCGTCTGGTCGACGCCCTGGAGGATCAGGAGGACGTGCAGAACGTCTGGTCGAACCTGAACGTCAGCGAAGAGGCGATGGCCGCCCTCGAGGAGGCCTGAGCGTGGCGAGAGCGGAGGCACGGTGCTGATCCTGGGGATCGACCCCGGCAGCCGGCACACTGGCTTCGGCCTCGTCCGGCGGCGCGGCGCGCGCCTCGAGGCCGTGCAGTTCGGCCGCCTCTCCGCGAGCCCGCGCGCCTCCTTGAGCGCCCGGCTCGGCGTCCTCGCAGCCGACCTCGACGAGCTCCTCGACGCGCTGCGCCCCGGCGCGGTGGCGATCGAGTCGGCATTCCTCGGCATGAATCCGCGCTCGCTGATGGTCCTCTCCCAGGCCCGGGGAGCGCTGCTGGGCGTCGTCGGGAGGAGAGGCATCGAGGTCTTCGAGTACTCGCCCGCCGAGGTCAAAAACACCGTCACGGGCAACGGAAAGGCCGGCAAGGAGCAGGTCGCCCGGATGGTCGAGATGCTTCTCGGGCTGCGGGGCGAGGGCGTCGCCGGCGACGCCGCCGACGCCCTCGCGGTGGCGATCTGCTGCGCGCACCGACGGCCGCTAGAGACCCTGATGGAGGCGGCCCGGGAGTGACACGGCGACTTTTGCGGCGGCTGTGGGCGCTGTGCTACGATCCCGGTCCTGTTTGAGATGCTCAGAACACCGCTCCCGAGCGTATCCGACCCGCAGTTGGCCCCTGCACGGCGGGGAGGTCATCGGTCGGAAGGCGGAGGCAGTTGGGAACTCGACCCCGGGACGCAGGGTCTACATAGCCAAGAGGAGGTGTAAGCGTGGACGGAATCACCGGCACAATCATGAAGTTGTTCTTAGACGGCGGGTGGATGATGTACCCCCTCCTGGCGACCTCGCTCGTGGGGCTGGTCTTCATCATCGAGCGCTGGTTCGCCCTCCGCTCGGCCAAGACGAACGTGAACGAGTTCCTGGCCAAGATCCGCAAGTCGCTGATCCACAACCGGTCGGTCAAGCAGGCCACGAAGGTCTGCGAGGACTACTCCGGGCCGGTCTCCTCGATCATGAAGGCGGGCCTCCTCAAGTTCGGCCACCCGAAGGATGAGGTCGAGAAGACCATCGAGAACGCGGCGATCTTCGAGATCGGCCGTTTCGAGAAGAACATGGTCTGGCTGGCGACCGTCGCCAACGTCGCGCCCCTGATGGGCTTCCTGGGCACCGTCGCCGGCATGATCAACTCCTTCGAGGCCCTGGCGGAGGCCGGTCTCTCCAACCCCGGGCTCGTCGCTTCCGGTATCTCCGAGGCCCTGATCACGACGGCCTCCGGCCTGGCGATCGCGATCCCGGTGCAGCTCGCCTACAACTTCTTCATGAACAAGATCAACAAGTTCGTGCGCGACGTGGAGACCTCGACCAACATGCTGCTCGAGGCTTTCGGCGAGATGGAGCGTGGAGGCATTTCGCCCGAGACGGGCGGACAGCCCTGAGCTGACTCATGAAACTCAAAGCGCGCGGTACCCAGAACACGATGATCCCGACCGCCTCGATGGCGGACATTGCCTTCCTCCTGATCATCTTCTTCATGGTCACCATCAACTTCGAGGTGGACAAGACCACAGTGGGACTGCCGACGACCCAGCTACGCTTCGAGATTCCCAAGAAAGCCGCCTACATCTCGATCATCCAGAGCGGCCAGATCCGCGTGTCGAGCGGCGAGGAGATCAGCGTGCCGGTCCCGGGACCGGAGAACGTGCTCTCGTTCGCCGTCGACGTGGTCGCCAACAACCCCGGCAAGCCATTCGTGCTCAAGGCCGACAAGAACGTGCCCTACAGGTACGTGGACAGCGTGATCGACGCCCTGAAACAGGCCCGAGCCGAGGTGATCTACCTGCTCTCGGAGCAGGATAAGCTCGAAGAGGGAGCCGACGGATGAAGATCCAACGAGAGCGAGTGAGCGACGAGATCCCGACGGCGTCGATGGCGGACATCGCGTTTCTCCTGATCATCTACTTCATGGTGACGACGACCTTCGCGGCCACGCGCGGTCTCGACTTCTCGCTGCCCAAGGACGACCAGGACAACACGACGATCGTCGACAAGGAGGAGTCGGTCCTCATCGAGATCCAGCCCGGAGGCGTGCTGGTCGTCGACGGCAAGGCCATGCAGCTCGAGACCATCCTCGAATACCTCAAGCCGAAGCTCGAGCGCAACCCCAACAAGCCGGTGATCATCCGACCCGACCAGGAGGCCGAGTACGGCTACATGGTCGACGTGTTCGACGAGCTCCGGCAGGCCCAGGAGAAGATCGGCGTCGAAGTGAAGAACGTCTCGATCCCGACGCAGCGCGAGATCGACATGTTCTGGTACTGAGGAGGTTCTGGCGCCAAGGTAGGTTGAGGCAGCAGGCAGTTCTGGCACCAACAACTGGCGGGAGCCGCAGGACGGAGCAGTCATGGCAGACAAGGCGAAACAAACGACGGCCGAGGCGCTGACGCTCGACGAGGGCGCCGAGTACTACGCGTTCGCCCTCGAGGACGAGGAGGACAGCAGGCGCACGCGCTACGCCATCATCGGCGCGGTCATCTTCCACATCCTGCTCTTCATCGCCCCGCTGGGCTTCCTGAAGCCCGACCCGGCGGCCGCTGAGCAGAGACAGCAGAAGGTCTACGTCGTCCAGCAGGTGCGATTCAAGCCGCCGCCGCCGCAGCAGCAGCAGGAGATCCCGAAGCCCAAGGCCAAGAAGGTGCCGATTCCCGATCCGACGCCGGACGAGCCGGAGCCGATCCGCATCGAGGAGGAGATCGAGCAGGACATCGACCTGCCCGACACCGACATCATCTTCGACATCCCCGCGGGCCCGCCGCCGGTGGAGCCCGAAGGGCCGATCCGGGTCGGCGGCGACGTCACCCGACCCGAGAAGATCTCGGGACCCAACCCGCAGTACACCGAGATCGCCCGCAAGGCGCGAATCCAGGGCGTCGTGATCGTCGAGGCCATCATCGACAAGAGCGGCAACGTAACGAACGTCAAGGTCCTCAAGCCGCTGCCGATGGGGCTGGACCAGGCCGCGGTCGACGCCGTCAAGAAGTGGAAGTTCAATCCGGCCACCCTCAACGGCAAGCCGGTCGACGTCTACTACAACCTGACGGTGAACTTCAGGCTGCAGTAAGAGGCTGGATCCGGGCCGATGGCTTTTCAGGGATCCCTAGAGGAGCTGCCGCTGCCCGACGTGATCCAGCTGGTCGCTGCGTCCGGCAAGACCGGGAAGTTCTCGGTCTCGAGCCGGCTCGGCAGCGGCGACATCTTCCTGCGCGACGGCAGGATCGTCCACTCGAGGTCGGCCCAGCTCAGAGGCGAGGAAGCCTTCTACGAGCTGGCGACCTGGCAGGAGGGCGAGTTCGTCTTCACGCCTGGCGACGAGGCGCCCGACGCGACGATCGAGAAATCGAACACCAACCTCCTGATGCAGGCCGCGCAGCGCATCGACGAATGGAAGGTGCTGGTCTCCAAGGTTCCGTCCACCCGCATGATCCCCGTCTTTACCGACCACGGCGGGAGCACCAACGTGTCCTTGAGCCCGGCCGAATGGAACGTCGTGCGCCGCATCGACGAGCTGCGACCCATCGAGGAGATCGCCCGCGAGATGGGAGCCAGCGCCTTCGAGGTGTCGAAGACGGTCTTCGGCTTGATCACCTCCGGGCTCGTCGACCTGCGAGAGCCGGACGAGGATCGGCGTCTCGAGCGTCTCCAAAGGATGACGGTCCAGGACCTCCAGGCCACGGCCCAGGCGTTGCACCGCCGGACCGCCAGCCTCCTGATGAGCCACGGGGGGGCCGACGAGGCCGAGTCCGCGTACCGGACCGTGACGCGGGAGATCGCTTCCGGCAACGGCGCTCGAGCCATCCTGGGGCAGTTGCGAGCCTCTGAGCGTGCCGTTCTCGCCGCTCTCGGTCCCAGTCAGGCGCGTGCCTTCGTCGAGTCGATCGAGCAACTGCTCGGTGGCGCCTGACCCCACCAAGGTGGCATGATGTTTGCTGCCAATTCTCACCGTGTTCCGTCCCCCCAGGGCCGTGAGCCAAGAATTCTCGAGAGGAGAACGACGATGCGACAACGAAACCCGGTACTCCTGCTGACGATCGGTCTCCTCCTCACCGGCACCGCCGTGCAGGCCGGCTGGGACGAGGGGGTGGCCGCGCTCACCGCGAAGAACTACGAACTGGCGGCTCGCGAATTCGCCACCGTCGTGGAGCAGCAGCCGGAATGGGCGCCGGGGCAACGCATGCTCGGCCAGGTCCTCGTGAAGCTCGGGCGCACGGACGAGGCCCTCGCCCACCTGAGCAAGGCCTACGATCTCGATCCTTCCGACGTCGCGACCCAGTTCGCGCTCGGCCAGGCCTATGTCGAGGGGCGGCGCTACGCGGACGGGGCGTCGATTCTCGGCAAGGTCGACCGCACCAAGCTCCAGGCGGCCCAGCGCGGCACGCTCGATCAGCTCCTGGCCGTCGCCCTGAGCAAGAGCGGCCAATCCGACCAGGCCTTGACGGCGCTGGCGCGAGCGGCCGCCGCCAGCCCCAACGACGCCGCCGTGCAGTACCAGTACGGCGTCGCCGCCCTCAACGGCGGCGACCTGGCCAACGCCATCAAGGCGCTCGAGAAGTCGGTGGCCGTCAAGCCCAGCCGCGACAACCGCAAGGCGCTCGTGCAGGCGCTCATGCAGCAGGGGCGACGGACCCAGGGCAACGCGAAGACGGACACCTACAGACGCGCGACGGCGACGGCGAACGATCTCGTCGCCGGCGACGCCGGCTTCGACAATCTGATGATGCTGGCCGGTGCGGCGCTGGGCGCCAAGGAGTTCGACACCGTGATCTCCGCGGCCCAGCGCGCCAGCCGTGCGAACGCCGGCGACTGGCTGCCGTACTACTACATGGGCCAGGCCTATACCCAGAAGGGCCAGTACAGCTCGGCCGAGACCGAGCTGCGCAAGGCCTTGAACATCGCCACGAAGAGCTCCGACCGCGCGACGATCTGGAGCCAGCTCGGATTCGTCTTCGAGAAGCGCAAGGCCTACGACGACGCCATGGCGGCGTACGACCAGGCCGGCAACAGCGTGGCCGTCGAGAGGGTGCGCAAGAACAAGGAGACCGACCAGTTCAACCGCGACGTCGAGGCCGAGAACGAGGAGCTGGAAGCCCTGAGGAGGGAAGCCGAAGCCCTCCAGGATCAGCTGAAGAACCTGCCGGGCGCCGCCGACCCACCGGTCTAGGGCGCCTCGGACTCGAGTGGACGGCGCGGTCGACCTGGGGCGGAAGGTCGCAGGGGCGGTGGCGGCGCTGCTCCTGGCGAGCGCCATTGGAGCTCAGGAGGGAGAGCCTCCGGCGCCGCCCCCTCCGGCGCCACCCCCTCCAGCGGCGGTGCCCGCGTCTCCCGAGCGCGAGAACCTGCTGCCCAACCTCGACTTCTACTTCCCCGAAGGCGAGCTGGACTTCCGGCTTCACACCCTCGTCAAGGGGTCGTTCTACGAGGGACAGCTGCGCTACAACTTCGTGAAGGGCGACATCCAGGCCTTCCTGCGCTACCGGTACTACGCCCGCAAGAACGTCTACCAGCTCGGGCTCTTCGACACGATCGAGATCGATCCCATCGAGAAGGGCTCCAACGACTTCGAGCGCACCCGCGGCGGCCTGTTCCTCGTCAACCGGCCGGTGAACCACGACAACCGCTTCTTCTTCCTCGGCGAGGTGGATCGGACGAGCTCGAGCAAGGAAGAGCTCCTCTTCACGACCAACCGGACGAACACCTTCGTCCGCCTCGGCTACCAGCTGGGCACGCCCGACGACGTCCGGCTCAACTCGATCGTCGGCGAGACTCGCGCCCAGCGCCGCAACCTGTTCACCGCGCACCGGAAGATCGGTCCCGGCGGCGCAGGCTTCTCGGCCGCCGTCACGTGGGGATTCGAGGCGCTGCTGGGCGATTTCGATTTCGTCAAGCTCGAGCTGGCCGGACTCAAGCGATTCCACCTCGGCGACGAGGCCTTCATCGTGCTCCGCGCCCATGGCGGCACCTTTCCACGCAAGGTGGCCGTCCGTCCCGAGGAGGACTTCGACTCCCCCGACCGGTACTCGATCCCCAGGGGCGAGCTCTTTCGCCTCGACGGAAGGGACAACCTGAAGGGTCTCAAGGGATCTCGGCGCGGCACCGAGGAGCTGCACGCGACCTTCGAGCTCTTCCTGCCCTGGTTCCTCGGCGCCAACC
Source organism: Acidobacteriota bacterium (assembly GCA_029862975.1). GTDB lineage: Bacteria > Acidobacteriota > Thermoanaerobaculia > Multivoradales > JAHEKO01 > CALZKB01. The sequence goes on from JAOTWP010000029.1 coordinate 7,729, forward strand.
GGCGGGCGTTCAACGCCGACTGGGACAGCTGGTACTGGATCCTCTACGGCGGCTACGGCGCGATCGGCTTCGACCGTGCGGTTCTCGGCGATGCCTCGAACTACATCGCCGACGCCGGAGTCGGCTTCGAGACCTCGCTGCGGCTCAAGGGCTACACCCTGTTCATCGCCGGCATCGTCGCGCGCACGTTCGACGCCGACGCTGCCTTCCAGGCGCGCTTCGACATCAAGGCGCTGCACTGAACAGGCGCGGCAATCAAGAACCGATCGCGCGGCGCCCACTCTCGCCCGATGACGGATTTTGCTATGATGCGACTTCTGGTGTTTCCGCCTCGGAAACACCCTTGCATGGGAGAAGCTCATGAAGTCGCATGTGTCTGCGCTCGTGCTGATCGCCGTCGGATCGTTGGTGCTCATGCCGGCCGCTGCAGTGGCCGACGAATGTGCCGGCGACGGCTACCGTTGGACCCTCCGCGGCTACGGAGCCAAGATCGACGCCAAGGGCGACGAGGTCGTCTTCGAGTCGGCCGATCCCTTCGAGCGGACCGAGTACCACCTGGACTCCGGAGAGGGCGTCGGAGCGGAGCTCGAGTATCGCCCGAGCTGCCCCTGGGGCCTCGCTCTCGGGCTGCTGAGCGGCGGTCTCGACACGATGGTCGTCTTCGACTCCGACACCGAGTGGCTCATGGAGGACAACGACGTCGACTTCCAGATGGTGACGCTCGGAGTCAACTACCACCTCACGCCGCGCGGCCGGGCCGATTTCTTCGTCGGCCCCTTCATCGCGTTCACGGACTACGAGGACCTCGAATCCGACCTCGAGAGGGTCTCGGTCAGGAGCGCGCTGGACGGTGAAACGGCCTTCGGCGTCAACGCCGGCGTCGACATCCCGTTCAAGCAGGGCGGCAAGTGGGCGTTCACGGCCGGGCTTCGCTATCTCCAGACCTCGGCCGACGGCGACGGTTTCAGCCTCGACGTCGACCCGCTGATCGCGTCGGCGGGCGTCGCCTACCGCTGGAACGGCGCCAAGTGCTCGCCGTGCGCCGGGCCGCCACCGCCGCCGCCACCGCCGCCCCCACCGCCGCCGCCGCCGCCGCCCCCACCGCCACCGCCGCCGCCCCCACCGCCGCCGCCGCCACCACCGCCGCCGCCGCCGGTCGAGGAGCGAGAGGTCTGTCACTTCCTCACCAGCAGCTCGCGGGTCTCGAACATCTGCAAGGCGAAGCTCGACGAGGTCGCGCTGAAGCTCAAGCAGGACCCGAGCCTCATGGCGAGGGTGGTCGGACACGCCGATTCCACGGGCAACGACCAGATCAACGATCCGCTCAGCGCCCGGCGAGCAGAGGCCGTCAAGAGCTACCTCGTGCAGCGCCACGGCATCGACGGGGACCGCATCGCCACCGAGGGCCGTGGCTCGAGGGAGCCGATCGCGAGCAACGACACCGCGGACGGACGGGCGGAGAACCGCCGCGCCGAGGTGATCATCCGCATCGGCTAGCGCGAGTCCAACTCGAACTTCCAGGGCCCCGCCGGCACGCCGGCGGGGCCTGTTTCGTCCGTGGCGCCGGATCCGGGGCCGCGGCCGGCGGCCGGGGCGCGATCAGTCGCCGGCCGGATCGAACTCGCTCAGCTCTCGGCGCAGGGAGAACACGGCGCCCAGCCCGCCGGCCACGGTGCCGAGCGCCAGCAGTCCCAGCAGCTGCGAGAACGGCAGGAAGTCCCCTACGGCGGCCTCGAGGATCGCGCTGCCCGTCTCCTCCGGCCGCAGCCAGACGTGCGTCAGCCACAGCCCCCCCAGCGCCGCGAGGCCGCCGGCCAGCCCCTGCAGGCAGCCCTCGAGGTAGAAGGGACAGCGAATGAGAAGCTCCGTCGCGCCGACCTGGCGCATCACGGCGATCTCGTCGCGGTAGCGGTAAGCCATGAGCCCGATCACGCTCGAGATCGTGAAGACGGCCGCCACCAGCAGGAGAGCGCCGAGCCCCAGCCCGATCGCCCGGCCGACCGCGACGAGGTCCTGCAGGCGATCCAGCCAGGCCCGGTCGTCGTCCACCCAGTCGACCCCCGTCATGGCCGCCAGCTGCTCCCGGCGAGCGGGATCCAGGGCTCGGCCCCGCGCCGCGGGCGAGAGCCTGACCTCGAGAGAGGGCGGCAGCGGGTCGGCGTCGGGGTCGTCCAACACGTCGGCGAGGTCGGGAAACGCCTGGCGAAACCGCTCGCGCGCCGCTTCGAGGGAGACGATGCCCACCGCGTCGATCCACGGCAGCGCGAGCAGCGTCTCGCGCGCCTCGCGAAGCGACTCCTCGCTGGTCGCGGAATCGAAGTAGACCACCACCCGGGCCTGCCCCGTCCAGGAGTCGAGGCGGCGTCCCAGGTTGTAGCTCACGAGAGCGAAGAGACCGCTCAGGAAAAGGCTCACCGCGATCGTCAGGATCGCCAGCAGGCTCACCCGCCAGCCACGGCGAAGACTGAGCATCGCCTCCCCGAAGAAGTAGCGGATGGCCTGCGCCCAGTTCACGACCGCACTCCGCCCTCGATCGCGCTCGCCGGGTCGCGGCGAGCGGAGTCCTCCGTGAGCTGCCCCGCCTTCAGCCTCAGGACACGAGCGGGGAGACTTCGAATCGCGTTCGGGTCGTGAGTCGCGACCAGCACGGTCGTCCCACGCTGCCGCGCTTCCACGAACAGCTTGAAGATCTGGCGCGACAGCTCGGGGTCCAGGTTGCCGGTCGGCTCGTCCGCCAGGATGATCGGCGGATCGTTGGCCAGGGCGCGGGCGATGGCGACCCGCTGCTGCTCCCCCCCGGAAAGCTGCGCCGGAAAGGCCCCCGCCCGGGCCTCGAGTCCCACTTGCGCCAGCGCGTTCATCGCCAGCTCCCTCTGGCGAGCGGCGCTCAGCCCGAGGATTCGCGGCAGGTAGCCGACGTTCTCGAACACCGTCTTGCGCCGAATCAGCCGCGAGTCCTGGAAGACGACCCCGATCGACCGGCGCAGGTACGGCACCTTCTTGGGGGGCAGCGAGCCCACGTTGCGGCCGTTGACCAGCACCGAGCCCGACGTGGGGAGCGCCGCCCGGTAGATCAGGCTCAGCAGCGTCGTCTTGCCCGCGCCGCTGTCGCCGGTCAAGAACACGAACTCGCCGGCCTCGACGACGAAGCTGACCTCGTCGAGGGCGACCTGGCCTCCGGCGAAACGCTTCGTCACGCGCAAGAACTGGATCGCGCCGCGGCCGCTCACTGGCGCCTCCCGGCCGGCACGGCGGCGCGCGACTCCGGGCTAGAATCGCGCCGCATGGAGAGCCTCCGGCAGCAGCCCGAGAAAGTCGCCGGCTACAGCGTCTGGCGCCACGCGTGCCGCGGCCTCGAGCTGGCGTTCGTGGGTCGAGGCGCGCCCGCGGAGCGCGCCGAGATCCTCGGACGCGGCCTCGGGCTCGCGCTTCCGGTCTCCTGGTCGCGGCAGGTCCACGGCGCCACCTGCCTCGAGGCCGCGGCCGGCTGCGTCGGCGAGGCCGACGCCCTCGTCTGTGCCCGTCGCGGGCTCGCGCTCGCGATCTCGACGGCCGACTGCGTTCCTATCGTCCTGGCGGCCGGCGACCGGTTCGCGGTGATCCACGCCGGCTGGCGCGGGATCGTCGCGGGGGTCGTCGTCGCCGCCGCCGAGCGTCTGCAGACCGCGAGCCGCGGCGCCGCCGCCTGGATCGGACCGGCCATCGGTCCGTGCTGCTACGAGGTCGGGGGGGACGTGGCGCGGCGGGTCGCCGCCGCGGTGGGGAGCCGCCGCGTCGTCTCCGCGGCGGACCCGGCGGCACCTCGCCTCGACCTCTCCGCGGCGGTCCGGCTGCAGCTGGCGGCCGCCGGCGTCGACGCCGTCGATGCCGTACGGGCCTGCACCCGCTGCCGCCCGGACCTCCACAGCTACCGCCGGGACGGCGCCGCAGCCGGCCGCAATCTCACCTTCGCTTGGCTCGCCGACCACGCCTGAAGTGATCAGGAGTCGGCGCGGCGACGGCGCGTGCGGCGGGTCGGATCGATCCCGATGGAGCGCAGGAAGGAAAGGTCGTGGCTGTCGATTCGAAACGAGGCCTCGGCCAGGGCCGGTTCTTCGTCGGCGATCTCGTAGGCCTCGAGAGCCTCCCCTCCGCTCTTCCGATCGACGACCAGATACAGCGACCAGCCTTGCTGGCGGATCCGACGCATGGCCTCGTCGACCTCGCGCGAGCCGGCGAGGGCCTGCGAGACGGCCCCCCGAAGCTTCTCCACCAGCTGTTTCATGCGATCGTTCATGGGCTCGGCGTGTCCGCAAGCGCGCTGGCGTCGATTATTCTTGGCGCCAGCGGCACTGTCAACGGAGCCGCCCACCCGGATGAACGACCGGCCTCGCGCCCCAGCGCTCTCGACCCTGGAGACCTGGCTCCAGGCGCGCGGCGCGGCGTACGAGCGGCTGGAGCCGCTGGCCGGCGACGTCTCGGCTCGCGGGTACGTGCGCGTCGTCGTCGCGGACGGGCCGTCTCGCGTCGCGGCTCTCTACCCCGCGGGCTCCCGCGAAGCCGGCGAGCGTTTCCTCCGCTCCGCCTCCCTGCTGGCCGCGAGCGGCGTTCGCGTCCCCCGGGTCCTCGCCTGGGACGCCGGCGCCGGCATCATGCTGCTCGAGGACGCGGGCCGGACGAGCGTCTACGACGCGGTCGCCGGCGGCGAGCCGCGTGACGGACACCTCCGGCGGGCCGTTGCGATCCTCGCGAGGCTCGCCACGATCGACGCCGCGGAGGTCGCAGCGCTCAATCCGCCCCTCGACGGCGCGATCCTCCGGCGCGAGCTCGAACAGAGCCGGGATCTCGTCCTGGTACCGAGGGGTCTCTTGGGGAGCCGGGGCGAGCTCGAGGCGCCCCTGCTCGAGCTCTGCGAGAAGCTGGCCGCCGCCCCCCGCCGGCCGTGCCACCGCGACTTCATGGCCCGCAATCTGCTCCTCGACTCCCGCCGCCGCATGACCGTGATCGACCACCAGGACCTGCGGCTCGGGCCGCCCTGGTACGACCTCGCCTCGCTGCTCAACGACAGCCTGTACGCCACGGGCGACGAAGAGCGCCGCCTCCTCGCGCTGGCGCGGGTGCCGGAGCGCGAGCACGAGAGCTACCACCGCGCGGCCGCCCAGCGCGCGCTCAAGATCGTCGGCACCTTCACCGCCTTCGCGCAGCGCGGCCACGACCGCCATCTGCCGCTGGTCGCACCGTCGCTGCGCGCGGCCCGCCGGCATTTGGCGATCCTGCCCGAGACGGCCCGGGTGATGGCGCGGCTCGAGGGCTCCTGGAGGCGGGCGTCGGAGCCGGGCGCCGGACACTAGCGAGCTCGCTCGTCGCCGGTTGCGACGGCCGCCGCTCTGCTACACTGACTTCTCGGAGGCCCAGTCGATGTCGCTCGGATTCCAAGAACTGCTGATCATCTTCCTCATCGTCATCGTGCTGTTTGGAGCCTCGAAGCTGCCGCAGCTCGGGCGCGGCCTCGGAGAGGGCATCAAGAACTTCCGGCGCGGCCTCAAGGGCTCGGACGAAGACGCCGATCCGGACGACAAGGACTAGCCGGACCGTCGGGCCGCGGGGCGGCGGCGAGGCGGTCTAGAGGAGACCGCCGGCGTCCTGCGACTCCCGCCAGATCCGCTGGTGGTAGTCGACGTAGCGCCCCATGACGCGATCGACGTAGGTCCTCGTCTCGCGAAACGGCGGCACGCCCTGGTGCTTCAGCACGTTGCCCGGGCCGGCGTTGTAGGCCGCCAGGGCGAGCGGCAGATCGCCGTCGAACTGCCGCAGCAGCGCGCGGATGTAGCGGGTTCCGATGTCGACGTTGACCACCGGGTCCAGCGGATCGCCCTCCGAGTAGAGCTCTGCGGTGTCGGGCATGATCTGCATCAGCCCGACGGCCCCGACGATCGACACGGCGTCCGGATCGAAGCTGGACTCGGCCCGGATCATGGCCGCGAGGAGCAGGGGGTCCACTCCGTAACGCTCGGCCTTGGCCGCGATCAGCGCGCCGAAGGGCATCCGGGCCACGAGAGCCCTCCTGGCTTCGCCTCCGTGGTAGCCGCGAAAGAGCTCGAAGCCCATCGGCCGGTCCTCGGCGGCGGTGAGCGTCCGCTCGCTGAAGGCATGGAAGCTCGGCGCCGAGGAGCCGCCCAGCACCCACTCCGAGAGATCCGTCAGGGCCTCGAGCTCCTCCAAGGTCGGCGGCGCCGGCCGGTCCTCCGGAATCGACGGGGTCGTGGGCGGCGAATCGAAGGCCACGAGCAGGAACAGCACGGTGGCGAGAGCGACTTGCGACACACGGCTGTCCGGTGATTTCTTCATGGGTGCCTCCAAGGGTGCCCTCGGATCGCAGACTGCAAGAGGATAGGGGAGACGACCGGAACCGGTCTCAGAGCCGGGATGATACCACAGCGCGCCGCCCTCGGCTCCCCCCGACGGCCCTGACGGCCGCCTGCGGCCCCGTCCCGGCCGCCGTCGAGCCGACCCGGGCTTCCGGGCGCGTCAGGTGCTCTTGGAGGGCCGGCGGCGGCGCGCGGCGTAGTCGGTGGCGTCGATTCCCAGGTCACCGACCTTGTTGCGCAGCGTGTTGCGGTGGATCCCGAGACTCTTCGCGGAGCCGCTGAAGTTGCCCTGGTGCGAGCGCAGGGCGGCGACGATGAACTGGCGCTCGAACTCCCGCCGGGCCTGACCCAAAGTCACGCCCTTGTCCACCAGCTCGTCGACGAGCGCGCGGAGAACACCGTTCAGGTTCTTGCTCAATGCCCGCGTCCTCGCAGCCCCAGGAGACGCCGACCATACCACACCGCGCAAGCGACGAATCGGGGCCGCCGAGGCGCCGCGGCGGGCCGTCCCCGGACTGCGCGACGGGTAGCGCCGAGCGCTACTTCGGATCCAGCAGGTCGCCTACGTAGACCGTGTAGCGTGCTTCGAGAATCCGCGCCACGGCCGAGCGCTCGTGGACGGCGAGCACTGCCAGCTCGCCGAGGACCATCGGCGGCAGGCCTTCGGGACCCAGCCGGTAGATGGTGTAGAAATCGCCCGGCGTCATGTCGTCGCCGGGGCCGCGGTCGATGAAGACGACGCTGTGCTGGCCCAGCGAGACGACCTCGTCTTCCGTGTAGACGATGGCCGGCGCGGAAGCAAGCGCCGCCCTCGAGACCGGATCGTTGACCCCGCGCAGGGGGCTGCGCCGACGCAGAGGAATCGGCTGCGGCTCGAAGGGCTCGAGCACGTCGCCGATCTCCATCGGACCGCAGCTCGACTCGACCTCGCCGATCGCGGACGTTTCCTGGACCGAGAGCACCCTGACCCGCCCCAGAAAGCGGTAGAAGCGGCCCATCACCTCGCCGGTGACGGGATGGCTCACCATCTTCCCCGCCCGGGTCGCGGTGTAGAGCGAGCCCGGCTCGAGCCCGCCCTGCTCGCCGCCGTCGAGATAGATGATGTCGCCCATCGTCAGCCCCACCTTGGCCGTGGGAGCCGTCAGCGCGTCGCCGCGCCGGCGATCGACCCGCGACCAGTTCAGCGTCGGGCCGAGGTACTGGAACTCCGAGCCGAGGATGCGGTACGGAAACCCGCGGTCCGCGGCGGCGATGTAGCCGGAGCAGTAGAGATCGGACTCGGAGCCGAGCGCTTGCGGCGCGCCGAGCGAGCGATCGAGGCCGTCGCCCTCCTCCTCCTCCTCCGCGTCCTGGAGGTCCGCCAACGCCTCGAGCGGCCGCACCTCGAAGCCGACGACCAGCGGATCGCCCGGGTAGATCCAGTGCGCGTCCCGGATGTACTGGTTGCGCTCCCAGAGCTGCGGCCAGAGGTAGGGGTCGCCGTAGAAGCGGGCGGCCAGGTCCCAGAGCGTGTCGCCGCGTACGATCGCGTACAGCTCCGCGCCCTCCTCGAAGCTCGATGGCGGATCCCAGGCCGTCCAGTGATCCCCGACCTGGTGGAGGGTGCGCGGCGGCTCGTGAGCGTCGACCCCCGACGCCGCGAGCACGGCTCCAGCGAGTGCGGCAAGCAACAGTCCACGACGCTTCATGGTCGCGAAGGTACTACAGCCGAAGCGGCGACGCAAGCGAGGAGCTAACCCTTGCGAAGTCGTGCTTTACGGCGTCTTTCCTCAAGTACTGCTTGAACTCTTGCGATCTCCGGCCGGGCTCACCCGGGCGGCAGCCCCAGACGCTCTTCGGCCATGGCCGCGGCCGCCGACCCGGGGAAACGACGCGTCACTTCTTCGTAGCGCTGGCGCGCGCCCTCCAGATTGTCGAGCCTGACCAGGCAATCGCCCACCTTCAACAGCGCGTCCGCGAGCTTGTTGCCGCCCGGATGGCGGTCCAGCACCTCCTGGAAGGCGAGCAAGGCTCCCATGAAGTCGTCGCGCGCGAATCGGCTCTCCCCGATCCAGAACTGGGCGTTGTCCGCCAGCTCGGTGTCGGCGTAGGCCTGGAGGAAACGCTGGAAGCTGCTCTCCGCGTCGAGGTAGCGGCCTTGGTGATACAGCGTGTATCCCCGGTCGTAGATCGCCTGGCCGGCAGGTGGCACGGCGGCCGTCCCCGCCGGCATCGGCGGAGGCGGCATCGCCGGCGGCGGCGTGACCACCTCGGGCTCCACGGCCTCCGCCGGCGGCGGCACGCGCACCGGCTCGAGCTCGGTCGTCTCGAACCAGCCGCCGGCTTCGGGCGGAGCCGGCGCGGCGGGCCGGGCGGGCTCGACCGCTCGCGCCACCGGCTCGGCCGCCAGGCGCTCGACCTCCACCTGCAGCGCGGCGAGCTGCTGCCGCAGCAGCCGGATCTCCGCCTCGGCTCTCGCCGCCTGCCGCCGCAGCTCGACCAGCTGCGGATCGGTGGCGGCCCGGCGCTCCACGGCGGCGGGCCGGGCCGCGGTGGCGTCCGGCCCGCGGGCGATCGCCGAGCAGCCCACGAGGCCGACGGCAGCCGCGAGCGGCGCCCAGCGACTCATCGACCCCTCCCCTCGGCCGCCGTCCGCCCGCCGGTCCGGCCCGCGCTCCCGTCGGGCTGGCTGGCCCCGTCGGCACCGTCGGCCCCGTCGGCCTCGTCGGCTTCGTCGGGCTCGGCGGGCTCGTCCCGGGTCTCGCTTGCCGCTTTGCGGCCGGACCTGCGCAACGGCTTCAGGGGCTCGGGGATCTTCGTGCAGAACTCGCTGTCCGGGTGCTCGGCGCGCAGCCGGGCGAACGTCTCCGCGGCCTTGTCGTCCTGCCGCAAGCGGTGGTAGGAGAGCGCCAGGGTGCACAGCGCCTGGTCGGCGTCCGGGTAGCTCGGGTAGTTCTCCAGCAGATAGGTGAGCCGGTTGATCGTCGCCCCCAGCAGCCCGCGCCGGAACTGGTACCGCGCCACGAGGTACTCGTGCTGCGCCAGATCGACGCGCAGCTCCTCGATTCCCGACTGCGCCTCCACGGCGTACTCGCTCGTCGGATAGAGCGCCAGGAGCTCCTCGAACGCCTCGATGGCCTTCGCCGTCTCGGTCTGGTCGCGATCCGGCTTGCGGCGGCGATCGGCCAGACTCCTGGCGATCTGGTACTGCACGTAGGCGCCGCGATCGCTCGTCGGATAGCGGTTGTTGAAATCGCGGTACTTGCTCTCCGCCCGGATGAGATTCGTCTCGCCGCCCCACAGGAAGTAGGCGTCGGCCTGCAGCAGGAGGGCGTCGCGCCCGAACTCGGAGTTGGGCGCGGTCTGGAAGGCGTGCGCGAAGTGCTCGCGAGCGCGGTCGTACTTGCCCTCTTCCATCAGCTGCTTGCCGATGTTGAAGGCCTCCTCCGAGGACAGGCGGAGAATCGGGTCCTCGGCCACGCCGCCGCACCCCAGCCAGACGAGGCAGACGAGGGCGCCCGGGAGCGACCCGACGAACGGCCGGCCACGGCGCTGTCGCAAGGGCGTCAAGCGGCCTGCTCCGCGGCTCGGGCGCGCAGCTCGCCGATCGCCGCGACGGGGTCGGCCGCCGCGAAGACGGCGGACCCGGCCACCGCGATGTCGACCCCGGCGGCGGCCGCCAGGCCGACGTTGGCGCAGCCGATGCCGCCGTCGAGCTCGACGACGGTCCCCAGACCGCGCTCCTCGATCATGATCCGCAGCCGCCTCGCCTTGTCCAGCACCCAGGGCAGGAAAGGCTGGCCGGCGAACCCGGGATTGACCGCCATCAGCAGCACGAAATCCACTACAGGCAAGACGTCTGCCAGCACGTCCACCGGAGTCGCGGGATTGAGCACGACGCCGGCCTCGGCGCCCCCGGCGCGGATCTCGGCGAGCACGCGATCGAGGTGGACGGTCGCCTCCCAGTGCACGGAGACCATCGCCGGTGACGCCGCAAGATACTCGTTCAAAAGGGCTTCCGGATTCGAGACCATCAGGTGGACGTCGAGGGGCAAAGCGCTGCGGCGGGCGAGCGCCTGCACCACGGGCGCCCCGAAGGTGAGGTTCGGCACGAAATGGCCGTCCATCACGTCGAGGTGCACGAGGTCCGCCCCGCCCCGTTCGCAGACCGTCAGGGCTGACGCCAGGTCTGCCAAATCGGCAGCGAGGATCGAGGGCGCGATCCTCATCTCAGGTCGTCGCCGCCGGGCTCGTCACCACCAGGGAGATGACGTCCTGGCGGCGCAGCGGATGGCCCGGGAGGGGAAACTGGCGCAGGACGATGCCGGGAGCGAGGCTGTCGTAGGGCTCGAACTTGACGCTGCCGAGCCGGATGTCGCGAGCCTCGAAATAGCGCCGGATGGCCTCGTAATCGCGATAGACGAGATCGGGCATGAGGAAGGTGCCGGCGCGGCTCGAAGTGGCGAGATACAGATCCACGGCACTGGCGCGGCCGACCCGCTCGCCGGGCGGCGGGAACTGCTCGTGGACCGTTCCCTGCGGGTCCTGCACGGTGTGCACGCCCGCCGTCCGGCCGACGGCCAGTCCGGCCGCCGCGAGCGTCACCTGCGCCGCCTGGAGCGCCTTGCCGCGGACGTCGGGAACCGTGATCAGCTGCGGGCCGAGCGACATGATCAGGTCGATCGTGGCGCCCCGCTTGGCGAGCGTGCCGGCCGGCGGCACCTGCCGCAGCACGTGGCCGGCCGGAACCAAGTCGTCGTAGCGCTCGCTTCCTTCGCGCCGGCGGAAGCCCAGTCCGTGCTCGGCAGCCGCGTCGGCGACCTGTTCGAAGCGCAGACCGACGAGATCGGGCACCTCCGTGCCGCCGCTGCGCACGAAGATGCTGAAGGCGAAATAGCCTCCCGTGCCGAAGACGAACAGGAGGCCCGCCGCATAGGCCGTCCAGCCGGCAAACCGCAGAAGGCGTCCGCTCATCGGACGGCAGTCTAGCAGGCCGGCAGGGGGCGCGACGCGGGCGGCGACCCGTCCCGTCAGTTGACCCAGAGATCCACGATCCGGTTCACGACCTTGCGCGGCAGGCTCGCGGTCGGCGACGGAAGGCCCTTGAGCGCCGCCATCACTTCCGGCATGGCGGCGTCGACCGATGCCACCGCCGGCCGCAGCAGGACGAGGATCTGGTAGCGGTCGACGGCCGCGAGGACCGGCGCCGGGGCCTCGCCTTCGGGGACCTCGCCTTCCGCGGCCTCCTCGAGACCGTAGGCGGCGGCGAAGCCGCGGTCGTCGTGAAGCAGCGGGAAGGGGAGGTGGAGCTCCTTCTGCAGCTCCTTGAGCGCGGGCAGCTCGGCCCTGGAGACGCCCAGGACGCGGGCGTCGGCGTCCGAGAGCTCCTGCCAGCGGCGGGCCAGGGCAAGCAGATCGTCGCGCACCCTGTCGCCTCGCGTGTCGTGGAAGAAGTAGAGCACCATCGCCGTGCGCACGCACTCGTCGCGCAGCATCAGAAGGACGTCCTCCGTCGACGTCAGGTCGAAGTTGGGAGCCTCGTCGCCGATCGTCGGCGCGCTGGACGGTGCCATGCCTTCTCCTCTCCGCGGCTTTCTCCCGGTACGCGGCCTCGCGGCTCCCTCGCCAGGCTCAGGAGCCCGCGAAGAAGCCGGCCGGGATGCTCTTCACGACGTCGAAATATAGCACCAGTCCCATCAACATCAGGATGAGCACGAAACCGACCTGCTGGATGCGCTCCTTGAGCTTGTGGGTGAGGTCCTTGCGCCGCAAGGTCTCGATCGCCAGGACGGTGATCTGACCGCCGTCGAGAACCGGGATCGGGAGCAGGTTGAGAATCGCGATCGAGATGCTGATGAGCCCCATCAACTGCAGCAGGGTGACGAAGCTCGCCCGCGCCGCCGCGCCGCTCATCCGGGCGATCTCGATCGGCCCGGAGAGAGCGCTCTTGGCCGCCATCTGGCCGGTGACGATCTTGCCGAGGACGTCGAACGTCCGCCGCGTGATCTGCCAGTTGAAGCGCAGGCTCTGCACGAAGGCCTCGCCCGGCGGGAAGCGCTGGAAGTACGACAGGGCGACGCCGATCCGCCCCTTGCCGTCCGTCTCGGCGGGCACGACGTCGAGGGTCCGCACGAGATCGTCGCGCAGGATCTCGATCGCGATCGTCTGGCCCGCCCGCTCCTCGATGTAGCGGATGAGGTCGGCCATGCTCGCGATGCCGCGGCCGTCCACGCCGCGCACCAGATCGCCGGGCAGGAAGCCGGCAGCCTCGGCCGGCGAGCCGGCGCCGACGTCCGAGATCGTCGGCAGGATCTTCGGCAGGACTCCGGCGTCCCCCCATCCGTAACGCGGGACCTTGAGCGGGCGCACGACGACTTCGAGCTCCCGCTCGCCGCGGCGAACGGTGAGCGTCACGTCCTTCTCCGGCGACGTCCTGATCGCGAACTCGACCGCTTCCCAATCGTCGACCGCCTCGCCGTCGACGGCGACGACCTTGTCGCCCGGCTCGAGGCCGGCGCTGGCGGCCGGCGAATCGGGAAACACCGTGCCGACCGCCGCCGGCACGCCGGGGAGCGTCGAAACCTCCACGCCGACCATGAAGACGAACGCGATCAGCACGATCGCCAGAGCGACGTTCATCGCCGGACCGGCCAGGAAGACCAGGATGCGCTGCCAGCGTGGCTTGTTGTGGAAGTCTCGCGGGTCCTCGCTCTCCTCGCCCGGCTCCTCGCCGCCGAAGCTCACGAAACCGCCGAGAGGCACGAGCGACACCCGGTAGTCCGTCTCGCCGCGGCGGAAGCCGAAGATGCGCTTGCCGAACCCGAGGGAGAAGGCGAGGACGCGCATGCCGAAGGCCTTGCCCATCAACAGGTGGCCGGCCTCGTGGACGAAGATGATGACCCCGAGGGCGAAGATGAAGGCGGCGGTGTTGGTGAGAAGGTCGATCATGAAGCGCTCTCTGGAAGCTGCCGGCGGAGGCGGCGGGGTGACAAGTGGCCTTCGAAGTCGGGACCGGGTGCAAGGGCCGTGCCGGAGGGCGCGATCATCGCCCGCCCGCCATCAGCTCGCCGGCCCGACGCCGGCCCCAGGCGTCCCAGTCTAGCGCGTCCTCGAGGCTCGCCACGGGCGTCACCCGGTGGGAGTCGAGCACCGCCTCGACCGTGTCCACGATCTGCGGGAAGCGCAGCCGCTCTTCGAGGAACGCGTGAACGGCGATCTCGTTGGCGGCGTTGAGCACCGCCGGGGCGCTGCCGCCCGCCGCCGCCGCCCGCCGGGCCAGGCCGACGGACCGGAAGCGCCCTTCGTCGAGCGGCTCGAAGTCGAGGCTGCCCATCGTCCCCGGGTCGAGCCGCGGGAAGTCGTTGGCCCAGCGCTCCGGGAACGAGAGCGCGTACTGGACGGCAAAGACCATGTCGTTGACGGACAGCTGGGCGATCCAGGAGCCGTCCGCGTACTCGACGAGCGAATGGACCTGGGACTGCGGATGCACCACGACGTCGATCGCCTCCGGCGGCACGCCGAACAGGTGGCGGGCCTCGATCAGCTCGAGCCCCTTGTTCATCAGGGTCGCGGAGTCGATGCTGATCTTGCGGCCCATGCTCCAGGTCGGATGGGCCAGGGCCTCCCGCGGCGTGATCCGATCCCACGACTCGAGCTCGCGCTCCCGGAACGGACCTCCGGAGGCGGTGAGGACCAGGCGCCTGACCTCGCTGGCCGCGCCGCAGCGCAGCGCCTGGTGCAGCGCTACGTGCTCGCTGTCGATGGGGACGATTCGGGCTCCCCGCTCGCGGGCGAGCTGGGTCAGGACCGGGCCCGCGACGACGAGGGCCTCCTTGTTGGCGAGCGCCACGTCCTTGCCGGCGTCGAGGGCGGCGTAGGCCGGCGCCAGCCCGGCGGCACCCACCATCGCGGCCACCACGCGGCCCACGGAGGGATGGGTGGCCGCCGCCGTCACTCCCTCGGCGCCGCCCGCGATCTCGAGGCCGGGAAGGCGCCGCGCCAGCTCACGGGCCCGCTCTCGGTCGTGCACGGCGACGAGCTCGGGCCGCAGCTCCCGCGCCTGGGCCTCGAGCGCGTCGAGATCGGATCCGAACGCGGCGAGCGTCGCGACGCGCAGGCGCTCGGGGTGATGGCGGACGACCTCCACCGTGCTGCGGCCGATCGACCCGGTCGAGCCGAGCAGCGCCAGGGCGAGCATCAGGACTCCCCTCCCGCCAACCGTCCCGTGATCGCCAGGAGGAGCCACCACACGGGGGCGGCGAAGAGCAGGGCGTCCAGCCGGTCGAGAAAGCCGCCGTGCCCCGGCAGGAGGTTTCCGGAGTCCTTCACGCCAGCCCCGCGTTTCAGCAGCGACTCCACGAGGTCCCCGAGCTGGGCGGCGACCGAGGTCGCGGCGGCGAGAGCGAGCAGCGACCAGTCGAAGGACGCGTCGCGCCAGGCGGTCCACACCGCCGCGACGACCGCGCTCGCCACCACCGCGGCGAGCCCGCCCTCCCAGCTCTTCTTCGGACTGACGACGGGCGCCAGCCGGCGTCGCCCGAAGCGGGTCCCGACGTAGAAGGCGGCGCTGTCTCCGATCCACACGACGGCGAGCAGCAGGAACAGCCACCAGGGAGCGCGGGCCTGGAGGTTGGCGAGCGCCGCCAGCGGCAGACCGAGGTACAGAGCCCCGAACGCCAGCGCCCCCATCGCCGGCGCCGCCTGCTCGACGGGGGTGCGGGCCAGGAGGACCGCGACCGCGGCGCCCAGCGAGAGCAGGCCGGCGAGCACCCGCGCGCCGTCGAGCGGCTGTCCCACGACGACCCCGGGGGCGAGCGCCACGGCGGTGAGGGGCACCAAGGGAACCACCAGCCACAGGGGGGCGGCGGGGGCCCAGCGGCCCTGGATCCGCGAGAACTCCCAGGCGGGGAAGCAGAACAGGACGGCCGCCAGCGCGAAGAAGAGCCCGGTGGGCAGCCGGAACAGCGCCCAGAGCGCGAGCGGCGCCCCGACGGCGGCCGTGATCAGGCGCTTCATCGGCTCGCCACCCCGCTGGCTAGTCGACCTCGGACGCCCGCTCCGCCCGCGCACTGGCCTCGGACTCGCGGTCCCGGGACGGATCGCTCACTGCTCCGTAACGGCGCTCGCGCCGCTGGTAGTCGAGGATCGCTTCGTAGAGGTGGCGGCGCCGGAAGTCGGGCCACAGCGTGTCGACGAAATCGAACTCCGAGTAGGCGCACTGCCAGAGCATGAAGTTGCTGATCCGCGACTCGCCGGAGGTGCGGATCATCAGATCGGGATCCGCCTGGCCCGCCGTGTAGAGGTAGCGGCCCATCGTCTCCTCGTCGATGTCGGTCCCCTTGCCGCTCGCCCAGTCGGACACGATCTGCCGGCAGGCGTCGACGATCTCGCAGCGCCCCGAGTAGTTCACGGCGATGTTGAGCTGCATGCCGCTGCAGTCGCGGGTCGCGTCCAGGGCCGTCTCGAGGGCCGCGACCACCGACGGGTCGAGCTCGCGCCAGCGGCCGAGCGGCGAAAAGCGGATGCCGTTCTCGATCAGGGTCGGCAGCTCGCGTCGCAGATACTCCTTGAGCAGGTTCATGAGCGCCCAGACCTCGTAGCGGGGACGCTTCCAGTTCTCCACCGAGAACGCGTAGAGGGTCAGGACGTCGAGCTCGAGCCGTGCCGCGGCCTCGACCGTGTCGCGAACGGCCTCGACCCCCGCCCGATGCCCGTGGACGCGCGGCAGTCCCCGCGCCCGGGCCCAGCGGCCGTTGCCGTCCATGATGATCGCGACGTGCCGGGGCAGGCGCTCGAGATCCAAGCGCCTCACGAGAAGCTCTTCCGGCGAACCCGCCTCTGCCAATCGGCTCACGTCGATCATCGAGGACGCCTATTGTACGCGCCTCGCGCCGCCTATCAATCGGGCAGCGGACGCCAGCGGTCGGGATAGCTCACGTGGTGCAGCTCGAGTCCCCTTGCCGGGGCGGTCGGGCCGGCCTCGGCACGAGGCCGCCCCGCGAGCAGCGCCGCGAGCCCGGCCGGCGACCGACGCCCGCGGCCCACCTCGAGGAGGGTCCCGACCAGGCCGCGCACCATCCCCCGCAGGAAGCCGTCGCCCTCGACTTCGAAGACCAGCTGCTCTCCGCGCTCCACCCAGCGCGCCGCCAGGATCGTGCGGACGGGCGAGCGGTGGCTGCCGCCGGCCAGCGCGAAGGCCGAGTAGTCGTGGCGCCCGACGAGCGCCGCCGCCGCCGCCCGCATCGCCGCGACGTCGATCGCCGCCGGCACGCGAACGGCGAAGAGGGCGTCGAGCGGGGAGAGGACCGCCGCCCGCACGAGCCGGTACCGGTACTCCTTCGACCGCGCGTGGCGCCGCGCGTGGAAGCCGTCGGCAATCCGGCAGGCCGCGACCACCCGTATGTCCGGCGGAAGGGCGCGGTTGGTGGCGTGGACGAGACCACGGCACGGAAAGGAGCGCCCGGACTCGAAGTGCGCGACCTGTCCACGGGCATGAACGCCGGCATCGGTGCGACCGGCACCCACGAGCCGGATGGCGTGCCCGAGCACCCCGGCCAGCGCCTCTTCGAGCACCTGCTGCACCGCCAGGGCGTTGCTCTGGCGCTGCCAGCCGGCGTAGCGGGTCCCGCGGTAGCCGATCGTCAGGCGGTAGACCATGTGGGGTGGCGCCATAGCAGCACGGCGAACGGCAGCCAGATCGCCGCGTGGACCCAGGGCACGAGCGGCACCTCGCCGAACTGCGGCAGGTACGACAGGAGGACGAGCCCGGTGAGAGCCAGCCACGCCGGCTGGCGAGCGAGCGCTGCCCAGGGCAGCACCCAGAGAAGATACCAGGGGTAGACGGTGGCCGAGCACAGCACGAGCGCCGCGAAGGTCCTGCCGGTCGTCGCCGTCGCGTCGGCCTGCCGGTCCTTCCAGAGCCGCCACAGCATCCAGGCGAGCAGCGCGGCGAGCATTCCCTTGGCGAGCAGCCGGGGATAGACGTAGGGGTAGAAGCGATTCCAGAGCTCGTGCGCGTCCGTCCACAGCTTGAGCCGGTCGAGGCCGAGCTTGACGGCCTCGTCCAGGCGGAGCGCCGCGACGAGGCGCCAGAGCGGCTCGTAGAGCGGCCCGTTGAACTCCCAGGACACGCCGAAGCGAATCCACCCGGGGGGAACGCCGCCCGTCGCCCACAGCACGGGAGCGAGCCCCGCCGCCACGACGGCGGCGGACACGACCGCGAAGCGGGCGGGGCGCGGCGCGCGGCGCGCCCACAGCGGGATCGCCGGCAGCGGCACGAGCTTCGCCAGCACCGCGCCGGCGGCTGCCACGGGCGCCCAGGCGCGGCGGGCGTCGAGAGCCCAGACGGTGGCGATCACGAGCGCGACGCCGACGGCGTCGACGTGCCCCATGCCGGCCACCTCCAACGTCACCAGGGGATTCCAGGCATAGAGCGCGACGCGCCGCATGTCGAGGCCGCGCCGCGCGGCGAGGCTCGCCAGCAGGGCGCAGCCCGCCAGCTCGAGGGCCGTCACGAGGATCTTCCACGCCAGGACGGGGCGGGGAAAGCGAGCGGCTATACTGAACAGCGTCAGGGCGAGAGGCGGGTAGACGGCTTCGACGTCGCGGTGCGGCATGACGCGCCAGCGCTCGTCGCGCAGGCCTTCCAGCTGCTCGGCCTGCGGAGCGAGGCCGTAGGGGTTGGCCCCGGCCGAAAGCACCTTGCCGTCCCATACGTAGCGCAAGACGTCGTCGGACAACGTCGGTGGCAGCGGCAGCAGGAGAAGACGCAGAATCACAGCCAGAGAGAGCAGGCCGGCCCGCCCGAGCGGCGCGCGCCGGACTCCGAACACCGCCCACGCCAGAGCGCCGAAACCAGCCCCGAGGAGCCCGAGCGTGAAGCCGAGATCGACCGCCAGATCGTGCGACGCGAGAAGCAGGACATGCACCCCCACGAGCGCCGCGGCCGGGGTGACCGGCGATCGGACCAGCGAAGCGAGGTAGCGAGATCGTGGCGACAATGCTGACGTCCTTCGGCGGCCCGGTGCTCGCACTCTACTATCTGGTCCTCGCGGTCCTCGCCTTCTACGGCCTGCACCGGCTGGTCCTGCTGGCGGCCTACTACCGCACCCGGCGCCGCGGCCCCCGCCGCCCGGAAGATCCCGCCGAGTGGCCCCTCGTCACCGTCCAGCTGCCGGTCTACAACGAGCGCTACGTGGCGACGCGGCTGATCGACGCGGTGTGCCGCTTCGACTACCCGCGCGACCGCCTCGAGATCCAGGTCCTCGACGACTCGACCGACGACACCCGCGAGCGGGTCGCGGTGGCGGTGCGCCGCTACCGCGCCCTGGGGTACGACGTGACCCACCTGCAGCGCGCGGAGCGGACCGGCTACAAGGCGGGGGCACTCGCGGCGGGCTGCGCCGCCGCGCGGGGCGAGCTCGTCGCCGTCTTCGACGCCGACTTCGTGCCGCCCCCGGACTTCCTGCGCCGGACGGTGCCGTACTTCGAGGATCGCGCGCTGGGCGTCGTCCAGGCGCGCTGGGAGCACGTCAACCGCGACTACTCCCTGCTGACCCGGGCCCAGGCGATCCTGCTCGACGCCCACTTCCTCATCGAGCATCAGGCCCGCAACCGGAGCGGCAACTTCTTCAACTTCAACGGCACCGCCGGCCTCTGGCGACGGCAGGCGATCCTCGACGCCGGGGGCTGGGAGCACGACACCCTCACCGAGGACCTCGACCTCTCCTACCGCGCCCAGCTGGCGGGATGGCGCTTCCTCTTCGTCCCGGAGGTGACGGCCCCCGCCGAGCTGCCGGTCGACGTCAACGCCTTCAAGCGCCAGCAGTTCCGCTGGGCCAAGGGCTCGATCCAGACCGCCCGCAAGCTGCTCGCGCGGATCCTGCGCTCGGACCTGCCGTGGACGACGAAGCTCGAGGCTTTCGTCCATCTCACGAACAACAGCGCCTACCCGCTGATGGTGCTGCTGTCGCTGCTGGTGTTCCCGTCCATGCTGCTGCGGCGCGACATCGAGCCGCAGACCATCCTCTTCGTCGACCTTCCCCTGTTCTTCGGCGCCACGATCGCCGTGCTGCTCTACTACCTCGTCAGCCAGCGGGCGGCGACGGGCGGCGGCCGCGGCGCCCTGCGCTACATGCCGGCCGTGATGGGCCTCGGCATCGGGCTGGCGGTCAACAACGCCCGCGCCGCCGTCGAGGGGCTCTACCAGGCCGGCGGCGTCTTCGAGCGCACGCCGAAGTACCGCATCGAGGCCAGCGGCGACCGCTGGCGCCGCAAGCGCTACCGCGTCCGGCCCAACCTCGCGGTTCTCGTCGAGGGGCTCTTCGCGGCCTACTTCACGCTCTCGATCGTCCTCGCCTGGATGCTCGGGATGTGGTCGTCGCTGCCCTTCCTCTACCTCTTCCTGCACGGCTACTGGTACATCTTCCTGCTCACGCTGCTCGGAGGGCGGCGGGCACCGTGGCGG
Organism: Acidobacteriota bacterium; assembly: GCA_029862975.1. Lineage (GTDB taxonomy): Bacteria > Acidobacteriota > Thermoanaerobaculia > Multivoradales > JAHEKO01 > CALZKB01. The sequence continues at coordinate 27,520 of JAOTWP010000029.1, forward strand.
CGCCCGGCCCGGCTCGCGGCGGGCTCCGCCACGCGGCGCTAAGCTAGGGCCACCATGCAGCCTCGCGAGGTCGCCGCCGCCCCCCAGCCCGTCACCCTGCGCCCGGCGCGCGAAGGCGACGCCGAGCTGCTCGCGTTCTGGCGGCAGGAGCCGAGCGTGGGCCGCTACCAGCCCCTGGGCCCCGTCACCCTGCCCCGGCTGCGCGCCGAGCTCGCCGGCAACAACCACCGCGATCTCTTCCGCGGCCGGGGCGAGAAGTTCCAGTGGATCGTCGAGCACCGCGGCCAGCCGGCGGGCTGGATCACGCTCGTCCCCACCAACTGGGAGCACGGCCTGGCCGAGATCGGCTACGCGCTTTCGACCCCGTTCCAGCGGCGCGGAATCGCCCCGCTCGCCCTGCGCCGGCTGCTCGCCGAGGTCTTCGGGAGAACCTCGCTCGAGCGCATCGAGGCGCGCTGCGCGGTCGCCAACGTCGGCTCGCGCAAGGTGCTCGAGGCGATCGGCTTCCGCCGGGAGGGTCTGCTGCGCGGCTACTTCGTCCTCCGCGGCCGCCGGGTCGACAACTACCTGTACGCGATCCTGCGCGGCGATTTCGTCGCCGGACCCTAGAGCAGCTCGAGGTTGGCGTAGCGGGCGGCGAGGCGGCGCTTGCCGACGAGGTCGAAGTAGACGGTGAGCTTGCCGGTCGTGGTGCCGCCCTCGACCTCGAGCACGACGCCTTCGCCGAGCGTCGGGTGGCGCACGCGGCTGCCGCGCTGGACGGTGCCGGGGGGGCCGGCGAGGGCCTCCGGCGCGAGGGTCGGGATGTGCGAGACGTCGCGGTCGAAGAACCGGTAGACGCCCGCCGTCTTGCGGTCGGCGAAAAGCTCCGGGCTCTGCGACACCGTGAGCGCTTCGGCGGGGATCTCGGCGACGAAGGGCGACTCGATCTGGTCCTGGTAGCGGCCGGCCACGCGGCGGCGGCGGCAGGTCGTCAGCAGCAGCCGCTCCTTGGCCCGCGTCATGCCCACGTAGAGCAGCCGGCGCTCCTCCTCGAGATCGTCCTGCGAGGCGCCGGCGTTGAAATGGGGCAGAACGCCCTCCTCGAGCCCGCCGACGACGACCACCGCGAACTCGAGCCCCTTGGCGGCGTGCAGCGTCATCAGCGACACGCCGCGGGCGGCCTCCCAGGTGTCGATGTCGGCGACGAGCGCAACGTGGTCGAGGAACGCCGTCGTGTCGTCCTCTTCGCCGCGCGCGGCGGCCTCCTCGGTGTACTCCTGGGCCGCCGTCAGGAACTCCTCGATGTTCTCGAGCCGGGCCTGGGACTCCGGGTCGTCGCCTTCGAACTGCCTGGCATAGCGGCTCTCGGCGAGCAGCCGGTCGAGCAGCGCCGGCAGCGGCAGCTCCTCGCCGGCCTGCCGCAGGCCCTGGACGAGATCCCGGAACCGCTCGAGGGCCTTGGCGCTGCGCGCCGGGAAGCTCGAGAAGTCCGTCTGCCGGAGCGCCTCCCACAGCGAGCCGCCGAACTCGGCGGCGGCGGTCTCGAGCTGCTGCCGGGTGCCCTTGCCGATGCCGCGCGGCGGACGGTTCAGGATCCGCAGCAGCGAGTAGTTGTCGCGCGGGTTGCGCACGACCCGCAGGTAAGCGATCAGGTCCTTGATCTCCGCCCGCTCGTAGAAGCGCGTTCCGCCGACGAGCACGTAGGGGATCTCGCGCCGCAGGAGGGCCTCCTCGAAGGCGCGGGTCTGCGCGTTGGTGCGCACGAGGATCCCCATCTCCGAGAGCGGATACTCGTCGCGCAGATCGTCGAGCGAGCTCACCACCCAGCGCGCCTCGTCCTGGTCGTCGCGCGCCCGGTAGAGCTCGATGGGCGCTCCGGCGCCGACGTCCGTCCACAGCTGCTTGGGGCGGCGGCGCTCGTTGTGCGCCACGAGCGCGCCGGACGCCGACAGGATGTTCTGGGTGGAGCGGTAGTTGCGCTCCAGCTTGCGCACCGTCGCCCCGGGGAAGTAGCTGTCGAACTCGAGCACGTTGTCGAGGTCGGCGCCGCGCCAGCGGTAGATCCCCTGGTCCTCGTCGCCCACCGCCGTCAGGTTGCCGGACGAGCCGACGATCTGGTGCACCAGCCGCATCTGGGCGTGGTTGGTGTCCTGGAACTCGTCGACGAGGAGGTAGTGGACGCGGTCGCGGAGCCGCGCGAGCAGATCGGGATTGCCGTCGAGCAGCTTGACGGAGAGGCGCAGCATGTCGTCGAAGTCGACGGCCGAGGACTTGACGAGGGCCTGCTGGTAGGCGCGGTAGACGTCGGCGACCTTGCGCTCGAAGAAGTTGCTCGCCTCCCGCTCGTACTCGGCCGGCCCCAGGAGGCGGTTCTTGGCGGCGCTGATGGTGCCGAGCACCGCCCGCGGCCGGAAGGAGCTTTCCGCCATGTTCTCGGCGGCCAGGGCCTTCTTGACCAGCGCCAGCTGGTCGTCGGCGTCGAAGATGGCGAACCCCGGGCGGACGCCGACGCGATCTCCCCAGCGCCTGAGCAGCACCAGCGAGAAGCGGTGGAAGGTGCCGACGAACGTGGGCAGCGGCCGCAGCGCGAGCAGCCGCTCCACCCGCTCCCGCATCTCGCCCGCCGCCTTGTTCGTGAAGGTGACCGCGACGATGGCGCTGGGGTCGATCCCCACCTCCCGCACCAGCCACGCGACCCGATGGGTGATGACCCGGGTCTTGCCCGAGCCGGCTCCGGCCAGGACTAGCTGCGCCCCCTCGCCGTGGGTCACGGCCTCCCGCTGCTCCTCGTTGAGGTCCATCTCGAGCCTCGTGGCCGCCGTCTTCACGGGCCGAAGTGTCGCCCAAGCGCCAAAGCCGCGCAACCCGGCGCCCGCCGGCGTGCCCCGGGCTTATCCCGATCTTCACCTGGGCGTATACTCTGGTGCCCTCTCGCGGACGCCCGCCCTCCATGAGGCTCCTCTCCATTCTCGGACTGATCGCGATCGGTCCGGCATTCGACACCCCCGCGCGCGCCGCACAGATCTTCCAGATCCCGAACACGGCCGGCCATATCGTGATCGACGGCAGGCTGGACGACGCCGCCTGGGAAGAGGCGCTGGAGCTCGAGCTCGCCTACGAGACGGAGCCCGGAGAGAACGTCGAGCCCCCCGTGCGAACCAGCTGCCGGATGATCTTCTCGCACACCCACCTCTACTACAGCTGCACCGCGTACGATCCGGAGCCCCACCGCATTCGCGCCCGCTACACGGGCCGCGACCAGGCGCTCGACGACGACACGATCGGGCTCGCCATCGACACGTTCAACGACCACAACACGGCCTTCGTTCTCGACGTCAATCCGCTGGGGGTGCAGAACGACCGGCTGTACATCGAGGCCACCGGCGCGTCGGACTCGACCTGGGACGCCGTCTGGGACTCGGCGGGACGGCTCACCGACTTCGGGTTCGAGGTCGAGGCGGCAATCCCCTTCTCGTCTCTCCGTTTCCCGCGCACCACCGGGAGGCAGACCTGGGGGTTCAACTTCCGGCGCTACCAGACCCGGGACGCCTACCGCCGCATCGCGCTCGTGCCCCTCGACCGCAACGACCGCTGCCGCACCTGCCAGCACGCCCTGCTCGTCGGCTTCGAGAACATCGACCCGGGACACAATCTCGAGATCACGCCGACGATCACGAGCCTGCGCACCGCGACTCGCGAGGACTTCCCCGACGGGCCGCTCGCCGCCGCCGACCCCGACGTCGAGCCGGGGCTCACCGTCAACTGGGGCGTCACGCCCAACTTCACGCTGGCCTCGGCTCTGAACCCGGACTTCTCGCAGGTCGAGGCCGACGTCGCCCAGCTCGACATCAACACCTCGTTCGCCCTCTTCTTCCCCGAGCGGCGTCCCTTCTTTCTCGAGGGCTCCGACTACTTCAGCACCCAGCTGAGAGCCGTCTACACCCGCAGCGTGGCCGACCCGGACTGGGGCCTCAAGCTGACGGGAAAGGAGGGCAGGCACGCGGTCGGCATCTCCGTGGCGCGCGACGCGATCACGACCCTGCTGCTGCCGGGGCCGGAGTCGTCGGCCCTGGATTCGCTGGACCGGGAATCCACCGCCGCCGTCCTGCGCTACCGGCGGGACCTCACCGAGTCGTCCACCTTTGGAGTCCTGGTTACCGACCGCCGGTCCGGGGACTATGGCAGCCGGACGGCGGGAGCCGACCTCCGCCTTCGCCTGACGCCGAACGACTACCTCGACGTCCAGTGGCTGCACTCGAGGACCGAGTATCCCGACGCGGTGCGCGAGACCCACGGACTTCCGGCCGGCGTGCTCGAGGGCAGCGCCCTGACGGCCAGCTACCGGCACAGCCGCCGCAGCTGGAACCTCAACGGCTCGGTCACCGACATCGGCGACGACTTCCGCGCCGATCTCGGGTTCATGCCGCAGGTCGGCTATCGGAGAGCGGTCGCCGGCGGCGGCTACGAATGGTTCGGCGACGACGACCGGTGGTACACCAGCATCGAGATCGGTGGGGATTGGGACCGCACGGAGTCCCATGACGGCGCGCTCCTGGAAGAGGAGTGGGAGTTCTACGCCGGTTTCGTCGGCCACAAGCAGCTGGCCTGCTACTTCGGCGGCGGGACGCGCGACCGCGTCTTCAGGGGAGTGGCCTTCGACCAGCGCTTCGGCTGGAGCTCGGCGTCCATCCAGCCGCGGGGCGACCTCGAGATCGGTCTCGATCTCGCGCTCGGCGACGCCATCGACGTCGCCGGCGTACGCGCCGGGGACGAGGTCGCCATCGAGCCGTACGTGGACTGGCGCCCGGGGCGTCACCTGCGCGCCAACCTGTCCCACACCCACCGCCGGTTCGACATCGACGCGGGGCGTCTGTTCACCGCCGACCTGACGGAGCTGCGGCTGGTCTACCAGTTCGACCGCCGCACGTTCCTGCGGCTCATCACCCAGCGCACGGACTTGACCCGGGACCCGGCGCTCTACGAGGGCGAGGTCGACGCCAGCCGCGAAGAGATCTTCGGACAGCTTCTCCTGTCGTACACGGTGACCCCCCAGACGGTGCTCTTCCTGGGCTACTCGAGCGAACGACTCGACGTGGAGCGCTCGGGACTGACCGAGACCGGGAACACCGTGTTCCTCAAGATGGGCTACAACTGGCAGCCGTAGAGCGCGCCGTCGCCGAAGCGCCTGGTTCTGCCGGCGCCGGGGCCGCCGCTATTCGACCGTGACGCTCTTCGCCAGGTTTCGGGGCTGATCGACGTCGCAGCCTCGCAGCACCGCCACGTGGTAGGCAAAGAGCTGCAGAGGCACCGTGTTGACGATCGGCTGCAGGAGCTCCGACACGCGGGGGACCTGGATCACGTCGTCCGCCAGGCCTTCGAGCTCGTCCGGCCGGCGGTCCGTCAAGGCCAGGATCCGCCCGCCGCGGGCCTTGGCCTCCTGCATGTTCGAGCGCATCTTCTCGTACACCCGATCCCCGGTCGCCAGCGCCACGACCGGGAGGGACTCGTCGATCAGAGCGATGGGCCCGTGCTTCATCTCCCCGGCCGGATACCCCTCGGCGTGGATGTAGGAGATCTCCTTGAGCTTGAGCGCTCCCTCGAGCGCCACCGGATGGTTGAGCCCCCGGCCCAGGTACAGGAAGTCGTCCGCCCGCCAATACTCGTGGGCCAGAGCCTCGACGCGGCTTTCGAGCTGTAGCACCTCGTCGAGGGCCGAAGGCAGGTGCGCGAGATCGGCGATCCTCGACCGCGAGACTCCCAGCCCGCGCTGCTGGCGCAGGTACAGCGCCAGCAGATAGAGGGCCGTCAGCTGAGTCGTGAAGGCCTTCGTGGAGGCGACGCCGATCTCGGGTCCGGCGTGGGTGTACAGCACCCCCTGGCTGATGCGCGAGGCCTGCGAGCCGGCCACGTTGCAGATCGCAAAGAGCGCCGCGCCGCGCTCCCTGGCGGCCTCCATGGCCGACAGGGTGTCCGCCGTCTCGCCGGACTGCGAGATTCCGAGCGCCAGATGGCGCTCGTCGATGAGCGGGTCGCGATAGCGGTACTCGCTGCCGTAGTCGACCGCGACCGGCAGCCGCGCGAGCTCCTCGATGTAGAACTTGCCCACGAGGCCGGCGTGCCAGGAGGTGCCGCAGGCCAGGATGTCCATGCCCACCAGGCGGTCGGCGGCCTCCGGCGCGAGCGCGAGGTCGCCGAAGTCGATCGCCCCCGTCTCGAAATCCACCCGCCCGGCGAAGGTGTCCTGGACGGCCTGCGGCTGCTCGTGGATCTCCTTGAGCATGAAGTGCCGGTAACCGCCCTTCTCCGCTTGAATGGGATCCCAGGTGAGGCGCGTGACCGGGCGTTCGACCAGGGCGCCGGTCTTGTCCCAGATCTCGATGCCCGCGGTGGTCATGCGGGCCACGTCCCCGTTCTCGAGAAACGTCACGTCGCGGGTGTGGGCCAGCAAGGCGGCGGGGTCGGACGCCAGGAACATCTCGCCGTCGCCGCGGCCGAGCACCAGCGGCGGGCCCTGCCTGGCCGCCACGATCTGCCGGTCCGCCGACGCGATCGTGGACACGACCGCCAGGGCGAAGAGGCCCTCGATCTCGGCGACGGCTCTCGCGACCGCGTCGCGCAGATCGTCCTCGAGGTAGGAGCTGACGAGATTGGCGATCACCTCGGTGTCGGTGTCCGAGACGAACTGCCAGCCCTCGGCAAGGAGCCGGCGCTTGATCGCGAGGAAGTTCTCGACGATGCCGTTGTGGATCAGGGCGACCCGGCCCCGGGAGTCGACCATGGGGTGCGCGTTGCGCACGATCGGCGCCCCATGCGTGGCCCACCGGGTATGCCCGAGACCGAACGCGCCCGCCGGAGCTCCACCGTCGAGCTTCTCGACCAGGCGGTCGAGCTTGCCGGCCGCCCGCACGGTGCCGAGACGGCCGCGGTCCACGACCGCCAGACCCGCGGAATCGTAGCCCCGGTACTCGAGACGCCGCAGGCCGTCGACGAGGAGGGGCACCACCTCGCGCTCACCGACGTAGCCGACGATCCCACACATGGTTCAGAGCTTACTCCGGCTTCGGGCCGAGATCTCGCCGGCCGCCCACGGCCCGCCCGGGGCTACTTCCTTCGCAGGTCGACGAGGATCTGCTTGGCGACGGACTTGAGCGTCTCGAAGACCCCGCGGCCGGAGGTGGCGACGGCCTCGAACGTCGGCTCGCGCTTGTAGTTGAGCATCCGGTACATCTCGTCCGGCGGCATGATGTTGGCCAGGTCCCGCTTGTTGAACTGCAGCGCGTACGGCAGGCTCCAGAGCTTGAAGCCGTACTCCTCGAGGTTGTCCTCGAGGTTGCGGATCGACTCGATATTGGCCTCCATCCGCTCGGTCTGACTGTCGGCGACGAAGATGACGCCGTCGACGCCCTTGAGGATGAGCTTGCGGCTCGCGTCGTAGAAGACCTGACCTGGCACGGTGTAGAGATGGAATCGAGTCGTGAATCCACGAATCGTCCCCAGGTCGAGAGGCAGGAAGTCGAAGAACAGGGTGCGGTCGGTCTCGGTCGCCAGGGAGATGAGCTTGCCCTTCCGGTCGGGCGCGGTCTTCGTGTAGATGTGCTGCAGGTTCGTCGTCTTCCCGCCCAGCCCCGGGCCGTAGTAGACGATCTTGCAGTTGATCTCCTTGGCTGCGTAGTTGATGAACGTCATCGCTGGACCGAAAACGGATCGCGGGACCGACTCCGGGCCCCGGGTCTCAGCGACTCCGGCGTCCCGTCCCTGGCGAGCTGTCCGTCACTCGTTGAAAAGACTGTCGATGTCCTCGTCGGTGATCTCCCAGAACGGACTGCCCGGCGATTTCTCGCCGCTCTCGGCCTCGTGCTTCCGAGTGACGTCGCGGAAGATCTGCTCCAGCTCGTCGTTCGCCCTGCGCACCCTGAGCCGCACCAGGCCCAGGGAAGAGCGCTCGTTGAAGATCACCAGCAGGATGGCACGCTCGGCCACCAGGGAGATGTGGATGTGATCACGCTCTCCCTCGTGGAAGAGGACGGAGAACTCCCGCTCGCCGATCAGTTTCGCGAGTCCGTCCGTGGCCGCCACGTTGCCGGCGGTGAGTGACGCCAGCGAGGTCGAGTCGAAGTTCTCCACCTCGCCGGCCGCCGCGATCTGTTGACCGTTTTTGTCGATCAGGAAGACCGCTTCCGCGTTGGCGGCGTAGCGCAGCCGGCGCAGGGCCTCGGCCAGGCGCTCGAACTCCTCTTCGTAGACCTCCAGATACGTGCTCGACATTCACGGCCCTCTATACGCCTGGAGCGCCCTCCAACATAGCACAAACACGGCGATTTACCGCCGCGCCGCGCGGCTCCGGCTTGGGTTCAACCGACCCCGGAGAACCCCGTGATGACGTAGGAGCCCGAACGCTGGTCGCGCTTGAGGCGGACGATCTTGTGGCGCTCGGCGTCCTCGAGAAGCTCCGAAAAAGTGGAGTACCCGTGGTAGCCCTCGTTGAAGGAAGGGCGCTTGCGCTTCATCGTCTGCTTGACCATGGAGCCCCACAGGACGTCCTTGTTCTCTCGCATCAGCGCCTTGATCGCGTCGATCATCAGATTGAAAGCCTCGGCCTGCTTCTTGTTGGCGCCGGCGACGCCGGGAGCCTTCTTCGACTCGCGCCAGATGTCCTCGTAGAACAGGAACTCGTCGCAGTTGTCGACGAGCAGGGCGGAGGAGGAGTTCTTCACGCCGACGCCGATGACCTGCTTGTTCGCCTCGCGGAGCTTCGAGACGAGCGGCGAGAAATCGCTGTCGCCCGACAGGATCACGAAGGTGTCCACGTGGTCCTTGGAGTAGCACATCTCCATCGCGTCCACGACCATCTTGATGTCGGCGCTGTTCTTGCCCGAGTAGTACTTCTGCGGAATGTCGACCATCTCGACCGCCGCTTCGTGGAAGGGGCGCTTGAACTCGGAGTAGCGCTCCCAGTCGCAGTACGCCTTCTTCACGATGATCTTGCCTTTTTCGAGCAGGCGCTCGAGCACCAGGCTGAGCTCGAACTTCTTGATGTCCGAGTCGCGCACGCCCAGCGCGACGTTCTCGAGGTCGCAGAAAACGGCGAGGCGGCTTTCGTCGTTGTGCACGGAGCTCCTTTCTGGTTGAGCGACGAGGACGAGCTCGTGCTCAAGAACCTCCAGCTTGGGAGGCTCCATCACCTCCACCTTGAGCGGCTCGCTCTCGCGGCGAGCGGCCCGCTTGCGCGGCTGGCTGCGCTTGCGCGCGCCTCCGCCGCTCTTCGGCTTCTCGGTGGGCTCCGCCGCTCTCTCTTCTTCCGGATCGGCAGGGGCGCCTT
>JAOTWP010000144.1 GCA_029862975.1 Acidobacteriota bacterium
GGGAACCCCCCCCCCCCCCCCCCGCCGCCGACCCGAAAGCCCGCCGCCAGGCGGGCTTTCTAGCGTCTGGGGCCTGCCTCGCTTCCAAGTCGCCTTTCGGACACGGTCTGCAGCCGGCGCAGCACCTGCGCGCTCGACCGCTTCATGATGTAGGAGCACGTGTCGGTGTCCAGCATGTAGCGCGCCGCTAGGGCTCGCGCTCCTGCAGCGGAAGATCGTCCACGTCGTCCATGAACGCGGCCTCACGCTCGTGACGAACAACACGGCCGAGTTCGGGCGAGTGAAAGGGCTCGAGATCGAGGATTGGACAGCAAGAGCCCGCCGGCCGCGGTGAGCTCCCCGGCGTCGTCGAGACCGCCTGCGGCGAGGACGCCGGGTCGGGCGGCCACGTCAGGCCGGCCTCAGCTCTCGCTCTCGAGGGCCGCGACCGCGCGCGCGAACTCCTCGATCGGAGCCAGGCGGTCGAGCGCGTCCAGCACCCGCTCCAAGTCCAGAGCCACGTATTCGTGAATCAAGACGTTGCGAAAGCCCGGTAGCCGCTCGAGCTCTTCGACGACCGATCCTGGAATGCCTTCCCAGGCCGTGAGGTTGCGCACGGCTTGCGTGTAGTCGTCGAATCCGAGGCCCCGGCGCGTGGACAGCTCGCCGGCGATGTCGATGACCAGCTGGCAGACGCTGAGCAGCGAGAAGAGCACGTCGTTGTGGAGCGACAGATCCCGGCGGAGGGCCGCGACCGAGTCCACGCGCGGCCTCAGCTCGCCGAGGTGGTCGAGGTACCGCCGCAGGCTTGCGAGCCGCTCGACCAGGAAGGTCATCGCAGAGCGCGCGCGAGCAGCGCGCGCCGCCCACGCTCGACGAAGGGCTCGAGATCCGCCGCCCGCAGCTGGATGTCGCGCCGGAAGGCGTGGTCGGCACGGGCGTCCCGGCACCAGACGCGCCGCCCTTCGCGCACGACACGGCGGGCAAAGAGCGGCGGGGCGTCGTTCAGCACGACGAGGTCGATGTCGTTGCAGTGAAGCGCCGCGATCAGCTCCGCCGAGAGCCGCAGGCGCGCCTCGAACCTCTGGCGTGGGCCGAGCATCGGATCGAGGAGAACGGCCGCATCGACGTCGCTTTCCCGGTGCGCGCGACCCTCGATCCGGCTCCCGAAAAGAAAGGCCGAGACGACGTCGGCGCCCGCCGAGGTCCCGCAAAGCCCGGCCAGAGCGGCGGAGAGTGAAGCCTCGTCGAGCATCGCGCACTCAGCGTATCAGGCGCGGGCCGTGACCTCCGGCGCTGTGGCACGGCTCTGAACCGCGCCGCCGAGGCTTGGCGAAGCCCCGTCGCCCCGGGGCCTCCCGGGCGCGCTGGCCGACGGCAAGTGGCAGAATCGGCTCTCCCGCCACCACTCGAAGAGGAGAAAGCCATGCTCGATCGCCGTACGTTGCTGAAGGCCGGGGCCGCGGGCGCCGCCGCCCTGGGCTCGGGGAGGTTCGGGACGGCGGATTCGGGTGCCGAGTCCGTGTCGCACGAGGCCCCCGGGGCCATTCCCTACTCCCTGCCCCACTCCGAGCTCGAGGAGCTCACCCTCGCCGAGCTGCGGGAAGGGATGGCCGCGGGGCGGTGGTCGGCGCGGGAGCTGACGCACGCGTATCTCGAGCGGATCGCGGCGACGAACCTCACGGGGCCGGAGCTGCGAGCGGTGATCGAGACCAATCCCGAGGCCGAGGAGATCGCGGCCGGGCTCGACGCGGAGCGGGCGGCGGGGCGGGTGCGCGGGCCGCTGCACGGGATTCCGATCCTCCTCAAGGACAACGTCGCGACCGCCGACCGCACCGCCACGTCCGCCGGCTCTCTCGCCCTGGCCGAGGCGCGGGCGACCCGCGACGCCGGGGTCGCCGCGCGGCTGCGCGCCGCCGGGGCGGTGCTGCTCGGCAAGGCCAACCTGAGCGAGTGGGCGAACTTCCGCTCGGAGCGCTCGTCGAGCGGCTGGAGCGGCCGCGGCGGGCAGACGCGCAACCCGTACGTGCTGGACCGCAACCCGTGCGGCTCGAGCTCCGGCTCCGGGGTGGCGGCGAGCGCCAACCTCTGCGCCGCCGCCGTCGGCACCGAGACCAACGGCTCGATCGTCTGCCCCGCGTCGGCCAACGGCATCGTCGGCGTCAAGCCGACGGTGGGCCTTCTGAGTCGGGCCGGCATCATCCCGATCTCCCACAGCCAGGACACCGCCGGGCCCATGGCCCGGACCGTGGCCGACGCCGCGCTGCTCCTCGGAGCGCTTGCGGGCCCCGATCCCCGCGACCCGGCGACGACCGCCGCCGGCGTCGCGCGGCACGCCGACTACGCCGCCTTTCTCGATCCGGGGGCGTTGCGCGGCGCGCGGATCGGCGTGGCCCGCAACTTCTTCTCCTTCCACGAGAAGGTGGACGCCCTGATGGAAGCGGCGCTCGCGGCCATGCGAGAAGCCGGCGCCGAGGTCGTGGACGGGCTCGAGCTCGATCTCGCGGCGACCCGCGAGAAGAGCTACGACGTGCTGCTCTACGAGTTCCGGCACGGCCTCAACGCCTATCTGGCGGATCCGGCGCACGGCTCGCGCTACGCGACGCTGGCCGAGCTCATCGCCTTCAACGAGGAGCACCGCGACCGCGAGCTGCCGTTCTTCGAGCAGGAGATCTTCCTGCTGGCCGAGGCCAAGGACGGCCTCGAGAGCCCGGAGTACCTCGCGGCCCTGGAGGCCTGCCGGCGGGCCGCGCGGGCGGAGGGGATCGACGCGCTGGTCGCCGGGCACGCCCTCGACGCCATCGTCGCCCCGACCGGCGGGCCGGCGTGGCCAACCGACCTCGTCAACGGCGATCACTTCGGCGGCGGCAGCTCCTCGCCCGCGGCCATCGCCGGCTACCCCAACGTCACCGTGCCCTGCGGCCGGGTCCACGGCCTGCCGGTCGGGATCTCGATGTTCGCAGGAGCCTGGAGCGAGCCTCGCCTCCTGGCCATCGCCTACGCCTTCGAGCAGGCGACGCGGCACCGCGCGGCGCCCCGCTTCCTGCCCACGCTGCCGCTCGGCGGCTGACGGCGTTCCGGGGTAGGATTCGGCAGCTCGGCGGCGAGATCCCGGCGCCGGGCACGAGCCCATCCGATACTCACTCGACTCGAGGACGACCATGCGCTCCCTTGCCCGCTGCCTCCCGCTCCTGCTCCTCCTGGCGCTGCCCGCCGCTGCGTCCGCCCAGGCCGCTCGCGTTGCGGGCCGGGTCACCGACGAGGCGGGCAAGCCGCTGCCCGGCGTCACCGTGACCCTCGTCGACACCGAGACCGGCGCCGAGACCACCCAGGAGACGAGCAAGAAGGGCCGCTTCACCCTGGCCGTCCTGCACGCGGACCGCGCCTACGAGATCGTGCTGGCCAAGGAGGGCTACCGGACGATTCGGGAGCCCGTCAAGGTGTCGCGCGGCGAGCCCGTCGAGGGCAGCTGGACCCTGGCCGCGGGCGCGGCGGAGGGGGTCCCCGGACTCGACCTGACGCCCGAGGAGATCGCCGCCAAGCAGGCCGCGGTCGACCTCTACAACGCCGGCGCGCGGGCCTTCAACGAGGGCGATCTCGAGGCCGCGGTGGCCAGCTTCGACGCCGCGCTCGCCGCGGACCCGGAGCTCCTCGAGGCGTACGACATCGCCGCGGCCCTGCACCTCAAGCTCGAGAACTACGACCGGGCGATGGAGCTGGCGCAGGCGACGCTGGCGCGCGACCCCGCCAACGCGCGCGCTCTCGGGGTGAACTACGACGCCCTCAACGGGCTCGGCCGCGGCGCGGAGGCCGACGCCGCGCTCGACCTGCTCGTCGCCAACGTCCCCGAGGTCGACACCGCCCGCCGGGCCTACAACCGCGGGCTGGCGCAGGCCCGGGCCGGCGACCTCGACGCGGCCATGCCGCGGCTCGAGCAGGCCGTGCAGCTCGAGCCCGCCCTGGCGCCGGCCTGGGGACTCCTCGGCGACCTCGAGATCGCGCGCGGCAACTTCCAGCGCGCCATCGAGTGCGGCGACCAGCTGATCACCCTCGAGGGCTCCCGCGAGCGCGGCCTCTCGCTGCGCCATCGCGCCTTCGAGGCGATGGGCGACGAAGAAGGGGCGCGCGCGGCGCTCAAGGCCCTCGCCGAGGAGAACCCGGAAGCGGTCATGATGAGCCTCTTCGAGCGCGGCAACGACCTCTTCGACGGCAACGAGCCGGTCGCCGCGGCGGAAGTCTACCGGCAGGTCCTCGAGCTCCAGCCGGACAACGCCGACGCGCACTACAAGCTCGGCCTCGCCCTGTTGAGCGCCGAGGACATCCCCACGGCGCGCGTCCATCTCGAGCGCTTCCTCGAGCTCGCCCCCGACCATCCCGAGGCGGCCGCGGCTCGCGACATGCTCAGCTACCTGGAGTAGACCATGAACGTCCAGCGGTTCTCGTATCTCGCCACGACCCTGCTCGTGGCCTTCGGCGCCTTCGCATCCGGCGCCCAGTCCCAGAGTCCGACCCAAAGCCCGACCCCGAGTCCGTCCGAAGGCCCGACCGAGAGCGACTACCTCACCCGGGTTCGGCGGCTGACCTTCGAGGGGCGGCGGGCCGGCGAAGGCTACTTCTCGCCCGACGGCCGAATCATGGTCTTCCAGAGCGAGCGCGAGAGCGGCAACCCCTTCTACCAGATCTACGAGCTCGACATGGAGACCGGCGAGGGCGCGCGGATCTCGCCGGGCGTGGGCAAGACCACCTGTCCCTTCGTCCGGCCCGGAACCGGCGACGTCCAGTACGCCTCGACGCACCTCGACCCGCAGTCCGAGGAGCTCCAACGCGCGGAGCTCGAGCTGCGAGCCTCGGGCCAGGAGCGGCGTTACTCGTGGGATTACGACCCGCACATGGACATCTTCGTTGCCCCCGCCGGCGGCGGCGAGCCGCTGCGTCTCACCGACGCGTGGGGCTACGACGCCGAGGGGAGCTACTCGCCGGACGGCGAATGGATCGTCTTCTCGTCGATGCGCCACGCTTACGACCACGAGCTCGACCCGGAGGACCTGGCGCGGCTCGAGGTCAACCCGTCGTACTTCGCCGAGATCTACCTCATGCGCGCCGACGGCTCCGAGCAGCGGCGGCTCACCGACGCGCCGGGCTACGACGGCGGCCCGTTCTTCTTCCCCGACGGGTCGCGGATCATCTGGCGGCGCTTCGACGAAGAGGGCCTCACCGCCAACGTCTACTCCATGAAGCCGGACGGCTCCGACCAGCGCCAGCTGACCGACTTCGGGGCGATGAGCTGGGCGCCCTACGTCCATCCGTCGGGCGCCTACGTCTTCTTTGCCTCCAACAAGCTCGGGTTCGGCAACTTCGAGATCTTCATCGTCGACGTCGAGGGCACGAAAGAGCCCGTCCGGGTGACCTTCACCGACGGCTTCGACGGCCTGCCGGTGCCGACTCCCGACGGCCAACAGCTCGCCTGGACCTCGACCCGCCACGCCGGCGAGGGCGGCCAGATCTACCTCGGGCGATGGAACCACGCCGCGGCCCTCGCCGCGCTCGAGGCCGCCCCGCCACGCGTCCACAACTCCACGGAGAATCCCGCTCATGACTAGCCTCCCCCCCAAGCTCCCCGCCAGACTCCCCGTCAAGCTCGCCGTCCTGGCGCTGGCGGTCCCGGCCGTTCTGGCGTTGCTGCCCACCGCCGCCGAGGCCTCGCAGGAGAGCCTGCGCCGGCACGTCACGTACCTGGCGTCCGACGCCCTCGACGGCCGCCTGACGGGCACCGACGGCGAGGCGCGAGCGCGCGACTATCTCGTGGCGCAGCTCGACGAGCTGGGCGTCGAGCCCCTGCCGGGGGCGGAGGGGCTGGTCCACCCGTTCGAGTTCACCGCCGGAACGAAGGACGCCGGCTCGGTGCTCACCCTGGCCACCGACTCGACGGAGGAGGTCTTCACCGGGAGCGAGACGTTCCAGGCGCTCTCGCTGTCCGACAACGGCTCCGTCACGGGCGAGGTCGTCTTCGCCGGCTACGGCCTCGTCCTGCCGGAGAGCGCCGAGTTCGGATACGACAGCTACGCCGGCCTCGACGTCGAAGGCAAGATCGTCGTGGCGCTGCGCTACTTCCCCGAAGCCGTCGACCAGGAGACGCGCGCCGCCTTCTCGCGCTACTCCGGCCTGCGCTTCCGGGCCCTGCAGGCCCGCGAGCGAGGCGCCAAGGGCCTGCTGCTGGTGACCGGTCCGAACTCGCCGAACGCGGGCGAGACCATCGCCATGTCGTTCGACTCGGCGATCGCGGGGTCGGGGATCATCGCCGCCTCGGCGAGCGGCGAGGTCGGCGATCGCCTCTTCTCCTTCGTGTCCGGCAAGACCCTGGCGGAGTCCCAGACGGCGCTCGACGACGGCAACCCGCACGTCGCCGGCTTCGCCATCCCCGGCGTCCGACTGACCCTCGACGTCAGGGTCGAGCGCGAGCGGAGAGTCGGCCACAACCTCGTCGGGGTGCTGCCGCGCAACGTCGCGGGCGAGGTCGACAAGCCCTACGTGATGATCGGCGCCCACTACGACCACCTCGGCCGCGGCGGGGGCGGCAACTCGCTGGCCCGCAAGGAGGAGGTGGGCGGGATCCACCACGGCGCCGACGACAACGCCTCCGGCGTCGCCGCGGTGCTCGAGATGGTCTCGGGTCTCGCCGCCATGGAGCGCCGGCGCGACGTGATCGTGGCGCTGTGGTCGGGCGAGGAGCTCGGAGTGCTGGGCTCGAACGCCTTCGTCGAGGAGGGGACGATCGCCGCGGCGGACCTCGCGGCCTACGTCAACCTCGACATGGTCGGCCGGGCGCGGGACAACAAGGTCGCCCTGCGGGCGATGGGCTCGAGCTCGATCTGGCCGGAGGTCGTGGAGCGGGCGAACGTCCCGGTCGGCCTCGACCTCACGGAGGGCGAGGACCCCTACCTGCCGACCGACACCCTGACGCTCAACCAGGCCGAGGTGCCGTCGATCGACCTCTTCACCGGTGCCCACGAGGACTACCACCGGCCGACGGACACGGCGGACCTCATCAACTACGAGGATCTCGAGCGCATCGCGCGCTTCGGCACGCTGGTGGCCGCCAACGTGATCAACCGCGACGCGGCTCCCGACTTCCTGAAGGTCGAGCCGCGGACCGACTCGGGCGGCGACCGCGACTCGGTGCGCGCCTTCACCGGCACCATTCCCGACTACACGACGGAGGTCGAAGGGCTGCTGCTGTCGGGGGTCATCGCGGGCGGCCCGGCCGACGAGGCCGGCCTCCAGGAGGGCGACGTCATCGTCGAGTTCGGGGGGCAGAAGATCGCCAACATCTACGACTACACCTACGCCCTCGACGCCGTGAAGATCGGCGAGCCGGTGCTCGTCGTGCTGGAGCGGGACGGGGAGCGGATGGAAGTCACCATCACGCCGCGGGCCCGGGACTAGAGACGCCGCGATGCCGCTCGAGGAGCCTCGCAGGTCGTTGCGCCGGCTCGTGCCGGCGCTGGTCCTCGGGCTGGGCGCCCTGCTGCCCGTTCCCGCGGCGGCCGGGACCCGGCTGGCCAGCCTGGAGGTCGTGCTCTGGCCCGAGTACGACCGTCCGGAGATCCTCGTGATGCTCCGCGCCATGCTGCCTGCCGACGTCCCCCTGCCGGCCCTCGTGGAGCTGCCGATGCCCTCGGCGGCCGGAGCGCCGCACGCCGTCGCCAAGCAGGGGCCCGACGGGCGGCTGGTCCTGGCGCAGCACACCGTCGAGGAGGCCGGCGACTGGTCCACGGTGCGGCTGCTGACGGACACGCCGGCGGTGCGCCTCGAGTATTACGCCCCCCTGCCGGCGGGACCGCAGCGCCGCTACCTCTTCACCTGGCCCAGCGGCTTCGAGATCGACCAGCTCTCGTACGAAGTGCTGCACCCCCTCGGCGCCAGCAACATGACCGTGACGCCGCCGGCGGACGGCGTGTTCCAGGCGGACGGACTGACGTTCTACGGCGCGGTCCTGGGGAAGCTGTCGGCCAGCGAGTCGTTCACCGTCGAGCTCGCCTACGCCAAGCCCTCCTCGGAGCTGAGCTCGCCGGCCGCCCGCGCGCAGCAGCAGGCGGCCCCGCCCGCGGCCCCGGCCCCGGCGGCGGCGACGAAGCAGCCGCGCTCCCCGATCGTGACCGGCCTCTGGGTCGTCGCCGGCCTGGCGATCGTCGCCGCCCTCGTGGCAGTCGTCTCGGCGCTGCGGCGGCCGCCGGCCTCCGGCTGAGGCGCGGGCGGCCGGCGCCCGCGCCAAGGAACGGGAAGGTCCGGGGCGAAGCCGCGGAGGCCGGCAGCGGGTAGACTCCGTCTCGATGTCCCAGCCGACCCCACCCGGCGCCCCGCAGCCCCTTCTCGCGCGCTTGCGCCACTCCCTGGCGCTGCGGGAACGCACGTGGCAGCTCACCGTTCCGATCCACGTCCTGGCCTTCGCCTTCCTCTACTTCGCGACCGACCGGCTGCTCGAGCGCGAGGTGGCGTCGATGGCCGACGTGATGGCCGGGTCGCGGCTCTCGGAAGCGGCCGACGAGGTGCGCCTGATCGCCCTCGTGCACACGCCCGACCTCGAAGAAGGCCACCTCTTCGACGCGCTGAGCGACCTCCACGGCGAGATCAACTTCCGCCTCTTCCTGGCCGGCGGCACGTCGATCGGCCCCGCGACACCGCCCGGCGAGGCCGAGCTGCGCGAGATGCGCGAGTTCCTGAGTGCCGGCGAGGTGCAGCGCTTCTGGCTCTCCGACTCCGGCGGCCGCCACGAGATGCGAGGCCTCGAGCGGGTGGTGGGCGACGCCGACTGCCTGCCCTGCCACCGCCCCGGCCAGACGCTGGCCGTGGCGTCGATGACCCTCGACCTCACGGACGGAATCAACGCCGTGCGCTCGGGCTCGCGCCGCAACCTCGGAGTCCTGATCGTCGTTTGGGCGGTGGCCCTCATGGTGACGACCACCATCGTGCGGCGCAGCGTGCGCCGCTCGGCCGCCCGCTTCGAAGCCGAGCTCGCGGCCGCCGAGGCCGGCCAGCCGGGCGCCCCGACCGCGCCGGGCGACGCGGTCCTCGACCCGGTCTCCGCCGAGCTCCACGGCGCGCTGCGCCGGTTCCTCGAGCGCCAGCGCCGGCGCGAGGCCGAGGTCGCCACGCGCCTCGCGCACACCGATCAGCTCGCCTCGCTGGGCCGGCTCGCGGCCGGCCTGGCGCACGAGATCAAGAACCCCCTGGCCGGCATCCAGAGCGCCCTCGAGATCCTGCGCGAGGATCTGGCCAAGGAAGAGAACCGCGCGTTGTGCGGCGAGATGCTGCGCGAGCTCAAGCGGGTCGACGAGACCATGCAGAGCCTCCTGACCTCGGCCCGGCCGACGCCGCCGCGGCGCCGCCTCGCCGACCTCCACGCGCTGCTCGAGGACGTCGAGCGGCTCGTGAGGCCGAGCCTGCAGGGCCGCGGGATCGCCATCGAGACGGTCGCCGCGGAGGGACCCCTCGAGGCGGAGATCGACCCCGGCAAGATCCGCCAGGTCCTCATCAACCTGATCAACAACGCCGCCGAGGCGATGGTGGACGGCGGCCACATCCGGCTGCGCGCCGCGCCCTTCCCCGAGGGCGACGGCGCCATTCTCGCCGTCGAGGACG
>JAOTWP010000300.1 GCA_029862975.1 Acidobacteriota bacterium
CCGACCGGGCGATCCTCGGCCCCGCACGCGACGGCCACCGCCAGGGTGCACGCCGTCGCCCAGGCCCGGCGGCCGGGGAGGGCGCAGCGGAGCGGGCGCGATCGGCTTCCAGAGCTCATGCAGGCGGCCGATCTCCTGGGCGGCTCGATCCTTCTTCACGGGGACACGCGGAGCCGCAGAGCGTCCGCCCCGACCCCGGGGATCGGCAGGGAGGCTACCACCCCCCCGGCGGGGCGGCGCTGGCGGGCCTCCCGGCGAGGGCCGATCCGGCCCCTCCCTCCGAGAAGCGTCTTGGATTCAGCGGGATAGCGGTCGCCGGTGCCGGACCGGGATCTCAAGAGGAGCGCCGGACCCTCCGAAACAGTGCCCCGGATCCATGCGTTCCGGAGGGGACTCGATTGCCGTGTCCCGGGCCGGACGTGTGCCGGACGGGGACCGAGCTTGATCCTGGTTTGCGTGCACTGCGCGGGGCAGTTCCGGGTCAACGACTCCACGATCGGGGCGGCGGAGACCCTCGTGCGCTGCCCGAGCTGCCAGATGGCCTTCGTCGTGAGCACGCAACCGCAGGCCGGGCCCGAAGCGCAAAAGCGCCCCCGAGCGCCGGCGTCCGAGCCGGCTTCCCGCTCCGCCGCTCGGGTGCGCAGGGGCGGCGCGGCACCGGGCGGGGCGCGCAAGAAGCCGTCGGCGGCGCCTGCCGACCGCCTCGTGGCGGCCCGGAGTGCCGTCGACGACCTGTTGACTCCCACGCCGAAACCGACCCGGCCCAAGGCCCGGCCGAGCCCGCCCCCGCCTCGCGGCCCGGTGCGCGAAGCGGCGCCCCGCGAGCCCGGGACGGCGAACGGCGGGGCGGCCACATCCGGGGCGGCCCGGGTGACGCGGACCGTGCCCGAGGCCCTTTCGGGGTGGGTGGCGGCCGCACGCGCGAGCGACGCGCCGCGCAGGCTCCAGAGCGCGCTGGCGCCGTGGAAGCGGGTCGTCGCCGGCGTGCCCGTGGCGGCTCGCGTGGGGGTCGTGGCCCTCGTGATCGGCGTGCTGTTAGTCCCCGCCCTGTGGCCGGACGGCGCCGCGACGGAGCCCCTGCCTCGGGCGAGCGAGGGCGCGCGTGTGAAGGTGCCCCCGGTTACTCCCGACCCGGCTGCGAGCGCACCGGCCCCGCGGCCGGCGCGGAGCGGCGGCTGGGGCGGCGAGGTGGCTCGGGCCGCCGACACGCCGAAGCCGACGCAGGCGCTGGAAGCCGCTGCCGCGCCGGAGCTTCCCACGGCACCGGCGCCGGCTGCGACGCGCACGACGACCGCGACGGCGTCGAGCGCAGCGAAGCCCGCCGCGACGAGCTCGCAGCCGCAGTCGAAGACGGCGGCGGTGGAGTCCCGGCGGGTTTCCCAGCCTCCGGCGAAGCCTGCTGCGGCGACCCCGCGCCGAACGACGACGGTGAAGACGACGGCCGAGAAGCCCCGGGCGACGACCACGACGCGGACGCATTCGAGCGGGGCGGCAAAGCCGCGCACCGCGACGACGCTCAGGGTGCAGACGACGACGCGGTCGGCCGCGAAGACGCAGCCCCGAGCGACGGTGACGAAGCGGACCCCGACGCGGAAGCCGGTGGCCGGAAATCGGACCTCCGCCGAACGAGACCAGGGCTCGAGCGGGGGCGCGAGCTCGCAGGAGCAAGGAGGGAGCGGATGGGTCGTCGAGTACTAGAGGTCGTCCTGTGCCTCGCCCTGGTGTCCGGCTGCTCGCAGCTGCCGCTTGGGACGGTCAAGCCCGGGGAGACGATCGTGACGTTTCCCGAGCCCGTCGCCGAGGAGTACCGGTGCGCGAAGCGCCGGCTTCCCTTCTTCGAGGTGGAGGAGAACGAGCTGAGGCCGCACCGGACCCGACCCGGGAGCCGGCTGCATCATCGCCTGGTCTACGTGATGTGTCCGTCGCGGATCTCCGAAGTGGTGACGGGGAAGCTGTACACGCGCATCCACTACAAGGGGAAGACGGTCCACACCGCCGTCAAGGAGCAGGATCTGCAACCGGGTCGCTGGCGGGTCGAGTCGTTCATCACGCTGCCGGACAACGCCGCCGCCGGCATGTACGCCCTCGAGGCGAGGTTCGAGAGCGCCCGGGGGCGCTTCAACGTCCATTCCGACTTCCTGGTGGAGGCC
>JAOTWP010000145.1 GCA_029862975.1 Acidobacteriota bacterium
CGAGCTGCGCCCTGGTCGCGACATGACCGGCCGCGACGTGCCCCGCGTCTACCACGTGAGCTCGAGCCGCCATCCGATCGCGCTGGGGCAGCTCGTCGAGCACGCGCGGCAGGGGTTCGCCCGCGCCCCGCTGCACGACGCCCGCGGCCGGGCGATCCGGGTGCGGCGAGCGCGGTACGCCGATCCGCTCCGCTGGCTCGAGAAGCTCCGCGCGCGCCGCGCCCTCGCCCTCGGGCTCGCTCGCCGCCTCCCCGCCACGGGCCTCGGACGCCGCCTCGGGGCCGCGGCCCGCAAGCTCGCCCACTTCGCGCGCCTGCTCGAGATCTACCGCCCGTACCTCGATCATGGAGCCCGCTACGACGACGGCGCGACGCGCGCCCTCTGGAGCCGGATGTCCCCGGAGGAGCGCTCGGCGTTCCCCTTCGACGTCGCCGCGATCGACTGGCGCTCGTACGTCGCCGGCAGCCACGTCCCGGGGCTCGTGCGCTTCGCCCTCAAGGCCGAGGACGGCCTGCCTCCGGCGCGCACGGGCGACGCGGCCCGGACGCGCCGGCACCCGGGAGGCGAGATCGCCGTGGCCGCCGCCTCGACTCTCCACGAGCTCCTGGCCGGCGCCGCCGCCGCGGACCCGCGGGGGATCGCCTTCCAGACGTGTCGGAACGGCCGCTGGCTGCGCTACACGTACGAACAGGCGCTCACCGCCGTCCGCAACATCGCCTGGCGGCTGGCGACCCGCCACGGCATCGGGCCGGGCGACCGGGTCGTCCTGTGGGGCCGCTCGAGCCCCGAATGGGTCCTCACCTCGTTCGCCGTCCAGCGGCTGGGCGCCGCCACCGTGCCCCTCGACCCCCAGTGGCCGGCCGCCGAGGTCGCCGCCGCGGCCCGGTTCACGGCGGCCAGGCTCGTCTGCGCCGCGCCGGAGCTCCGCGCCGCGCTCGCGGGGGCGGCCCTCCCGGCGGCCCTCCCCACGGTCGCGCTCGCGGAGCCCTTCGTGCCGGGTCCCGGCGTCGGCCTGCTGCCGGGCGCCGAGAAGATCGAGGCCACGGGCGACGGCGACGGGCTGGCGACGATCCTCTTCACGAGCGGCACCACGGTCGAGCCCAAGGCGGTGCCTCTCACCCATCGCAACCTGCTGGCCAACGTGCGCGATCTCGCCGCGGTGATGTCCTCGTCGCGCGAGCGGCTGCTCTCGGTGCTCCCCCTCCACCACGCGTTCGAGCTCACCGTCGGGCTCCTCGTGCCGCTGGCCGGCAACGGCACCGTCAGCTACGTCGACCGGCTCGAGCCGGCCGAGATCCGCTGGATGATGACGGCGACCCGGCCGACGATGCTGGTGGCCGTGCCCCGCCTGCTGGAGCTCCTCCACGACGGGATCCAGCGCAACCTCGCCGCCGGCGGGCCCTGGCGGCGGGGCTTCTTCCGCCTCCTCTTCGCGCTCAGCGCCGCCACCGGCGGACGCTGCGGGCACGTGCTGTTTGCCGGCGTCCACCGCCGCTTCGGCGGCGCGCTGCGGCGGGTGGCGACCGGCGGCGCGGCGCTGCCGCCCGCCCTCGGGCGCAGCTTCGGGCTGATGGGCATCCGGGTCGCCGAGGGCTATGGCATGACCGAGACCAGCCCGGTCATCGCGGTCAACCCGTGGCACGCGATCCGCCCGGGGTCCGTGGGCCGGCCGCTGGCGGGAGTCGAGGTGGAGGTGCGCCCCGCCGCGAACGGCGGCGGGAGCGGCGAGATCCGGGTCCGCGGCGCCAGCGTCATGGCCGGCTACTACCGCAACCCGCGGGCCTCCGCCGAGGTGCTGCGCGACGGCTGGCTCGCCACTGGAGACCTGGGCTTCTTCGACCGGGACGGCTATCTCCACCTCGTGGGGCGCAGCAAGGACGTCATCGTGACGGCGGCCGGCAAGAACGTCTACCCGGAGGAGGTCGAGCGGCGCTACCGCGACCTGCCGGGGGTCGCGGAGCTGGTGGTCCTCGGCCTGCCCGGGCCGCGCGGCGAGCGGGTGGCCGCCGTCGTCGTGCCGCAGGCGGAGGCCGGCGGCGAGGACGTCCGCGCGGCGATCGCGGCGCGCTCCGCCGGGATTCCCAGCTACCAGCAGATCTCCCACGTCGAGATCTGGCGCGGCGACCTGCCGAAGACGACCACCCTGAAGGTCAAGCGCGGCCGGCTGCGCGACGCGCTGCTGGCCGGCGAGACGGGCGGGGATGGCGGCCGGGCCGTCGCGCCCGGCGCCCGCCCCGCGCCGGCCGCGGCGGCGGCGTCCCCCGGCATCGGGAACGGCGCCGACGAGCGCCGCATCCTCGCCGTCCTCGCCCGCCTGACCCGCTCGCGGCCGGACGCCGTGAGCGCGTCCGACCGCCTGACCGAGCTCGGCGTCGACTCCCTGACCAGGGTCGAGCTGGTCAGCGAGCTCGAGGGGCGCTTCGGCCTGGCCGTCGACGACGAGGCGGCGGCGGCGCTCGCCACCGTCCGGGACGTCCTCGACCTGGTCGCGGGGCGCCGGAGCGGGCGTCTACTCCCAGGGGACGTCCGGCATCGCCAGCCGGGGAGGCGCTTCGCCGCGGCCGGAGACGGCGAGCTCGAGGATCTCGTCGACGTCGCCTTCGGTGACGCCGGCGTACCAGACGTTGGCGGGCCACACGGCCACGGTCACGCCCCGGCTGCAGTGCTTGAGGCACCCGGTGCGCGTGACCATCACCCGGTCGCGAACCCCGAGCTCCCGGACCCGGTCCTTGAAGCGCCGGTAGACGGCGAGCCCGCCGCGGGGCGCGCAGCTCGGCTTGGCGGCCTCGAGCGGCCGCTCGTTGGCGCAGACGAGGATCTGGATCCCGGGAGTCGGCAAGCCCGGCGATCCTAGCAGGGGCCGGCGCTCCGACCGGAGCTCGCGATCGCCGGGCCCCGCCGTCTTCGGCCGAACCTCGCTGCGAGCGGCGGGAGCGCGGCATCTACGCCGGCCGCTTCGCGCACCGGCCGCCGTTCGCCGGTGTGATCTACGGCACGGCCCCCCCAAAAGCCCGCGCTGTAAGATGCACTGCGATCTAGCCATAGCAACAAACCATCCTGCCCGCGGAGCGGGCCGTCACGCCCCCTCCGCCGGGCAAGGGCAAGAACCCAGAGCAGGAGGAACGCACCGAATGTCCAGGTCCCTGCGTCAGAGCCGTGTCGCTTCCCGATCTCCGAGAGCCCTGAGCTTGGCCGTGTCCCTCGGCCTCCTGGCAACGCTCGGCGCCGGCTTGCTCTCCGCCGTCGAGGTCCCCGAGCGCGTGGGCCTCCGAGAAAAGGAGTTCCGTCTCCCGGATCTCGACCTCGAGACCGCGTACCGGCTGCCGGCCGAGCTGCCGCGCGGCGACGGCGCCCTCCTGGCCGCGGCCGACCTCGCCGCCCTGGGCCTGCCGGCCGACGGCGGGCGCCTGGACGCTCGCAGCGGCCGGTGGGCGACGCTCACTCCCGCCCAGCCGCTCGTTCCGGGCAGCGGCGTCGGCAACGAGCTGACCTGGGAAGGCCTCGGCCGCCCGGCCCCGGCGAGCGAGAGAGAGCTCGGCGCCGCCGTGGCCGCCGCGTTTCGCGATTACGTCGGCGGCAACGCCGTGCACCTGCGGATCGACGTCGGCGAGCTGGCCGGCTACGGGTTCGCGACGGTGCACGAGGGCGGCGCCGTCGCTCAGATCTACGTGACGAGGGCCTTCCACGGCGTTCCGGTTCGGGGCAGCCACCTGAACGCGGTCGTCAACCACGGCAATCTGGTGCTCTTCGGGGCCAACGCCTGGGGCGACATCGACGTCTCCACGACCCCCCAGATCTCGGCCGAAGTGGCGATGTGGGCGGTCCAGGCCCACGCCGAGCCTTTCGCCGTCATCGACGTCTGGCGCAGGCCCGACCTGATCCTCGTACCCACGGCTCGCGGCAAGAACGTCGACGCCATTCGACTCGGGCAGGGCTACGGCCACCGCCTGGCCTGGGTGCTGCGCCCGAGCTTCGCGGACGAGCTGGGCACCTGGGAGGCGCTGGTCGACGCCCACTCGGGCGAGCTCCTCGCCTTCGAGGACACCAACCGCTACGCCGAGGTCAAGGGCGGCGTCTACCCGAAGACCAACGACGGCGTCGGGCAGGACGGTACCGAGCAGCCCGGCTGGCCGATGCCGTTCCAGGACACCACCCTGGGCACCACCGACACCGGCGGCAACGTGGCGGGGTCCGGCAGCATGACCGCGACGTTCTTCGGCCCCTACGTCAACATGGCCGACAACTGCGGCACCGACAGCCTGACCCAGATCGACGGCATCGATTGGGGCACCTCCGGCGGCACCGACTGCGTCACTCCGGGCTTCGGCGGCCCCGGCAACACCCACGCCTCGCGCTCCGGCTTCTACGAGCTGAACCGGATCAAGGAGATGGCCCGCAGCCACCTGCCGTCGAACACCTGGCTGCAGGGACGGCTGACCGCCAACATGAACATCAACAACACCTGCAACGCCTTCTGGAACGGCTCGACGGTGAACTTCTACCGCTCCGGCGGCGGCTGCGCCAACACCGGCGAGATCGCGGCGGTCTTCGACCACGAGTGGGGCCACGGCATGGACGCCAACGACGCCGTCGGCGGCATCGCCAGCCCCTCGGGCGAGGGCATCGCCGACGTCTACTCGGCGCTGCGCCTCTACGACTCCTGCATCGGGCGCAACTTCCTGCCCACGAACTGCTCGGGCAACGGCGACCCCTGCCTCAACTGCACCGGCGTGCGCGACATCGACTACCTGCAGCGCCAGTCGGGCCAGCCCCACGACTACAGCTGGTCGAACGCCAACTGCGGCGGCAGCGTCCACTGCATCGGCGGCGTCTACTCCGAGGCCGTGTGGTCGCTGTGGAAGCGCAAGCTCCCCACCCTCTACGGCGTGGACAACAACACGGCCGCCGAGATCGTCACCCGCCTGACCTACATCGGCGCCGGCGCCACCAGCACCTGGTTCTCGGGCGGCCCGCCGAACGGCGGCTGCGGCGGCTCGAGCGGCTACATGAACTACCTCGCCGCCGACGACGACGACGGCAACCTCAACAACGGCACGCCGCACATGACGGCGATCTACCAGGCGTTCAACGACCAGGAGATCGCCTGCCAGACGCCGACCGTCCAGGATTCCGGCTGCGCCGGCGTCCCGGCCTCGGCGCCCAACGTCACGGCGACGTCGGGCGACACCTCGGTCGGCCTCTCCTGGGGCGCGGTCTCGGGCGCCTCGAGCTACGACGTCTTCCGCGCCGAGGGCATCTTCCAGTGCGACTTCGGCAAGGTGAAGATCGGCTCCACCGCCGGCACCTCGCTCAACGACACGAGCCTCCAGAACGGGCGCGACTACTCCTACGTGGTCATCCCCAAGTCCGGCGCCTCCTGCTTCGGCCCCGCCTCGACCTGCGACACCGTGCAGCCCGGCGCCGTGGCCTGCACCCAGGACTCGGATTGTGACGACGCCCTCTTCTGCAACGGCGCCGAGACCTGCGTGGCGAACGTCTGCACCGCCGGCACCGACCCCTGTGCCGCGAACCCGACCTGGACCTGCGACGAGGACGCCGACGTCTGCGTGCCGGAATGCACCGTCGACGGCGACTGCGACGACGGCCTCTTCTGCACCGGCGTCGAGACCTGCGACGCCGGCACCTGCGCCGCGGGCAGCGATCCCTGCCCGGGCCAGAGCTGCGACGAGGGCGGCGACATCTGCACCGACACCAACGGCCCGCAGATCGCCGTCTACGACGCCGGTCTCGGCGCTCCCGCCTGCGCCATCCGGGGCAGCTCGTGCGATTCGACGACGCTCCTCAACAGTCGCGACAATCTGAGCCCCTCGGAGCCCAACCAGCCGAACACGCTGACCGCCTGCGCCGACGGCACCTCGGGCATCTACCACAGCGACGAGTCGAACGACCGCATCGTGGTCTCGACCCTCGACGCTCAGGACTTCAGCGAAGGGGCGGCGGTCGAGGTCGAGGCTACCGTCTGGGCCTGGACCGGCTACACCTCGGACACCCTGGACCTCTACTACGCGGCGGACGCCAACAGCCCGAGCTGGACGCACATCGCCTCGATCGTGCCTCCGGGCAGCGGCGTTCAGACCCTGACGGCGCAGTACGTCCTCCCGGCCGGCACCCTCCAGGCGGTACGCGCCAACTTCCGCTACGCCGGCAGCCAGAGCTCGTGCTCGGGCGGCACCTACGACGACGCGGACGACCTGGTCTTCGCCGTCGGCGGCGCCGCCCCCGCCTGCACCGTCGACGCCGACTGCGACGACGGCCTGTACTGCAACGGCGACGAGACGTGCAACACCGGCACCGGCCAGTGTGAAGACGGGACCGCGCCCGTCTGCGACGACGGCGCCTTCTGCAACGGCACCGAGACCTGCAACGAGACGACCGACAGCTGCGATCCCGGAACCCCGCCGGCTTGCGACGACGGCCTCTTCTGCAACGGTACCGAGACCTGCAACGAGACGACCGACCAGTGCGACGCCGGCACCCCGCCGGCCTGCGACGACGGCGTCTTCTGCAACGGCAGCGAGACCTGCAACGAGGGCACCGACGGCTGCGACCCGGGGACGCCCCCGAGCTGCGACGACGGCGTGGGCTGCACGGACGACTCCTGCAACGTGGGAACCGACTCGTGCGACAACGTCGCCAACGACGCGCTGTGCCCCGACGACGGCGCGTACTGCACCGGCACGGAGTTCTGCGACCCGACCCTCGATTGCCAGTCGACCGGCAATCCCTGCGGCCCGGGCGAGACCTGCGACGAGGGCGGCGACGTCTGCGTGCCTCCCGGCGTCAACCCCGTGATCTGGATGTCGTTCCGGAGCACCACCTCGGTTCCCGGCGTCGGCACGGTCCAGGACGAGGACATCGTCTCCTTCGACGAGGGCTCCAGATTGTGGCAGTTCCGGTTCGACGGCTCCGACGTCGGCCTCGGCGGGCTCGAGATCGACGGCCTGGCCGTCCTGCCGGGCGGCGACCTGCTGCTCTCCTTCACCGCCGCCGGCACCGTCGGCGGCATGGCGGTCGACGACTCCGACATCGTGCGCTTCACGCCGACGTCGATGGGCCCGAGCACCGCCGGCTCGTTCAGCTTCTACTTCGACGGCTCGGACGTCGGCTTGACCAACAGCGGCGAGGACGTCGACGGGATCGCCCTGGCCGCGGACGGCCGCCTCATCGTCTCGACGACCGGCGGCTTCAGCGGCAACGGCGCCTCGGGCGCCGATGAGGATCTCTTCCTCTTCACCGGCACCCTCGGCCCGACGACCTCGGGCTCGTTCGTCCAGTTCTTCGACGGCTCCGACGTCGGGCTCGGCGGAGTGAGCGCCGAAGACGTCGACGCGGCGACGCTCACCGCCGGCGGCAATCTCCTGTTCTCGACCCTCGGCAGCTTCGTGGTGACCGGCCTCTCCGGCAACGACGAAGACGTCGTCGAGTTCGCCGGCACCTTCGGCTCTTCGACCTCGGGCACCTTCTCGATGCGGCTCGATCTGACCACCCTTGGCATCATCTCGAGCGAGGACGTCGGGTCGCTGCACGTCGTCGAGTAGGTCGGGCGGCCGCTTCTTCGACCCACCTGGCCGGAGCCTTCGGGCTCCGGCCTTTTCGCCGGCGGGCCGGAGGCCGATGAGCATTCGGCCGAGCCCGTCGCCCACGTGCGCCAGAGGTGGGGCACCCCGCGCGGCGCGAGAAGCGAGTCTCCGGCGCGCCTACGGCACCGTGCTGGACCAGGCCGAGGTGTCGCCGGACTCGAAGCCGTCGCTGAAGACGGCGGTCTCGCCGAGCTCGATCGCCCACAGCAGGCTGCGCTCGTCGTTGCCGTCCCCGTTGCCGAGGATGAACCCGGTGAAGTAGGCCGTGCGGCTGTCGGCCGCGACGCGGGCGTGGTCCCAGGCGATGCTGCGGTAGTCGGGATCCCACACGTCGTCGAGGTCGAGGTGCCACAGCTCCTGGCCGTCGGTGGTGTCGAACGCCTTGATGAAGGAGATCACGCACTCTCCACTGGGCGTGTTGCAGCTGCCGCCGCCGCTGGTGAGGAGGGTGCTGCCGTCGGGACTGAGCGAGGGCCGCCGGAGGTACTGCTCGACGTCGTGGTGCCACAGCGACGTCTGCGTCCGGGAATCGAACGCGTCGACCCAGGTGGAGTCGCTGACGAAGTAGAGCGTGTCGTCCGGGCCCACTTCGACGTCCGAGATGTACGCGTTCCAGGGGCTGTTGGCCGTCCACAGGAAGCTGCCATCGAGCGCGCTGTAGGCGACCAGCTCGTCGCCGTGGGGAGCGTACAGCGTGCCGTCGGAGCCGATTCCGGGCTCGTGCGGGTCGAGGTCGGCGAAGCCCTGCCACAGGAAGTCGCCGTCGAGGGAGAAGGCCCACAGCCCCTCCCAGTAGACGTAGAAGCGGTCGTCCGGCCCGCCGGGCGCCGAGGGGCCGAGCCGCAGCTCGTTGGAGCACCCGATGCAGAGCATGGTGTTCTCGTTGTTCGTCCACAGGACCGCCCCGGTGGCCGGATCGAGCGCCACGGCGCCCGTCGTGCCCGTCTCGAACGCCGTGAACACCGTGCCGTCCGGGCCGATCCCGGCCGAGGCGGCGATGCCGACGCTGCCGTCGAAGTTCCAGTCGATCTCGCCCGCCGGCGAGATGCGGGTGAGGCCGTCGGTGCTGCCGACGTAGACGGCGCCGTCCGGGCCGGCGATCGGCGGCACGTAGGCGGCCCAGTAGATCTCCTTCTGGATCCACAGCAGAGCGCCGTCGGCGGAGACGGCGAAGACCCTGCCTTCTCCGCCCCCTTCCTGGGTGTAGCCGTGCACGTAGAGCGTGCCGTCCGGCGCCAGGCCAGGCCGGTAGTAGATGAACTCCGAGTCGATCTCGAAGATCCAGCGGACGCGGCCGTCGGCCTGCCGGGAGGTGACCTCGAGCGGCACGGCGTTGCTCTGCTGCCCCCCGGCGTCGACGACGACCGAGGTGGCACCGAGCGGCGCCCCCTCCGGGACGTAGGCGACGATCCGCGTGTCGGTCCAGGTCGAGACCCACGACGGCAGGTCGGCCACGAGCACCGTACCGTCGGCGCCGAAGCCGGTGCCCGTGATCGACAGCCGTCCGCTGCGGGCCAGCGCGGCGCTGTTGGTCGAAATGATCGTCGGCTGCGCCAGCGCGGCCGCGACCGGCAGGAAGCATCCCAGGACGGCGACGGACGATCGGATTCGTGAGGTCATCTCCCAGCTCCTCTCAGCGGCGGCGATGGGGCGTGGGCCGCCAACGGTCCGCAAGCTAACGGGCCGGGGATTACAC
The DNA here is from genome assembly GCA_029862975.1 of Acidobacteriota bacterium. Taxonomy (GTDB): domain Bacteria; phylum Acidobacteriota; class Thermoanaerobaculia; order Multivoradales; family JAHEKO01; genus CALZKB01. The sequence continues at coordinate 9,298 of JAOTWP010000145.1, forward strand.
GGGGATGACATGCGCCGAGCTGCACCGGCTCAAGATGCCGTGGCGCTCATGATCAATGCAGGCTCGCCGGGCACTTCCTTTGAAACCGACCCGGAGTCCCCCACGCCAAGCCGAAGACCAGCGCGACTGGAACATCCTCGCCCGCCACGAGATCACCGTCGAGGTAGATGCGGCACTGCCTGTGGGAGGGGCCGTCGAAGGCCGACGCCGTTCGCGCAGCCTCGCGAAGAAGTTGTGGGGCGGTCGGAGCCTCGCTCCTAGGGCACGGTGCTCGACCAGGCCGAGGTGTCGCCGGACTCGAAGCCGTCGGCGAAGAT
>JAOTWP010000301.1 GCA_029862975.1 Acidobacteriota bacterium
CCTGTGGCTCGGCGCGGCGGCGGCGGCGGCCTTCTTTCTGATCTGGTGGCCGGCGAACTACTTCGGCGGCGCCTCGTTCCTGGGCAACCGCTACTTCCTGCCGGTCTACCCGCTGGCGCTCGTCGGGCTGCCGGCGTTGCCCGGCCGCGCCGGCCTGGCGCTCGCCTGGGCCGTGGCGCTGGTGATGGGCGGCTCGGCCGTCGCGTCGTTCCCCCACGCCCCCGCGGCGGCGGCGAGCCAGACCCACACCCTGGCCGGCCTGCCGCGGCGGCTGCCCTACGAAAGCACCGCGCTCGACATCGAGGGGCGCATCGACCGCTACTGGGCGGACGACATGGTGCGCTTCGACGACGGGCGCGGCCGCGTCGGTCCGGACGTCTTCACCCTGGAGGCCGGAGCGCCGCCCACCGAGCTCATGATCGTCAGCCGCGAGGGCGAGCTCCCCATCCTGCTGCGCTACCGGACGCGGACGCCGGGCCTCGCGCTGGTGGTCGAGGATCGGCGGGGGGAGCTGCGCTACCCCCTCGAGGGCGCGGGCAAGGTGCTCCGCGGCGCGCTCACCGTGCCGCTCGCGCCGGCCTGGCGGCGCCACCCCTTCTGGTGGGACGCCGACGAGACCTACGCTGCCCGCACCGTGCGCCTGAGCCTCGCCGGCGGCACCGGCGGCACGGCAGGCGGGGCGCGGGCGACCTTCTGGTACGGCGGCGCTCGGGCGGCGCTCGAGAAGAGCTTCGAGTACACCGGCCCCGGCCTCGCCCTGCCGAAGCGGGCCCGCGCCGGCGCCACGACGCGGCTGGCGGTCCGGGTGCGCAACATGAGCCCGGTGCCGTGGCGGCGCGGCGGCGCTTTCCCGGTCACCCTCTCCTACCGGCTGGCGGCGGCGGGCGACGCCCCGGGCGCGGTGGTGGAGGGGCCGCGGATCCCGCTGCCGGCGGACCTGCCGTCGGGCGATCCCGTCGACCTCGTCCTCCCCGTCACCTGGCCCGCGGCGCCCGGCGTCTACGTCCTGTCGGTCGATCTGGTGATCGAGGACTACGCCTGGTTCGAGACCCGCGTCGGCCGGCCGCTCGCCGGCGGCGAGGTGCGGGTCGTCGCCGGCCCCAAGGCGGCGCCCTGAGGGGCGGCGGCGCTGCTACGATCGTCCCGTCCCCCGGTCAGGAGCCGCGCGACTGGAGAGCCCGTTCTGGAGAACCCCGTTCTGGAGAATCGCGTGCTGGAGAACCTCAAGGAAGACACGCGCCGGCTGCGCGAGATCAAGTCCAAGCGCTTTCCCTGGTACGTGATCGAGTCGCTCCTCTTCGAGAACGGCTATCAAGCGGTCGTCCTGCATCGCTTCGCCCACTGGTTCCGCAGCCGCGGGATCCCCGTCGTGGGGCCGCTCGTGGCCAGGATCTCGCTCTGGCTCACCGGGGCCGACATCGCGCCGGAGGCGCGGCTCGGCCCGGGCCTGCGGATCGCCCACGGCGTGGGCCTCGTCATCGGCAACCGGGCGCGGGTCGGCGCCCGCGCCACGCTGCTGCATCAGGTGACGCTGGGCGCGCCGTCGACCCGCCGGGTCGCGGAGATGCCGCGGATCGGCGACGACGTCTTCATCGCCGCTGGCGCGCGCCTGATCGGCGGCATCACGGTGGGGGACCGGGTCTTCGTCGGCGCCAACACGGTCGTGACCCGCGACGTGCCCAGCGATGCCAAGGTCGTGCTCGCCGCCCAGCCCGAGATCGTCCTGCGCGGGCCGGCGACCGAAGAGGAGTGAGGGCATAGCGGCCTGCGTACGGTGGTCGCGGCTCCCGTAGTACCCTACGCCGCGGGATGAAGAGCGCCGGAAAACCGAGGGTCGTGGCCCTCGTCCTCAACTACAACGGCAAGGCGATCACGCTCGAGACGGTCGCGAGCCTGCTGGCGATGACCTACGGCGAGCTCGTCGTCGCGGTGATCGACAACGGCTCGTCGGACGGCTCCCCCGAGGCCGTCGCGGCGGCGTTTCCCGGCGTCGAGCAGGTGCTCGTCGCCGTCAACGAGGGGCCGGCGGCCGGCGTCAACGCCGGGCTGCGCTGGGCGCTCGCGCGCGACTTCGACTACGTCCTCGTGCTCAACAACGACATCGAGGTCGCGCCCGACATGCTGGACCGGCTGGTC
>JAOTWP010000146.1 GCA_029862975.1 Acidobacteriota bacterium
GCTGCTCGACCGACGGCAGCGCGAGCCAGGCCGCGAGCGACGCGGCGAGCGAGGCCAGGGCGAGAAGGCGCGCCCGGCGCCGCGGCGCGGCCGGCAGCTCGACCTCCGCGAGCACCGCTCCGAGCGCCGCCTCCACCCGCCGGCGTTGCAGGCGCGCCACCAGCGGCAGCTCCTCGGGGGCCGCCAGCAGCAGCTCGCAGCTCGCCTCCGCCTCCGGCCGCGCGCGATCGAGATGGAGCGCCATGGCCACGGGGTCCGCCGGCCCGGGACGGCAGCGGCGCCAGACGAGCGCGCCGGCGACGGCGGCCGCCGCGGCGATCCCGGCCGCCCACCGCGGAGCGCCGGCGCGGGCCGCCAGCGCGGCGCCGGTGGCGAGCGGCAGCGCCACGGCCGCGGCCGACAGCGCCGCGGCGCGCCACGACCGGCGACGCCAGCGGGCGGCGAGCTCGCCGATCTTCGCCGCCGCGCCAGGCGCCGTCATGCCGGCGTCCCCGCCGCCACGCGCCGTTCGAGGGCCAGCAGGGCGGCGGCTCCCAGCCACAGCCAGCGGCCGGTCTGTGCGCCGGGCGCATCCGGCGCGGCCGCGCCGGCCGCGGCCCGCCGCGGCGTCGCCTGATCCGGAGCCGCCCGCCGGTCCGAAGGAGCGATCCGGGCCGAGGCGGCCGGAGACGCGTCGGACGCCAGCTCGAGCAGCCAGGCCGGGAAGGCGGGCGACAGCACGAGGTCCGTCCACGCCGGGTGGAAGCGGGAGTGCAGGCGCAGCCAGGCGCCGTCCCCCAGCCGCTCGGCCTCGAGGAGCGGCCGCCCGTGCCGGTCTTCCCACAGGGCGGCGGCGGCGGCCAGCGGCGGATCGGGGTCACCGCGCCGATCGAAGCGGACGGGGAGACCGCCCGCGAGCGGGCGGACGACGCAGTCGCAGGGCTCGGAGCGCGCGAGCTGGTCGCTGACGAGGACGCCGCCCGCCGTCACCGACTCTCGCAAGGCGGCCGGGACGGGATCCGGAGACAGCCAGAACACGAGAGCGGCCGGCTCCGGGCCGCCGAGGTCCTGCCGCGAGGGCTCCGCGGCGGCGGCGCCGAGGGCGAGCGGCCGCACGGCGCCCAGGGCCACCGCGCCGCTGTCGCGCACCGCTTCGAGGCCCGCCTGCACGTACGCGGCGTCCGCCGCTCGCTCCGCGGCGAAGAGGATCGCCGCGCCGGGCGGCTCCCGCTGCGGGACGGCCAGCGCATCGTCGGCCGCCAGCGAGCCGCCGCCGATCACGAACGCCCGCCGCCCTTCCGGACCGTCCTCGACGGCGACCTCCAGCTCGCCGTCTCGCGCCGCCGCGCCGGCCGCGACGTCGAGGCGCCGGTACCGCGTGCCGGCCGGATCGCTCTCTCCGACGAAGACGGCGAGCCGCGATCCGGCCAGCGGCACGGCGCGCTCGATCCAGCGGTTCGGGGCGGGGTCGACGACGGCGTGCCACACGACCTGCCGGTCGATCTGCGGCCGGGCGCCGCGCAGGCTGGCCGCCCGGTCCAGGGCGAACACCTCGAAGGCAACCGCGGGCGGCGCCGCGCGGCTCGCTTCCTGCACCAGGGACCAGCTGTCGGCGGCCGGCGCCGGCGGCGGCGTCGCGAGCTCTCCGGCGCCGGCCCCGGGGGCCAGCCAGCGCAGGGGGGCGCCGCCGGCGAGGAGGGCGTCGAGCCGCGCGTAGGGCTCCCGGTTGGCGGCCTCGAGCCGCCCCCGCTCGGCCGCCACCTCCGGGGCCACGAGGACCCAGTCGCGAGCCCCCGGCCCGGCCGGGAAGGTCAGCCGCGGCCCCGCGAGCGCGGCGGCGACGAGCGCCAGGACGAGGCAGCGCAGGGCCAGGAGCCCGCGGCGGGCGAGCCGCAGGCGCCGCGCCCGCGCCGTCGCGGCCGGCGCGAGCCAGCGCACGCTCCCGACCCGCACCCGGCGCTGGCGGCCGCGGCTCAGGAGGTGGACGGCGATCGGCACGGCCAGGAGGCCCAGTGCTCCCAGCCACGCCGGGGAGGCCCAGCCCGCCCAGCTCACGGCAGGCGCCCCCGGCGCAGGAGGAACGACCGCAGGGCCAGGTCGAGCGGCCGGTCGAGGGCCAGGAGCTCGTAGGTCACGCCGGCCTCGAGCAGCTCGACCCGCCAGCGCTCGAGGCTCGCGCCCAGGCGCTCGAGGTAGCCCGGGCGCATCGCCTCGGCGTTGCCGCGCACGATGGCGCCGGTCTCGAGGTCCTCGAACGCCAGGTCGCCGCGATAGGTGAAGTCGAGCTCGTTGCGCGCCATGAGATGCAGCACGAGCACCTCGTGGCCCAGCGTCCGCAGGGTGGCCAGGCCGCGGCGCATCTCGGGGCCGCGGTCGTAGAGGTCGCCGACGACGACCACCAGCTCCTTCTCGCGAACGTTGGTGATGCGCCGGCCCAGCGTCTCCCACGGCGGCCAGGCTCCCGACGGCGCGATCCCCTCCAGCCGGTGCAGGACCCGGCGCAGGCCGCGGCGGCCGCGCCGCGCCGGGAGGTCGGCGGTCGTGCCGTCGAGAACCGCGTGAAAGGAGACGCGGTCCCCCTGGCGGTCGGCCAGGTACGCGAGGGCGGCCGTCAGCATCCGGCCGTAGTCGAGCTTGCGCACGCCGCCGTCCTCGTGGGCCATCGAGGCGGTGGCGTCGAGCACCAGCCGCACCGTAATGTCGCGCTCGACCTCCGCCTCGCGAACGTAGAACCGGTCCGACCTCGCGTAGGCGCGCCAGTCGATGGTGCGCGGGTCGTCCCCGGGCTCGAAGCCGCGGTACTGGCTGAACTCGATGCCGGCGCCCGGCCGGCGGTCGACGTGCTCGCCCGCCAGAAAGCCCTCGACGACCCGCCGCGCGACGAGCCGGAGATCGTGAATGGCCGCCAGGGTGGCCGGCGCGAGGAAGCGCGACTGCGGGACGCTGCGCGTCACGGCGCGCCGCTACTCGAGGGGGCTCCGCGGCGGCCCGACCGCGGCCAGGATGCCTGCCGCCACGTCCTCGGAGCTGACCCCCTCGGCCTCGCCCTTGAAGTTGATCAGCACGCGATGGCGCAGGACCGGCGGCACCAGGCGCTCGAGGTCCTCGCGGGCGACGGCGAAGCGCCCCGCCATGAGGGCCTTCGCCTTGGCCGTGAGGATCAGCGCCTGGCCGGCCCGCGGACCGGCGCCCCAGTCCACGAAGCGACGCACCACGTCGATCTCCGAGGTCGCCGGCCGGCTGGCTCGCACCAGCCGCGCGACCCAGTCGACAAGCCCGTGCGAGACGTGCACCTGGCGCACGAGGGTCTGGACCTCGAGGACCTCGGCGGCGGTCATCACGCCCCGCACCTCCTCGCCGGCGACCCCGGTCGTCGCCGTCAGGATCCGCATCTCCTCCTCGGCGCTGGGGTAGCCGATCTTCAGGTTCAAGAGGAAGCGGTCGAGCTGAGCCTCCGGCAGGGGGTAGGTGCCGGTCTGCTCGATCGGGTTCTGGGTGGCGAGCACGAAGAACGGGCGGTCGAGAACGTAGGTCTCGCCGGCGTAGGTCACTTCCTTCTCCTGCATCGCCTCGAGCAGCGCGGCCTGGGTCTTGGGCGGGCTGCGGTTGATCTCGTCGGCGAGCACCAGGTTGGCGAAGATCGGCCCGCGGGCGAAGCGGAACGCGCGATGTCCGGTGCCGTGGTCCTCCTCGAGGATCTCGGTGCCGACGATGTCGCTCGGCATCAGATCGGGCGTGAACTGGATGCGCTTGAACGAGAGCTCGACGGCGCGGCCCAGGGTGCGGATCATGAGGGTCTTGGCCAGCCCGGGCACCCCTTCGAGGAGGCAGTGCCCGCCCGCGAAGAGGGCGACCAGGAGCTGCTCGACGGCGTCGTGCTGGCCGACCACGACCTTGCCGATCTCGGCGCGCAGGCCGGCGACCCGGCCGAGCAGGCGCTCGAGGTCCGGCTCGGTCAGGGGGTCGGTCGTGGGCACGGTCGTCATGGCCGCCGGGCCGCTACGCCGTCATGGCGTGGACGACGATGTTCACTCCGAACCGGGTGTTGTCCCGGGCGAGCCAGCGCTTGTTGCGGTAGTCGTAGTCCCACTCGCAGCCGTAGTCCTTGTTGCTGTAGAGGACCCCGATCCGGCCGTCGACCTCGATCGCCCGGAGGTAGTCGTGGACGAGGTCGTCGCCCCAGCCGTTGAGCTCGAAGGAGGTCGTCGGCGGCCCGTCGAACTCGAAGAACGAGGAGTAGAGCGCGTGGTCGTTGGGGATCCTGGCGAGCGCGCCGGGGCCGAAGACGTCGGCCATCTCGCGCTCGAACGAGCGCGCGAAGAGGCCGTCGACGTCGTGATTGCAGTCGTCGGCGAAGAGGAAGCCGCCGTTGGCGACGTAGCGCTCGAGGTTGCGCTTGGCCTGTGCGTCGAGCTCCACGAGCTTGTGTCCGGCCAGGTACGTGAAGGGCGCTTCGAGCAGCGCGGCGTCGCGCACCGACAGCACCCGCTCCTCCGTCTCGACCGGGATGGTCGTGTACTCGACGAGGGAGTTGAGGAGGTTGGATGGCATCCGCTGGTCCACGTCCCAGTCGCCCGAGTCGTACTGGAGGCGGGTGAAGACGAACTTCAAGAAGCGGGCCTCCCTACACCGCGTCCGAGAGGCTGCTGAAGGTGAAGTCGCGGATCTTCATCGGCGGGATGAGGCTGCCGTTGATGCGCTCCGGGCGGCCCAGCGCCTCGATGTTGTTGAGCATGATCACGGGGCTCTCGTTGAAGCGCATGTTCTTGATCGGGAAGGCGATCTTGCCGTCCTCGATGAAGAAGGTCCCGTCGCGCGTGAGGCCCGTGTAGAGCAGGGTCTGCGGATCCACCGTCCGGATGTACCAGGTGCGGGTCACGAGGATCCCGCGCCGGGTCGCCGCCACGAGCTCGTCGAGGCTGGCCTCGCCGCCCGCCATCACGCCGTTGGCCGGGAACGGGATGGACGGGACCTCCTTCTCCCGCGCCCAGTAGCGCTCGCAGAAGAGGTTCTTGACGACCCCCTTCTCGATCCAGGTGACCCGCTCGCGCCGCCGGCCGTCGTCGGCCCACGGCGCGGTCGGGATCTCGGCGACCGTCGGATCCGAGTACATCGTGACGCGCTCGTCGACGATCTTCTCGCCGACCTTGACGCCGCCCCCCGGCTTGGCGAGGAAGCTGCGGCCCTCGTCGGCCTGGCGGCGGTCGAAGTTGAACATCATGTTGCGCAGCAGCCCCACCGATGCCGCCGGCTCGAGCACCACGGTGTACTTGCCGGGCTCGATGGCCCGCGGTTGCCGCGAGCCCTCGGCCTTCGCGATGGCGACCGCGGACGCGCGCTTGGCGTCGAAGAGGGAGACGTCGTTGTAGTCGCGGGTGACGTAGCCCGAGCCCGTCCCGTCCGCGGTGCGCACCGTCACCGAAAAGTCGATCCCGGTCGCCGGATAGTAGGCGAAGAGACCCTTGCTGTTGGCCATCGCCGAGAAGCCCGCCGTGTCTTCCAGGTAGCCCGCCGCCACGAGCTTCTTCTCCCGGCAGGGCTCGATCGAGGCGGCCGCCACGTCGGCGCGGAAGGCCGGCTCGATGCCGGCGGTCGACTCGAAGTAGCCTCGCGTCTCCAGGTACTCCTGCGGGCCGAGCACCTCGACGAACTCCGGGTTCTCGGGTGCCAGCCGCGCCAGCTCCTCGGAGCGGCGAACGACCTTGGCGAGCGAGGCGTCGTCGAGCTCGTTGATCGTGGCGGTCGCCATCCGCTTGCCGAAGTTCGACTGCACGACGAGGCTCAGATCGGTGACCGAGCCGGCCGTCGACACCGTGTTGCGGGCGTAGCGGATGTTGCCGGTGGTGGAGCCGTCGAGGTTGGCCTCGCACCCCTCCGCCTTCGAGTAGCCGAGGACCTTGTCCAGGACGGCTTTCGCTTCTTCTCGAGAGAGCATGGTCATGGCGGGCCCCTCAGAGCTTGCGCTCGGTGTTGATCACGTTGATGCCGTCGAACCGCGTCGTCGAGCAGCCGTGGGAGACGGCGGAGATCTGGCCGGGCTGGCCCTTGCCGTCGAAGAAGGACCCGCCGAGCCGGTAGTCCTTCCCGTCGCAGATCGCCACGCAGGAGTTCCAGAACTCCTGGGTATTGGACTGATAGGCCACGTCGCGCAGCATGCCGGAGATCTCGCCGTTCTCGATCGCGTAGAAGAGCTGGCCGCCGAACTGGAAGTTGTAGCGCTGCTGGTCGATCGAGTACGAGCCGTCGCCGATGATGTAGATGCCCTTCTCGACGCCGCGGATCATCTCGTCGACCGACAGCGGCTCGGGCCCGGGCCGCAGCGAGACGTTGGGCATGCGCTGGAACTGCACGCTGTCCCAGCCGTCGGCGTAGCAGCAGCCGTGCGACTCCTTCTCGCCGAGGATGTGGACCTGGTCGCGGGTCGCCTGGTAGTTGACGAGGATCCCGTCCTTGACCAGATCCCATTCCCTGCACTTGACGCCCTCGTCGTCGTAGGCCACGCAGCCGAGCGATCCGGGCTGGGTCTTGTCGGCGACGAGGTTGACCTTCTCGGAGCCGTAGTCGAAGCTCTTGCTCCGCCACTTGTCCAGGGTCGCGAAGCTCGTGCCCGCGTAGTTGGCCTCGTAGCCGAGCACGCGATCGAGCTCGAGGGGGTGGCCGACGGACTCGTGGATGGTCAGCCACAGATGGCTCGGATCGAGCACGAGGTCGTACTTGCCGGGCTCCACGGACTTCGCGCCGAGGATCTCGCGGGTCTGCCGCGCCGCGAAGATCGCGTCCTCCTTCATGTCGTAGCGCGACCCGTAGCGAGTGACGACGCCGAGCACCTTGCCCCCGGGGCTGGCGTTGACGTACTCCCAGCCCATGCCCATCGGGGACGACAGCGCGTCCCGCGTCTTGAACTTGCCGCTCTCCGGGTCGACGACGGTGACCGTGAACGTCGGCCAGATCCGGTGCACGTCCTGGTCGACGTAGGAGCCGTCGGTCGAGGCGAAGTACTTCTGCTCGTTGACGAGGAAGAAGATCGAGTTGATGAAGCTCGCGCCCGCCGCCATGGCGGCGGCGTTGACGTCCATCAGCATCTCGACCTTCTCGGAGATCGGCACTTCGAAGGCGTTCTTCTCGATCGGCGTCGCCCAGCTCACCTCGCCGACGCCCCCCACCGGGGCGAGCTGCACCGGCTCCAGCTGGACCTTCGCGTTCGCCTTGGCGATGGCCACCGCCTGCGCGGCGGCCCGGGCCACCGAGTCCGGGTCGACGAGCGAGGTCGCGGCGAAGCCCCAGGTGCCGTCGGCCAGCACCCGCACGCCGACGCCGTAGGACTCGGTGTTCACGAGGTTCTCGACCTTGTCCTCGCGGGTGACGACGAACTGGTTGAGGTAGCGGCCGATCCGCACGTCGGCGTAGGTGGCGCCCCGCGACCGCGCCGCCTCGAGGGCGAGGTCGGCAAGCGCCTTCTTGTCGGCCGTGGGCACGGGAGTGGTCGCGCCGAACAGGGCTCCCGGCCGGCCCAGGACCGGAACCACGAGGGCACCGACTCCGAAGCCGCTCAGGCGCAGAAAGTCTCGTCTTTCCAAGTCCAACCTCCTCACTCGTCTCACGGCCCGCGCACGTCCCGGTGCAGGCCCGCCGCGACGCGCGGCGAACGCCTATCCTACGTGCGCCCAGCCCGGAAGTTCTCGCGGGGCTCGCGGCCGCTCATTCTAGGGCATGGCCGTCGTCCGCGGCCGTGCCCTCCCTCCGGTCCTGGCCGTCCGGCTATGATCCGGCCGTCCGGGAGGTCATGCGATGCGGCGATCCGTTCTTCTCCTCGTCTCGATGTCGGCGGCGGCGATCCTCGCCTGCCACCAGCAGCAGCCGAGCTACGAAGCCGGCGCCGCCGCGCGGCGGCCGCCGAGCCTCGACCGCGCCACCCTCGTCGACCTCACCTACGCCTTCGGCGACGACACCGTCTACTGGCCGACCGCGCCGTCCGGCTTCGAGCTCGCGGAGCTCGCCCACGGCAGGACGGAGGCGGGCTACTTCTACGCGGCGAACGCTTTCTCGGCTCCCGAGCACGGAGGCACGCACCTCGACGCGCCCATCCACTTCTCCGCCGGGCGCTGGACGGCGGACGAGATCCCCGTCGAGCGGCTCATCGCCCCGGCCGTGGTGATCGACGTCTCGGCGCAGGCGGACGGCGATCCCGACTACCAGCTCACGAAGGTCGACGTCACCAGCTGGGAGCGCGTGCACGGCGTCGTTCCGGAGGCCGCGATCGTCCTGCTGCGCACCGGCTGGGGCCGCTACTGGCCCGACCGCAAGGCCTATCTGGGGGACGACACTCCGAACGACGCGAGCAACCTGCACTTTCCGTCCTACGGGCGGGACGCCGCGCACCTGCTCGTCGACGAGCGCAAGGTGGCCGCCCTGGGCGTCGACACCGCCAGCATCGACCACGGGCCGTCGACCCAGTTCTGGGTCCACCGCATCGCCCACCAGTCCAACGTCGCCGGACTCGAGAACCTCGCCAACCTCGACCGGCTGCCGCCCACCGGCGCCTGGGTCATCGCCCTGCCCATGAAGATCGCCGGCGGCTCCGGCGGCCCCCTGCGCATCGTCGCGCTGCTGCCGGACGACACGCCGCCGGGCGACGGCTAGCGATCACTCCCAGCGGAAGACCCTGGACGCGATCCAGGTGCACAGCGCGAAGTTGAGCGCCAGGGCGCCGACGTGGAGCCATTGGGCGGACCAGGCGCCGCCGGTCCAGATCCCCTCGAGCAGGGCCACGGCGTGGGTCACGGGCAGGGCGTTGGCCACTCCGCGCCACAGCGGGGGGAGATTCTCGACCGGCAGGAAGAGTCCGGAGATCGCGAGCATCGGGTAGAGGAGGGCGCTGCCGATCGGCTGGGCGAAGCGCGCCGTGGGCACGAGGCTCGCGATGACGAAGCCGAGCGCCAGGATGCTCAGGGTGCCGAGCAGCAGGGCGGCGGCGAAGCCAGGGAGGTCGACCTCGAGCCCGCCGGGATAGAACCGCTTGCCAGCGAGCACCAGGAGCCCGAGCGTGGTCGCCGTCAACAGCAGCTTGACGAGGACGTGGGCGCCGAGGATGGTCACGGGGCGCAGCGGCGTCGCCCGCAGCCGCTTCAGGATGCCGCCCTCGCGGTAGATCGAGATGACCGCCACCAGGGACAGCACCGCCCCGATGGCGATGAAGATCGCCGCGAAGACCGGAAGCCGGACGTCGAACCACTCCCGGGCGCCGCTGGCCTCCGGCCTCACTCCTCCCTTCGCCATGCGGCCCAGGAGCAGGAAGAGCACGACGGGAATCCCCACCGTGCCGATCACCCCCATCGGCTCGCGGAGGAAGATCTTGAGCTCCACCCAGGTCAGCTTCCAGAGACCCTTCAGCATGGCCTCGACCCCGCGCCGGCGGGCGGCCCTGGTACCCCGGACTTAGTCACGGATCCCGTGCCCGGTCAGTTTCAGAAACACGTCCTCCAGGCTCGGCATCACCGTCTGGAAGTCGGCCACGTGCAGCTCTTCCCGGGACAGGAACCGGATGACCTC
>JAOTWP010000030.1 GCA_029862975.1 Acidobacteriota bacterium
GATCACCCCCGATCGGGAGCTCGACTGCGGCCTGTGCCGGCAGGCGTGTCCGTACGGCGCCATCGAGGAGATGCGCGCCGTCCGCACCTCGTGCCTGGCCTGCGCGCGCTGCTTCACGTCGTGTCCGGTCCACCGCCGGCTCGCGACCGGCGGCGGCGCCGGAGAGCCCGCGCAGGCAGGTGCGGCTTGAGCGCCCGCCGCGGCCCCGGGCGCTGGCTGCGGCCCCTCGCGGCCGTGAGCGGCGGGCTCGTCGTCGTCTTGACGGCCCTGCTCATCGCCGACGGCGTGGCCGAGCGGCTTCGCGTCGCGCGCGAGAGCGACCGCTTCGAGGCTCTCGAGCAGGCCGTGCTCTCCGACGCGTCCCGCGCCGAAGAGCTCGCAGGGGAGCGCGAGGTCCAGACCGCGCGGACGATGGCCCGCCAGGAGCGCAACCGCGCTTTCGCCTGGACGCTGCTGGCGGCGAGCGCGGCCTTTCTCGCCGCGGTCGAGGGCGGCCGGCTGCTCGGCGCTCCCGGCGCCGCGCGACCGGCGTCCGCCGGCCCGCAGGGCGAAGCTCTCGTTCAGCTGCGCCCGCCGCGAGCCGTTGCGGCCGGCCCGCCCGCGGCTGCCGGCGCGGAGCCCGAGCTCGCCTTCGTCGACGAGGTGGTCGCCGCCCGGGGCGCCAGCCGGGAGGCCGCCATTCCGATTCTCCAGGCCCTGCAGAACCACTACCGCTACCTCCCGGAAGCGGCGCTGCGGCGGGTCTGCGAGCTGACGGAGAGCACGCCGGCCGAGATCGCCGGCGTCGCCAGCTTCTACGCCCGGTTCCGGCGCACGCCGGTGGGCGCGCATCTCGTCCAGGTCTGCCAGGGCACGGCCTGCCACGTCGCCGGCAGCGGGCCCGTTCTCGACGAGCTGCGCCGCCGCCTCGAGATTCCTCCCGGATCCGACAGCGACGTCGGCCTGCGCTTCACTCTCGATCCGGTCAACTGCCTCGGCTGCTGCAGCCTGGCCCCGGTGATGATGGTCGACGACAGGGTCGCCGGCCGGCTGACCCCGACGAGCGCCTGCCAGGCGCTGGCGGCCGCGGAGGCCGGGCCGTGACGGCGCCCCTCGAGAGGCCGGCCGCAACGCCCCTCGAGGTGCGCCTCGGGATGGGCTCCTGCGGCATCGCCAACGGCGCCGAGCCGGTCTGGGAGGCGCTGCGCAGCGGCGCTCGCGAGGCGGGCCGCGAAGGGGTCGTCAAGGCCGTCGGCTGCGGCGGCAGCTGCCACCGCGAGCCCCTCGTGGAGGTCGTCGCCGGCGAGGATCGCTCGCTCTACACCCACGTGACGCCCGAGATGGTGCCCGTGATCCTGCGCCGCCACGTGGTGCCCCGAGGGTGGCCGGCGCGGCTGCGCTGGGCGGCGCGGCGCCTGAGGGATCCGGAAGAGCCGCGTCCCGAATCCGGCCCGCGAAGCCTCGGAGCGCGGATCGTTCTCGAGAACTGCGGGGAGATCGATCCCCGCTCCCTCGAGGAGTACCGCCGGCGAGGCGGCTACGCCGCGCTCGAGGCCTGCCTCGACCCGGCGCGGCGCGACGGAGTGATCGCCACCCTCACCGAGTCCGGGCTGCGCGGCCGGGGCGGCGCCGGGTTTCCGACCGGGCGCAAGTGGGCGCTGGCGCGCCGCCAGCCGGCCCCCAAGTACGTCGTCTGCAACGGCGACGAAGGCGATCCCGGGGCGTTCATGGATCGGCTCGTCCTGGAGTCGGATCCCCACCGGGTGGTGGAAGGCCTGGCGATCGCCGCTCTCGCGGTCGGGGCGGAGGAGGGCTTCTTCTACATCCGCAGCGAATACCCGCAGGCGGTGCGCCGGATCGCGGAGGCGCTGCGCCAGGCCGAGGCCGGCGGCTTCCTCGGCGACGACGTCCGCGGCTCCGGAGAGCGGCTCCGGCTCGCCGTCCGGGAGGGCGCCGGGGCCTTCGTCTGCGGCGAGGAGACGGCTCTCATCGCGTCGCTCGAGGGGCGCCGCGGCATGCCGCGGCTGCGGCCGCCCTACCCGGTCGAGAGCGGCTTCCGCGGCCGGCCGACCGTCGTCAACAACGTCGAGACGCTCGCCAACGTGCCCTGGATCCTGCGTCACGGAGCCGCGGCGTTCGCCCGGCTGGGCAGCGCGGGCAGCAAGGGCACCAAGGTCTTCGCCCTCGCCGGCAAGGTGCGCCACGGGGGCCTGGTCGAGGTCGCGATGGGGATCACCGTCGCGCGGATCGTCGAGGAGCTGGGCGGCGGGGTCGCCCCGGGGCGGCGCTTCAAGGCGGTGCTGCTCGGCGGCCCGTCGGGCGGCTGCCTGCCCGCCGAGCTCGCGCACACCCCGGTCGACTTCGAGGCGCTCGCCCGCACCGGCGCCATCATGGGCTCGGGCGGCCTGGTCGTCCTCGACGACCGCGACTGCATGGTCGACATCGCCCGCTACTTCCTGCGCTTCACCTGCGGCGAGTCCTGCGGCAAGTGCACGTTCTGCCGCATCGGCACCCGGCGCATGCTCGAGATCCTGGACCGGCTGTGCGAGGGCGAGGGCCGGCAGGGGGACCTCGAGGCGCTCGCCGAGCTCGCCGATCGCGTCGGCCGCACGAGTCTCTGCGGCCTCGGACAGACCGCGCCCAACCCGGTGCTCACGGCCCTGCGCTACTTCCGCGACGAGTTCGAGGCCCACCTCCACGAGCGCCGCTGCCCCGCCGGCAAGTGCGCCGCGCTGGTCACCTACACGATCAACGACCGCTGCATCGGCTGCACCCTGTGCGCCCAGGCCTGCCCGGTGGACGCGATCGCCTACCGGCCCTACGAGATCCACGAGATCGACGACGCGGCGTGCGTGCGCTGCGACGCCTGCCGCGAGGCATGCCTCGACGATGCCGTCGAGGTCCACTGAGATGAGGTCCATTGAGATGGCCGAGCCGCTGGTGCGCGCCACCCTCGACGGACGCGAGATCGCCGTCGCCCGCGGCACGACGATCCTCGAGGCGGCGCGCGGCGTGGGCGTCGAGATCCCGACCCTGTGCCACGTGGAGGGGCTCGAGCCGGCCTCCTCCTGCTTCCTGTGCTGCGTGCAGATCGAGGGCCGGCGCCAGCTGTCGCCGGCCTGCGCCATGCCGGTCGCGGAGGGCATGGTGATCGTCAGCGACAGCGCGGACGTCCGCGCCTCGCGCCGCACGGCCCTCGAGCTGCTGCTGTCCGATCACGCGGGGGACTGCGTCGCGCCCTGCGCCGCCCGCTGCCCTGCCGACCTCGACATCCCCGACTTCCTCCATCCTCTGGCGGCGGGAGGTCTCGGCGACGCGATGGACGTCCTGTGGCGGCGCCTGCCGCTGGCCGGATCGCTGGGGCGGATCTGCCCCCGGCTCTGCGAGTCTCACTGCCGGCGCAGCCACCACGACGAGGGCCTGGCCATCGGCCAGCTTCATCGCTGGGTGGCCGACCGCAACGCGAGGGCGACCCGGCCGCGGGAGCCCCGCCCGGGGGCGCCCACGGGCTTCTCGGTGGGCATCGTCGGCGCCGGCCCCGCCGGGCTGAGCGCCGCTCTCTTTCTGCTGCAGCACGGACACGCCGCGACCCTCTACGACGCGCACTCGCGGCCGGGGGGGATGCTGCGCTACGGCATTCCGGCCTACCGGCTGCCCCGCGAGGCCCTGGACGCGGAGATCGACGTCGTCCGCCGGCTCGGCGCGGAGTTCCGCCTCGGGGCCCGCTGGGGCGAGGACTTCTCGCTCGCCCAGCTGCGCGCCCGGCACGACGCCGTCTTCCTGGCGATCGGAGCGCAGCGCTCCCGCAGCCTGGACTGTGAGGGGGCGGCGCTGGCCCTCGACGCGCTGACCCTCCTGGCGGGCGTCGCCCGGGGCGAGACGCCCGACCTGGGCCGGCAGGCGATCGTCGTCGGGGGCGGGAACACGGCCATGGACGCGGCGCGCTCGGCGGTGCGTCTCGGCGCCGAGGTGCGGGTGGTGTACCGGCGCACGGAGCGCGAGATGCCCTGTCTCCTGGAGGAGGTCCGCGACGCCCGGGAGGAAGGGGTGGAGATCGACTTCCTCGTCGCTCCGGAGCGCCTCGCGCGCGGTCCCGGCGGCGGGCTCGAGCTCGTCTGCCGGCGGACGGCGCTCGGCGAGCCGGACGCCTCGGGCCGCCGGCAGCCGCTGCCGGTGCCCGGCTCGGAGACGGCCTACCGCTGCGACACGGTCGTCGCGGCCACCGGCCAGCGCGTGGCCACCCGGCTGCCGGAGAGCGAGGGGCTCGCGGTCACCGCGCGGGGGATCGCCGCCGACCCGCGCACCCTCGCGACCAACCTGCCCGGGGTCTTCGCCGGCGGCGACGCCGTCCTCGGCGCCGACCTCGCGGTCCGCGCGGTCGCCGCGGGACGGCTGGCGGCGACCGCGATCGACCAGTACGTGAGAGGCGCGGCGGTCGTCGGGCTCGACGGGCAGGTCGACTCCGCCTTCGAGCCGCTCGACGAGACGGAGCTCGCCGAGCTCTTCCGCGGCATCGAGAGGGCATCGCGGGCGGCGACGCCGCGCCTCGCGGCGCAGACCCGCGTCCGATCGTTCGCCGAGGTCGACGGCGGGCTGTCCGCGGAAGCGGCCCTCCGGGAGGCGCGGCGCTGCCTGAGCTGCGGCTGCTCGGCGGCGGCGGGGTGCGGAGTGCGGCGCTACGCGACCGAGTACCAGGCCGATCCCACCCGCTTCGCGGGCGTCCGCCGGCGGCTGGCGCGGGACGAGTCGCATCCGGAGGTCTCGTACGAGCCCGGCAAGTGCATCCTCTGCGACGCCTGCGTTCGCATCGCGCGCCAGGCGTCCGAGGAGCTCGGCGTGGCGCTCGTCGGCCGCGGCTTCCAGGTCGCCATGGGAGTGCCCTTCGGCGGCCCGCTGGCGGACGGCCTGCGGCGGGCGGCGGAGCGCTGCGCCGCGGCGTGTCCCACCGGGGCCCTGTCGCTGCGCCGCGAGCGGGCCTGCGACCTCGCCGGCTGCGGCGGATCCAGACTGGTGACCCTGGGGTCCTGAGCGCCGAGCCGGGCGGCCGCCGCGGTACCGCTCAGCCGCCCAGGAAGAGGCGGCCCACCTCCGGGTGCCGAAGCAGCCGGTCGCCGGTATCCGCCATGGCGACCGTTCCCGACACCAGCACGTATCCGACGTCCGCGAACTCGAGGCCCTTCTTGGCGTTCTGCTCCACCATGAGGATGGCTTTGCCCTCGCTGCCCTGGAGATCGGCGAGAATCTCGAACACCATGTCGATGTACCGCGGCTCCAGGCCGATCGACGGCTCGTCGATCAGCAGGACCCGGGGGTCCATCACCAGGGCGCGCGAGATCTCGAGCAGGCGGCGCTCGCCGCCGGAGAGGACGCGCGCCAGCTGCCGGCGCCGGCGCGCCAGGCGCCCGTACTTGCGCAACACCCGTTCCGCCGCTTCCCTGGCCTGCTCGGCGCTGTTCAGCAGGTAGCCCCCCATCCAGAGGTTCTCCTCGACCGTCATGTCCGGAAAGACCGAGTTGTCCTGCAGGACGTAGGCGATGCCTGCCCGGCTGAGCTTCTGGCTGGGTGAGAGCCGGGTGACGTCGCGTCCGTCCAGCACGATGGCGCCGGCCTTGATGCGGGCGAACCCGTAGATCGAGTTCAGCACCGTCGACTTGCCGGCCCCGTTGGGCCCGATCAGGCACAGGGACTGTCCAGCCGCGACCTGCAGATCGATCCGATGCAGGATCTCCATCTTGCCGTAGCCGGCGACCAGGCCGTCGATCCGCAGCAGGGGAGCGCCGCCCGCCAGCTCCGCGATGCGCTCGCGTCCCGGTCCCCGCCGCGCCAAGGCGGCGGCCTGCTCTTCGACGGCGTCGACCGACAGCACGTCCTCGCTCGACGCTGCCAGCCCGCGGGTTGCGGGCCTCTCGCGGTCCCTGCCCCCGGCGGCGGCCATCAGTGGGCCCCCAGGTAGGCGTCGATGACGCGCTGATCGGCCCGGATCTCCTCCGGCCGCCCCTCGGCGAGCAGCTCCCCGTGCGCCAGGCAGTAGATGTACTCCGCGAGGTTCATGATCACGCTCATGTTGTGCTCGATGACGAACAGCGTGATCGCCAGCTCTTCGTTCACCCGCCGCAGGCGATGCATGAGCGCCTTGATCAACGTCGGATTGATGCCGGCGGTCGGCTCGTCGAGCAGCAGCATTCGCGGCTCGTTCATCAGGGCCATTCCGAACTCGAGCAGCTTCTGCTGGCCGAACGACAGGTCTCCCGCCCGCAGCCGGCGCTTGGCGTAGAGCCCCACGAACTCGAGCAGATCCTCCGCCTTCGCCTCGTCGGCCGCGGGCGGCCGGCGGAGAATCGACAGCCAGCTCCGCTCCCGCTGCGGCGCGCTGATCAGCATGTTCTCGAGGCAGGTCATCTTGCCGTAGATCCGCGTCTGCTGGAACGTGCGCAGCAGCCCGCGGCGGGCGATGCGCGGCACCCTGAGCCCGGAGATCTCCCGCCCGTCGAAGCGCACCGAACCGGCGTCGATCAGATGGTAGCCGACGATGGAATGGAACAACGTCGTCTTGCCCGAGCCGTTCGGTCCGATCAGCCCGACGATCTTGCCCGCGGGTACCGCGAGGGTGATGTCGTCGTTGGCGACCACCCCGCCGAAGGTCTTGCGTACCCGCTCGACCTCGAGGATCGCCGTCATGAGCCGCCCTCGGCGGGCTCGGGCCGCTCGTCGACGGTGTGGCCGAAGCGCTCCGGCCAGCGCTCGCGGGCCCAGCCGAGGATGCCGACCGGAAAGAACAGCACGATGGCGAGAATCAGCAGCCCGAGCGCCACCCGCTGCCAGCCCAGCAGATAGGTCCAGAAGAGCTCCTGCGTGACGTGGAAGACGGCCGCGCCGAGAACCGGACCCCACAGCGTGCCCTTGCCTCCGAGGATCGCCATCAGCACCATCCACACTCCGAAGGTCGGGCCGGCGAAGGCCACGTCGCGAGGGTCGATGAAGCCGATCAGATTGCCGACGGCGGCGCCGGTCAGGCCGAGAAAGGTGGCCGAGACGCACCAGGCCGTGGTCTTGTACCGCGTCGTGTGGAGGCCCATCGCTTCGGCCTTGTCCTCGTCATCGCGGATCGCGTTGATCGCCAGGCCGAAGCGGCCGGAATACAGCCGGCGAAGCACGAGGAAGGTCGTCACCGTCAGCGCCAGGAGCAGATAGTAGAAGAAGGACTCGCGGCCGCCGACCTCGCCGGGGTAGAGGGGCGTCACCATGCCCGAGCCGGCACCGATGAAGTCCCAGCCGCTGGCGAACTCGCCGGCGGCGAAGCCCAGACCGAGCGTGGCGATGGCGAAGTACTGGCCGCGCAGACCCAGCAGACCGGAGCCCAGCACGGCCGCCAGGGCGACGGCCAGGGCCGCGGCGACCGCCATGCCGAGAAACAAGGCGGGGAAGTACTCGAGGCCG
Source organism: Acidobacteriota bacterium (assembly GCA_029862975.1). GTDB lineage: Bacteria > Acidobacteriota > Thermoanaerobaculia > Multivoradales > JAHEKO01 > CALZKB01. The sequence goes on from JAOTWP010000030.1 coordinate 7,417, forward strand.
GCGTCGCGCTGGACGACCGCGCAGGCGTACATGCCGACGCCGAAGAAGACGACGTTGCCGAACGAGTTGTAGCCCATCTGGCCGCCCAGCGTGTCCCAGGTGAGGGCGAAGATGATCATCACCCAGAGAAAGGAGATCTGGGTCCGGTAGGCTGGCACGAGCCACGGCGCGGCGAGCGCCAGGGTCAGGAGGCCTCCGAGCAGCCAGCGGCTCGCCGTCCGCGGCCTCACTTCAGGTACCTTCGCGTGCGGCCCAGCCAGAACCGGCGCCAGAGGAGGATCGCGACCAGCAGCGCGAAGACGAACGCCGCCTGGTACTCGGCGCCGAGGAGGAACCCGGCGAAGTTCTCGGCCGCGCCGAGGCCCATGCCGGCGGCCAGCACGACCGCCACGTTGCCCAAGCCGGCCAGGATCACGATCATGAAGGAACGCACCGTATAGGGCAGGCCGAGATAGGGATGGATGAGCCAGGTCATCGCGACGAGCGCACCTGCGGCGCCGCAAAGCGCCGCGTTGAGGCCGAACGTGGCGGCGTAGACGCGGGTGGTGTCGACGCCCATGATGCGAGCGGCGCGGGCGTTCTGCGCCGTGGCGCGAATCGCCTGCCCCATCCTGGAGCGCTTGAGAAAGACGAGCAGCGCGACGCCCACCACGAGAGCGGCGACGAAGGCGACGATCTTGACCACCGACACGGTGACCATGCCGTCGAAGAAAAACAGCGTGCGGAAGCCGGACTCGGCGGTGCGCACGTCGGCGCCGAAGAGCTGGTTGGCGAGCTGCTGCAGCAAGATGCTCAGGCCGAAGGTCGCCAGGATCGAGATGAAGAGATCTCCGTCGACCACCCTGAAGATCACCGCTCGATACAGAGCCCAGCCGAAGGCGAACAGGAGCGCGGCCGCGATCGGCACCCCGAAGAGCGGGTGGACGCCGGCCTTGTAGAGGAAGTAGGCGGTGTAGCCGCCGAGCATCACGAACTCGCCCTGGCAGATCGTGACCACGTTCATGACCCCCCAGACGAGGGCCATGCCGTAGGCCGCCAGCGCGAAGATGGCGCCGATCAGGATGCCGTCGACCAGCAGCTGCACGCAGAGAATCGGTGCGTCGAAGAGAAGCTGCAGATTGCTCATCAAACCCCGAGTGGCCCGGCCCGCCTTGGGTCACGGGCCGGGGAACGGCGCCGCGGCGCCCGGCTAATCGGCCAACCGCCGTGGGTAGATCAGCTTCGCCGACGCCCATTCGGCCGGCGCCACCACCTTGTACTGGCCGTCCTGGACCTGATAGAGGACCATCGGCTTGGCGATGTTCTTGCCGGTCTCGTCGAACTTGATGCGGCCGTAGAACGTCTCCATGTCGGTCGCCGCGATGGCGTCGCGGACCTTCTCGGTGTCGAAGGACTGCGCCCGCCGGAAGGCGTCCACGAAGACGAGGACCGCGGCGGTCGACTCGGCCGCCTGGTAGGGCGGCGCGTAGTCGAACGTCGCCTCGAACCGCTGGGCGTACTCCTCCGCCGTGCCGAACCAATCGTCCCGGTAGCTCAGGCTGCGGTCCCACTGCGAAGCGCACAGGAAGTACTCCGCCGCGCTGCCCAGGGTCTCGGCGACCTGAGCGGAGTCGCAATGGGTGATGGCGACCATGGGCACGTCGACCCGCATCTCTGCGGTCTGGCGGACGGCCAGCGTGGCCCCCTTGGTGTGGCCGGACACCAGCAGGAGGTCGGGCTTGACGGCCTTGACCTTGGTCAGCGTCGCCGCCATGTCGTTGATCTCCGGCGGCAGCTTGTCGTCGACGACGACCTTCATTCCCCAGCGCTCGGCGTCCTCGGTGACGCCGGCCCGGATGTCCTGGCTGAAGGGATCGTTCTCGAACGCCATGGCCACCTTGAGGTCGGCCGGGCTGCGGCCGGCGGCTTCGGCGGTCGCGGCCGCGAGGTTCACCGCCTCGCGCAGATAGAACTGCGTCGTCGTCAGGGTCGCGAAGAGGTACCGGTAGCCCTCGGTAAAGAGCGACAGCGACGCGCCGTTGCCCTCCACCATCGGGATCTTGTACTTCTCCGTGACCGGCGCGATGGCCTTGGTCAGGCCCGAGCTGTAGGGCCCGAGCAGGAACTTGACGCCGTCCTGGTTGATGAGGCGCTCGGCCAGCTGGGCCGCTCGCGCCGGCGTCGATTCGTCGTCGTAGTAGACGACCTCGAGCTTGTACGACGTGTCGCCGACCTGGACGCCCCCCAGCTCGTTGACCCGCGCGACGGCGAGGTCGTAGCCGTCCTGGGTGTTCTTGCCGTTGGTCGAGTACTTGCCCGTCAGCGACACGGCGGCGCCCAGCACGATGGTGTCGCCCTCGACCTTGGCATTCGCGGCAGCGCCCGCCGCGACCATGACGGCCAGTGCGCCAATCAGCGGAGTGCCTCTACCTAGCGGTCTTCGCATGATCCTCCCTCCTCGCGGGTTCGAAGTATCGGGACGCGACCGGCAGCCGGTCGCGGATGGATCGCGGCTGGGCCAGACAACCAGGAATCCCGAGTCTAACGGAGATCGCGGCGCGCTCCACCTGCGGCTGACATAGAGTAAGCCCCATTCCACCCGAACGGAGATCGAGGAGCTGAACATGAGCGGCGACGTCGAGCCCACCGAGCGAGCGCCTTCCCCGGCCGCCGCGCCGCCCCCCGCGAGCGCGCGGTGGACGGTCCTCGTCCTGGTCAGCGTCGCGATGTTCGGCAACTACTACGTCTACGACTCGATCGGCCCGCTGGCCGACCACCTCCAGCGGCTCCTGGGCTTCACCGACACCCAGATCGGCACGCTCAACGCCATCTACAGCTTCCCCAACATCCTCATGGTGCTCGTCGGCGGCATCATCGTCGATCGCATCGGCACCCGGAGGGCCACCTTTGCGTTCACCGCGATCTGCCTCGTGGGCGCCCTGGTCACGGCGCTCTCCTCGCAGTTCGCGGTGATGGCCGTCGGCCGGCTGATCTTCGGCCTCGGCGCCGAGTCGATGATCGTCGCCATCACGACGACCCTCGGGCAGTGGTTCGTCGGCCGCCAGCTCGGCTTCGCGTTCGGGGTCAATCTCTCGATCGCCCGCGCCGGCTCCTACGCCGCCGACATGTCCCCCACCTGGGCCCGCACCCTGTACGACCAGGGCTGGCAGCCGCCGCTCGTGCTGGCGGCGGGGCTCGCGGCCGTGGCGCTGCTCGCCGCGCTCGGCTACCTCGTCTTCGAGCGCGCCACGGAGCGCCGCTACAGCCTCGAGCGCCCCGCGCCGCCGGACCGCGTCGTGTGGCGCGAGCTCGTGCACTTCGACCGCTCCTACTGGTACGTCGTGGGCCTCTGCGTGACCTTCTACTCGGTCATCTTCCCGTTCCGCAGCACGTTCGCCATCAAGTACTTCCAGCACGCCCACGGGCTCACGCTCCAGGAGGCGGGAACGATCAACGGCTACGTCTTCCTGGCCGCCATCTTCGCCACCCCGCTCTTCGGGCTCCTCGCCGACAAGATCGGCCACCGGGCGCTGCTCATGACCGGCGGCACCCTGCTGCTCTTCCTCGTCTTCCCGGTCCTCGGCCACACCCGGCTCGACCTGTGGGTGTCGACGGTGCTCATCGGCGTCGCCTTCTCGCTCGTCCCGGCGGTCATGTGGCCGGCCGTGACCTATCTCGTCAAGCCCAGCCAGCTCGGCACCGCCTATGGGCTGATGACGATGCTCCAGAACATCGGCCTGACGGTGTTCAACCTCGCCGCCGGCGGGCTCAACGACGCGAGCGGCGCCAGCGCCGACAACCCCGGCGGCTACCTGCCGATGCTGTGGATGTTCGGGGCCCTGAGCCTCTTCGGCCTGGTCTTCGCCTGGGCGCTGCGCCGCCGCGAGATGGGCCCGCACGGCCATCACCTCGAGCGCCCCACGCCGCGATCGAAGTTCACCGCCGACCAGTAGTAGGCGACCCCGGCGCGCGGCCCGCCGGAGGCGCGGGCGGCGGCGGATTAGAATGGGGGCTCCACTCCGCCGGAGACGGTGGACATACCGCGACAGGAGGAGGTCGTTCCCTTGGCAGAGCTTCGTTCGTTTCGCGCCTTGCGCCCCCGGCCCGACCTGGCTTCGAAGGTCGCCAGCGTTCCCTACGACGTGGTCGACACCGCCGAGGCCCGCGCTCTCGCCGCGGGCAATCCCTACAGCTTTCTCCACGTGGTCCGTCCCGAGATCGACCTGCCGCCGGAGACGGACGTCCACGACGACGAGGTCTACGCGCAGGCGCCGCGGGCTCTCGCGCGGCTGCTCGCGGAAGGAAGCCTGGTCCGCGACGACGCGCGCGCGCTCTACCTGTACCGCCAGATCATGGGCGACCACGCCCAGATCGGAGTCGTCGGGTGCGCCTCCGTCGACGAGTACGACCGGGACCTCATCAAGAAGCACGAGAAGACCCGGCCGGACAAGGAGGACGACCGCACCCGCCACGCCCTGACGCTCTCCGCCCATGCCGGACCGGTGTTCCTGACCTACCGCGGCACCCCGCGGATCGATGCGGCGGTCGCCGCCGTGACGTCCACCACGGCGCCCCTCTACGACTTCGTGGCCGACGACGGGGTGGCCCATGCGGTGTGGAAGGTCCCGGACTCTGCCGAGCTCGAGGAGGCGTTCCGGGAGGTTCCCGCGCTCTACGTCGCCGACGGGCATCATCGCGCCGCGTCGGCGAGCCGCGCCCGGGCGGCGCGACGCGAGCGGGCCGGGGGCTCGAGCGGCGAGGACGAGGCCAACTTCTTCCTCGCCGCGCTCTTCCCCGGGGAGCAGCTCGAGATCCTGCCCTACAACCGCGTCGTCCACGATCTCGGTGGGGCCACCCGGGAGGAGTTCCTCGAGCGGCTGGGGAAGGTCATGAAGGTGACGTCCGGCGGGGCGCCGAGCCCGGACCGCAAGGGCGCCTTCTCCCTCTTTCTCGGCGGCGAGTGGTACGGGCTCGAAGCCCCCCGCGAGGCCCTTGCCGCCGATCACCCGGTGGACTCGCTCGACGCGGCCATCCTCCAGGAGCTGGTGCTCGGACCCCTGCTGGGCATCGACGATCCCCGGACGTCGACGCGCGTCGACTTCGTGGGCGGGATCCGCGGCACCGGCGAGCTCGAGCGGAGGGTGCGGGAGCGCGGTGACGGCCTGGCGTTCTCGCTGTTTCCGGTCAGCGTGGACGAGCTGCTGGCGGTGGCGGACGCCGGCCTTGTCCTGCCGCCCAAGTCCACCTGGTTCGAGCCCAAGCTGCGCTCCGGACTGCTCGTCCACGAGTTCTGAGGAGACCCCGACGATGAAGATCCTGATTGCGGACAAGTTCCCGGAGACGGGCCTCGCTCGCCTGCGAGACCTCGGGCTCGAGGTCGCGAGCGACCCGGACCTCAAGGAAGAGGCGCTCGCGGACGAGCTGCGGCGCGGCCGGCCGGAGATCCTCGTCGTCCGCAGCACCCGCGTCGAGGCCCGCCACCTCGACGCCTCGCCCGACCTCGCCCTGGTGATCCGAGCCGGGGCCGGGTTCAACACCATCGACGTGGAGGGCGCCTCGCGCCGGGCGATCCACGTCGCCAACTGTCCCGGCAAGAACTCGATCGCCGTGGCCGAGCTGGCCTTCGCCCATCTTCTCGCGATGGATCGCCGGCTCGTCGACGGCGCTGTCGATCTGCGCGCCGGGATCTGGAACAAGAAGGAGTACGCCAAGGCGAGGGGGGTGTACGGCACGACGCTCGGCCTGCTCGGAATGGGGCGGATCGGCCAGGAGATGGTGCGGCGGGCGCGCGCCTTCGGCATCGACGTCGTGGCCTGGAGCCGCTCCCTGACGCCCCGCAGGGCCGAGGAGCTCGGCGTCGGCCACGCGGCCAGCCCGGTGGAGGTGGCCGGTCGCTGCGACGTCCTGAGCGTGCACCTGGCGCTCAACGACGACACCCGGCATCTGGTGGGCGCCGAGGTCCTGGCGGCGCTGCCGGAGGGAGCCCTGGTCATCAACACCAGTCGCGACGGGGTCGTCGACCAGGAGGCTCTCGCCCGGGAGATCGAGACCCGGGGCATCCGGGCGGCCCTCGACGTCTTCGCGGGCGAGCCGGCCGGCGGGGAGGGCCGGCTCGAGCCCGGGATCTTCTCCCTGCCCGGAGTCCAGGGCTCCCACCACATCGGCGCCTCCACCGCCCAGGCCCAGGAGGCCGTCGCGGAGGAGGTGATCAGGATCGTCCGCGAGTTCCAGGAGGCGGGGCACGTGCCCAATTGCGTGAACCTGGCGCAGAAGACGCCCGCGACCCATCTGCTGGTGGTTCGCCACCGGGATCGCGTCGGCGCCCTCGCCGGGGTGCTCGACGTCCTGCGCGCCGCCGAGATCAACGTGCAGGAGGTGGAGAACATCGTCTTCGACGGCGCCGAGGCGGCGAGCGCCCGTCTGCGACTGGACCGGGAGCCCGACGACGCCGTGCTCGCCGAGGTGCGCGTCTCGTCGGACCACGTCCTGGCCGTCACGTCGCGCAGCCTCTGACCCGACCCGCCGGTTCCCGGCGACTCCTGGCCGGGCGGCGCACTCGAACATCACTTGGGAGCGAAACTCACATGACCCATCGCATCATCAATTTCAGCGCCGGCCCGGCCGTGCTTCCCCTCGAGGTTCTCGAAGAGGCGCAGCGGGATCTCGTCGACTACAAAGGCGCCGGCCTCTCCGTCATGGAGATGAGCCACCGCTCGCCGCACTACGACGCGATCCACCAGGGCGCGATCGCGAGCCTGCGCTCCCTCGTGGGGATCGGCGAGGACTACGCGGTCCTCTTCCTGCAGGGAGGCGCGAGCCTCCAGTTCAGCATGGTCCCCATGAACCTGATGCATCCGGCCCGCAAGGCGGACTACGTCCTCACCGGCCCCTGGTCCCAGAAGGCGCTCAAAGAGGCCGTGAAAGAGGGCGGCGCGCGCGCCGCGGGCAGCAGCGAGGGGACCGGCTTCGACCGGATTCCCGCCGCTTCCGACCTCGACCTCGACGGCGAGGCAGACTACGTCCACTTCACGTCCAACAACACGATCGTCGGAACCCAGTGGCGAAGCGAGCCCGAAGCCGGCGACGTGCCACTCGTCGCCGACATGTCGTCGGACATCTTGAGCCGCCCCATCGACGTCGCCCGCTACGGCTTGATCTACGCCGGCGCCCAGAAGAACCTCGGGCCGGCGGGCGTCACACTGGTCATCGTGCGCAAGGACCTGCTCGAGCGGGCGCCGGAGAGCCTGCCGACGATGCTCGCCTACCGCACCCACGCCGCCAAGAGCTCCTTGTACAACACGCCGCCCTGCTGGTCGATCTACGTCGTCGGCCTCGCCTGCCAGTGGCTCGAGCGGCAGGGCGGCCTCGAGGCCATGGCCCGGCGCAACGCCGAAAAGGCGGCCAGGCTCTACGACCTGATCGACGCCGGCGACTTCTATCGTGGCACCGCCCAGGTCGCCAGCCGCTCGCTGATGAACGTCCCCTTCCGCCTGCCCAGCGAGGAGCTCGAGAGCCGCTTCCTCGAGACGGCGAAGGAGGCCGACATGACCAATCTCAAAGGCCATCGCTCGGTCGGCGGAATCCGCGCCTCGATCTACAACGCCATGCCCCTCGAGAGCGTCGATCGACTCGTGGAGCTGATGCGGGAGTTCGAGCGGACCCACGGCTAGGGGGGCTCCCCGCGCGCGCGGCCTGCCCGACCCGTTTCGACGTACACTCCGCCCAAAAGGAGCGGAAGTGAGCGAGAGACCCGCGGATGCCACCATCAAGGGCGACGTCGTCGGGGGCGTCGTCGCCGGCATCCTCTCCCTTCCCGAGGCCATGGCCTATGGCGCCATCGTCTTCGTCGGGCTGGGTCCGGAGTACGTTTCCTTCGGCGTGATCGCGGGGCTCACCGCCCTCGCTCTGGCCAACCTCGTCGGAGCGTTCCTCGGCGGGGTGAGCATCATGTCGACCGGCCCCTATGCCATGTCGTCCCTCATGCTGTCGTCCGCGGTCGCCCTTCTCGTCTCCCAGACGACCACCGGAAGCCCCGAGGAGATCGTGGGCAGGGTGCTGGTGCTCCTCTTCTTCATCGTCTTTCTGGCCGGTGCCTTCCAGGCCGTGTTCGGCCTCTCGAAGTTCGGCGATCTCGCCAAGTACATCCCCTACCCGGTCGTCGCCGGCCTGGCGAACGCCATCGCCATCCTCATCTTCCTCGGCCAGATCCGCCCGCTGGCGGGGCTCGCCAAGGAAACCTCCCTCTTCGACCTGACCGCGGTTCGCGACGGCTTCCAGCCGCTGACGCTGCTCACCGGGGTCGTCACCGCCGCCGCCATCATGCTGGGACCGAAGCTGGTCCGCACGATTCCGGGTCCGGCGTTCGGCATCGGCATCGGCACCGGGCTCTACTGGGCCCTCGCCGTCGCGGGGTACCGCGACTCCCTGGGCCCGCTCATCGGCTCCATCCCGTTCAGCATCCCGAAGCCCGGCTTCGGCCTCGAGTTCGTCTCCCTGCTCGGTGAGACGGGCTTCTTCTCGACGGTTGTCGCTCTCGTGCCCCTGGCCCTCGGAGTCGCCGTCGTCAGCTCACTGCGCACCCTGCTGGGCGCGGTGACGATCGACAACGTCACCTACGGCCGTTCCAACACCAGCAAGGAGCTCGTCGCCCAGGGCTGCGGCAACATGGTCAACGCCCTCTTCGGCGGAGTCGCCGTCGCCGGATACTCCGGCCAGCCCCTGGCGTCCTATCAGAACGGCGGCAGGACCCTGCGCTCGCGATTCGTGGTCGGCGCCTTCGCGCTCTCGGTGCTCCTCTTCCTGGGCCCCGTGATCGGCGGCATCCCGGTGGTCGTGCTCGCCGGCACCCTGGTCACCCTGGCCTACGCGACCGTCGATCGCTGGAGTCTCGGGCTGGTCGCCAAGCTGCTGCGCAAAGGCCAGCGCAGCTCCAGCATCGCCCTCGACCTGGTCCTGGTGCTGGTCGTCATGGTGGTGATGGTGCAGGTCGGGGTATTCCAGGGCGTCGGAGTCGGGATCGTCGCGTCGATCTTCTCCTTCGTCTACAGAATGAGCAAACGGACCATCCGCTCCCGCTACACGGCGCGAGAGGTGCGCTCGATGTTCGACCGCAGTCGGGCCGAGTTCGCGCTCCTCGACGCCGAAGGCCATCGCATCGAGGTCTTCGAGCTCGAGGGATCGCTCTTCTTCGGCGCCACCGACAGCCTGGCGGCCATCGTCGAGCAGTCGATCGCGAGCGACGTCGAGTGGGTGATCCTGGATTTCGCCCGGGTGACCGACCTCGACAGCACCGGAGCCAAGCTGCTGGCCAGACTCGGCGACATCGCGCGGGAAAAGGGCAAGGCGATCGTGTTCAGCTCCGTCGATCCCGCGGCCGGCACCGGTCGCTCGCTGCTGGACTACGGCCTTGCCGACACCGGCGAGTGCAGGTCGTGGTTCGGCGCGATCGACGAGGCCCTCGGCGAGACCGAGGACCGCCTTCTGGACCGGCTCCTGGGGGAGGATCGATACGACGTCGAGCTCGACTTAGGGCAGGTGGACGCCCTCGGAGAGATGAGGCCCGACGAGCTCGCGACCTTCGCCGGAACCTGCGCTCGCGTCGAGTATGCGGACGGCGAGCCGATCTTCGACCAGGGCGACCCCGGCGAGCACGTCTACTGCATCGTCAAAGCCCGCATCGACCTGTTCCTCCAGGGTCGGCAGACCAGTCGCGGCGAGGAGGCTCGGGCCACGCTCATTGCCACCTTGTGCCCGGGAACGCTCTGTGGCGAGATGGCGATCCTCGACGGCAAGCCGCGCTCCGCCAGGGCGGTCGCCAGGGGGAACCTCACCTGCTTCCGCCTCAGCCGGCAGTCCCTCGAACAGCTCGAACAGCAGCACCCGGCCATCAGTCACAAGCTGCTCACCGGCATCGGGCAGGAGCTGGCCAAGCGCATCCGCCAGGCCAAGGCCTCGCCTCGAGGCTAGAGGCCGCGGGCTGCCGGCACCTCGAGATCCTCGAATCGCCCACGCCTCTTCGTCTGGTAGGGTGCCGCCACCGTGCAGAGAGCCGAGCTGCCCCCTTGCTTCGCCGAGATCCGGGACCGGCATTCCGCGATCTACGCGATCGTCTCCCCGCCGCGGTGCAGCTCGACGGCATTCGCCAGGGTGTTCTGGGAGCAGCCGACCGTCCGCTTCTACTGTCACGAGCCGTTCGAGACCACCTACTACATGGGACGGGACCAGGCGGACGTCGTGGCCAAGATGCAGGCGCCGCTCGACCTCGATCTGCTGAAGTCGACCCGCGGCGACGGCGAAGGGCGGGCGCTCGTGATCAAGGAGATGCCCTACCAGGTCGGGGCGCGATTCCCCCTCCTCGCCGCCCTGGCCACCAAGCCCCTCGTGTTCCTCATGCGCGATCCACGGCTCAACATCGCCTCCCGCATGGCGAAGAAGCTCGAGGTCGGCGACAGCCCGCTGTTTCCCGCGATCGAGTCCGGCTGGGAGCTGTGGCGGACGCAGATCGAATGGTGCCGCGACGCCGGCATCCCCCACGTCCTGGTCGACTCGACGGACTTCCGCAACCAGCCAGGCGAGGTCTTTCCGCAGGTCTTCGCGCACTTCGGACTCGAGTTCTCGCCCGCGATGCTGGAATGGCGGCCCTGCCCCGAGGTCGAGCTCGACAACCTCGGCGGTCGCCACCGTCACCTTTATGGCGAGGTGCTCGCGAGCGCCGGCATCAAGCCCGACAGCGACCCGATCCCGCCGCTCGAGTCGTTTCCCGAGGAGGACGGCTGGCGCGATCACGTGGCCCGCTGTCTCGACATCTACGCGCAGCTGGCCGCTTCCGACCGCCGCGTCGGCCCCGCCGGGCCGGCCCCGCCACGGCCACCTTCCGGCGATGTCTGAGGCGACCCCCGCCACCGCCGGCGGCGACTCCCGCGCCAGCTTCTGGTCGGGACTCACGCTGGTCCTGGCGCCGCTTCTCTCCGTCTTCGCGATGGCCCATCATCCGTCGACCGGCGGGTCCGGCACCGCCGAGCGCCTGCGCCAGATGAGCCACGAGGCCGGAGTCTCGGCCGTGGTCCACGGCGCGCTCATCGCCCTTGCGATCGCGACGCTGATCGGCTTTTTCACCGTCGCGGGCCGGCTCGGCTGGCAGAGCGGCCGGGTGCGCGCCGGCGCGGTCGCGTATTCGATCGGCGTCGTCTGCATGGTGGGCGCGGCGCTCGTGAGCGGCTTCGTCGTCTCGGGGATGGCCCAGCGCTACGTGGACGCGACGCCTGCCGAGATGGAGGCCGCCCTCCCGGCCTTTCACCTCGCCCACGCCGCCAATCAGGCCCTGGCCAAGACAGGCGCCGTGGCGATGTCGGCAGGGATCCTCTTCTGGTCGCTCGTCATGCTGGGCCGCCACGGACTGCTGCGCGGACTCGGCGCCCTCGGCGTGCCGATCGCGCTCGTGCCCATCGCCGGCCTGGTCGCCGGCTACCTGCGGCTGGACGTGCACGGGATGCTGCTCGTCGTCCTGGGGCAGTCGCTGTGGACCCTCGGCGTCGGGGTCTGGCTGCTGCGCGGCGGTCACGACGCGAAGCCCGCGACCTCGCCCTGAGCCGCCGCCCGCGAGGATAGCCGCAGTGCGGCAATCCGTGCTAGACTTCATGCCGCGCAGCGGCAAGTCGTCGCGCGCCCGTTTCGGGACCAGCCCTACGACAGATCGACTCTACGACAGGGGGTGAACCGTGGTGGTCAGCGAGGCAAAGGAACCGGCATCCGCCGCGGTGGATGCGGCGGGACGACCAGGGACGAGCCGGCCGGCACCCGGCCCGGCGGCCGCCGCAGCCAGGGGCGGCGGCTTCCTCGTGACGCCGGTCGCCCCGGAGATCTTCTGCCGCGAGCGCTTCTCGGAAGAGCAGCGGGAGATCGACAAGATGGTGCGGGCGTTCGCCGTCGAGCGGATCCGGCCGCACCAGGAGGAGCTCGGGTTCCACGACGAGAAGCTCACCCGCACGCTCCTGCGCGAGGTTGGCGCGCTGGGGCTGACCGGCATCGACGTGCCCGAGAGCTACGGCGGCATGCAGATGGACAAGACGACCTCGGCGCTCGCCGTCGAGGCGCTGACCCTGTGCGGCGCCGCGTCGTGGATCGTCACCTTTTCCTGCCACACCGGCATCGGCACGCTGCCGCTGGTCTTCTTCGGCAGCGAAGAGCAGAAGGCGAAGTACCTGCAGAAGCTCGCTACGGGCGAGTGGCTGGCCGCCTATGCGCTGACCGAGGCCGACGCCGGCTCCGACGCGCTGAGCCTGAAAGCCACGGCCACCCTGTCCGCGGACGGCGAGTCGTGGCTGCTCAACGGCACCAAGATCTACGTCACCAACGGCGGCTGGGCCGATCTCTACACCGTCTTCGCCAAGATCGACGGCCAGGAGCTCTCCGCCTTCCTCGTCGAGCGCGGCAGCGCGGGGCTGACCGTCGGCGAGGAAGAGAAGAAGATGGGGATCAAGGGCTCCTCCACCGTCAGCCTCTTCCTCGACGACCTGCGGGTGCCGAAGGACAACCTCCTCGGCCGGCCGGGCGACGGCGGCTCCATCGCTCTGAACGTCCTCAACATCGGGCGGTTCAAGCTCGGCGCCGCGGACCTCGGGGCCTGCAAGCTGGTGACCGATCTCGTCACCGCCTACGCGCTCGAGCGCCTGCAGTTCGGCCAGCCGATCGCCTTCTTCGAGGCCATCCGCAAGAAGCTCGCCAGGATGGTGGTCGAGACCTACGCCCTCGACAGCGTCATCTACCGCACGGTCGGCCTGATGGACGCCAGGATCGCCCAGCTCGACGACGCCGACCCCGACTACAACCGCAAGGCGATGGCGGCCCTCGAGGAGTACGCGATCGAGGCGTCGATCTCCAAGATCCTCGGCTCCGAGTCGCTGTTCCGGATCTCCGACCAGGGCATCCAGGTCTACGGCGGCAACGGCTTCTCCGAGGAGTACCCGCTGGCGGCGGTGTTCCGCGACACGCGCATCGATCGCATCTTCGAGGGCACCAACGAGATCAACCGCATGGTGATCTACGGCTACTACCTGAAGAAGGCCCTCATGGAGGAGCTGCCGCTGCGCGACGCCGAGAAGGCCTGGCGGGTGCCCGCTCCCCAGGCCGACGGCTTCCTCGGCTGGGAGCTGGCGGCGCTCGATCGGGCGCGCCGGGTGGCCGTGAAGCTGCTGTTCGAGGCCATCTCGACCTACGGCCAGGATCTGCGCAACGCCCAGGTGGTGGGTGAGGACCTGGCCGACCTCGTCATCGCCTGGTTCGCCGCTTCCTCGGCGATCCACCGGATCCGCCAGCTGGGAGCAGCGGCCGCCACCGACGCCGGCTACCGGGCGCTCGCCCGGCTGACCGTCGCCTGCTGCCTGGAAGAGGTCTGGCGGATCGCCTTCCGCCTCCGCCCCGTCCTGCTGGCCGGCGGCTTCGCGCCCTCGTTCGTCGAGCAGCTCGACGCCGAGGTCAACGCCCTTCACCTGCCCTTCGATCCGGTGGCCGAGGTCCATCGCCTGACGGACGACCTCTACCACCACGGGCGTTACCGATTCGACTAGGAGAGAACAGCATGGCCCACACCCCGGAAGCGCAGACGAGCGTCATCGTCGACGCGGTTCGCAGCCCCATGGGAGTCAAGAAGGGCAAGCTGGTCGGCATCCGGGCCGACGAGCTCGCCGCCCAGGTAGTCAAGGCGCTCCTCGACCGGCAGCCGGATCTGCCGCTTTCGGCGATCGACGACGTCGTGCTGGGCTGCGCCTTCCCCGAGAACACGCAGGGCATGCTGATGGCGCGCGGCGTCGCGCTGCTGGCCGGCATCCCGCTCGGGTCGGGAGGCAAGGTCGTCAACCGCTTCTGCGGCTCGTCGATGGACGCCGTCCACCAGCTGTCCCAGGCGATCCTCGCCGGCGACGCCGAGTGCGGCATCGCCGTCGGAGTGGAGGACATGTTCGCCATCCCGATGGGCGGCTTCAACCCGTCGTTCCACCGCAAGCTGAAGGACATGGACTACTACATCGGCATGGGCGAGACCGCCGAGATCCTCGCCTCGGAGCTCGACATCTCGCGCGGCGAGCAGGAGGAGTTCTCGATCGGCTCGCACGAGAAGGCGCTCGCGGCGTGGCGCGAGGGCAGGTTCGACGGCGAGGTGGTGCCCATCCAGAGGAACGGCTCGGCGGCCGACCGCGACGAGGGCCCCCGCGAGCCCGACCGCGAGAAGATCCGCTCGCTGCCGCCCGCCTTCCTCGCCACCGGCACGGTCACCGCGGCCACCTCGAGCCCGATCTCGATCGGCGCCGCGGCGCTCATCGTCTGCAGCGACGCGTTTGCCGCCCGCCACGGCCTCGCGGTGCGGGCGCGCCTGGTGTCCCGCGCGGTCGCCGGCGTCGACTGGCGGCGGATGGGCATGGGCCCGATCCCGGCCAGCGAGAAGGCGCTCGCGCGCGCCGGTCTGACGGCCGACGAGATCGACTTCATCGAGCTCAACGAGGCGTTCGCCGCCCAGTCGCTCTTCGTCTTGAAGAAGACCGGCTGGGACCCCGCGAAAGTGAACGTCCACGGCGGTGCGATCGCGCTCGGCCACCCGCTGGGGGCCTCGGGCGCGCGCATCTTGACGACGCTCGTCAACGTCCTCGAGCAGAAGGGCGCGAAGCGGGGGCTGGCGACCATGTGCATCGGCACCGGGCAGGGGATCGCCACCGTCATCGAAAGGGGCTGATCATGGGCGAGATCAAGACCGTCGGAGTCTGCGGCGCCGGCGTCATGGGCGCGCAACTGGCGGCGCTGTTTGCGGGCGCCGGCTTGAAGGTCTACCTCTTCGACCTCGATCAGGAGCTCGCGGAGAAGGGCCTCGAAGGGGCGCGCAACGCCAAGCCGGCGGCCTTCTTCCACCAGCGCTTCGCCAAGAGCGTCGTCCCGTCCAACTACGACGAGCACCTCGATCGCTTCGGCGAGTGCGACTGGGTGATCGAGGCCATCGCCGAGCGGCTCGACTGGAAGCAGGAGCTTTACGGCAAGATCGAGCCGCGGCTCGCGGACGGCGCACTCCTGAGCTCGAACACCTCCGGCCTGTCGGCCCGGGAGCTCGGCGCGGCGCTGTCGCCCGCCACGCGGCGGCGCTTCCTCGTCACCCACTTCTTCAACCCGCCGCGCTACATGCGCCTGGTGGAGCTCGTGCCCCTGGCCGAGACCGGGGACGAGGCGATCTCGCGGGCGAGCGAGCTCATCGGCCGCACGCTGGGCAAGGGCATCGTCCACGCCAAGGACACGCCCAACTTCATCGCCAACCGGATCGGCGTCTACGGCATGATGCTCGCGCTCGAGCTGACCCGCGAGATGCGGCTGACCGTCGAGCAGGTCGACGCCATCACCGGTCCGGTGATGGGCCGGCCGAAGTCGGCCACGTTTCGCACCGCCGACGTCGTCGGCCTCGACACGCTCGCCTTCGTGACGAAGACGGCCCACGAGAAGTGCACCGCCGACGAGAGTCGCGAGATCTTCCGGATTCCGCCGGTGCTGGCGGGGCTGCTGGAGAGCGAGCGTCTCGGCGCGAAGAGCGGCGCCGGCTTCTTCAAGAAGGAGGGCAAGGAGATCCTGGCCCTCGACCTCGAGAGCCTGGACTACCGCCCCCTCAGCAAACCGCGCATGGACGGCATCGGCGTGGCGCGCCGCCACACCGACGTCGGCAAACGGCTCGCGGCCCTCGTCTACAACCCGGACCGCGCCGGCAAGTTCGCCTGGGAGCTGGTCATCGGCACCCTCTCCTACGCCGCCAACCGCCTCGGCGAGGTCTCGGACTCGATCGTCGACGTCGACCGCGCCATCCGCTGGGGCTTCGGCTGGCAGCTGGGCCCGTTCGAGACCTGGGACGCCCTCGGCGTCGGCAAGTCGGTCGCCCGCATGGAGCGCGAGGGCAAGGCGGTTCCGGAGGTGGTGCGCAGCCTGCTGGCCGGCGGCCGCGAGTCCTTCTACCGCCGCAATGGCCGGCCGGCGCGCGAGGTCTTCGACTTCGCCAGCCGGGAGATGCTGCCGGTGCCGGCGGCGCCCGGGACGATCCGGCTCGACGACTGCAAGGCGGCCGGCGGCGAGATCCTGCGCAACTGGAGCGCTTCGCTCGTCGACCTGGGTGACGGCGTCGGCTGCGTCGAGCTCCACTCGGCGCTGCAGCCCGAGTTCAACCCCGTCGACGGCGGCATCCTGGACATCCTCGCCGGCTCGCTCGAGGAGGTCGCGAAGCGCGGCCTCAGGGGCCTCGTCATCTCCCACGAGGGCGTCCACTTCTGCGCCGGCGCCAACCTGGCGCTCATCCTCGAGCTGGCCAGGACCCGGCGGTTCGAGGTGATCGAGGAGGTCTCCCGCACCTTCCAGGCGCTCACCCAGGCCGTCAAGTACGCCCCGTTCCCGGTCGTCGCGGCGCCCTTCAGCGTCACCCTGGGCGGCGGCTTCGAGATGGCCGCTTGCTGCGACCGGGTGGTCCCGCTGGCGGAGCTCTACTGCGGCGCCGTCGAGGTCGGCGTCGGCCTCATCCCCGGCGCCGGCGGCAACCTGCGCCTGCTGACCCACCTCTCGGAGCGCCTGCCGCCGCGCACGATCGGCCCCATGGCGGCGGTGCAGCAGGCCTTCGAGACCATCGCCTTCGCCAAGGTCTCGACCTCGGCCCACGAGGCCGTCGAGCTCGGGTACCTGCGCCCGGACAGCCCCATCGTCCTCTCCCGCGACCACCTCATCGCCCGCGCCAAGCAGGAGGTGCTCGCTCTCGCGGCCGGCTACGCCCCGCCCGCGCCGCCCGAGCTCGTCCCGCCGGGCGAAGGCGGCCGGCTGGCGATCGAGATCGCCGTCGAGAACTTCCTCAAGGCCGGGACCATCTCCGAGCACGACGCCCTGGTGGCCAAGAAGCTCGCCCGGGTCCTGACGGCCGGCGACCGCGGCGACGGCATGCAGCCGGTCGAGGAGCAGGTCTTCCTCGACCTCGAGCGCGAAGCCTTCGTCTCCCTGGCCGGCGAGGAGAAGTCGCAAGCCCGCATGGAGCACATGCTCAAGACGGGCAAGCCGCTGCGGAACTGAGGGCCGGCGACCCGGTTGGCGACGCGCTCCCGCGAGATTCCGTGGCTCGATGCCGTCTGTCTCGTGGAGGCCCAAGACCGGGGCTCGATGCTCGACGCCGAGCACCGTTCCACCTGGAATCTTTCCGTAGGAATCTTTACGCGATCATGTACACTTGAGCCGGAGGTGACCGTGGCCACCGAGACCCTATCGCTGACCGAGATGAGGCCCCGCCTGTCCGAGCTGCTGGCGCGGGCACACGAGCACTTCGACCGGTTCGTGATCACCCGGCGGGGACGCGCCGAGGCGGTGCTGCTGTCCTCCGAGGAGTTCGACGGCCTCCTGGAGACCCTGGAGATTCTCTCCGACAAGACCCTGGTCAAGAGGCTCGTAGAGGCGGACGAAGAGCTCTCCGGCGGCGGTGGCCACACCCTGGAGGATGTGCGCCGGGAGCTGTCCGCTGGCCTCCCTTAGGCTGTCCAGCCACGCCAGGAAGAGCTACCTCAGGCTCGCTCGCAGCGACCGTCGTCTCTTCGAGCGAATCGATCGCGCGCTCGATCGCCTCGGCGGAGACCCGACCTCCGGGAAGCCCCTCGCCGGTCCCCTGAGCGGGCATCGCGCGCTGCGCGTGGGCTCCCTGCGAATCGTCTATCGCATCGCCGATGACGATCGGGCAGTGCTGGTCCTGGACATCGCCCAACGTGGCGGCGTGTACCGTTGACGGACTTCCGAGCTCCGAGACCCGTTCCTCGCCGCGTGGGTCGCGCCACGACGGCCCGCGTCTAGGGGCCCCTGGGCCTGACGCGCGCTCCCTCGCCCACCGCGTCACTGGGGTGGACGATCACCCGGTCGCCCTCGCCGAGCCCTCCGGAGACCTCGGCCTCGAGTCCGTTGCGCGCGCCGACCTCCACTTCGCGCCGCACGGCCCGGCCCTGCTCGACCGCCCACACCGCCCACCCGTCGCCCTGCCGGAAGAGGCTGCTCGTGGGCACCACGAGGACGTCTTCCGTCTCCGAGACGACGATCGCGACCTCGACCCGGTAGCCGTCGCCCAGGGTCGACCAGACGTCGTGCGGGTCGGTGATGTCGATGACGACGTTCACCCGCTGCTCCTCGACCCCCAAGGCCGAGATCTTGGTGAAGCCGTAGGGCTCGACGCGGCGTACGGCGCCGTTCAAGGGCCGGTCGCCCCCCCACTGCTCGATGACAACGCGCTGACCGGGGCGGACACGCACCGCGTCGGAGGAGAGCAGGTCGGAGACGATCTCGAGCAAGGCGGCATCGCCCACTTCGATGAGGGGCTCGCCCGCCGCGACGATCGCCTCGCTCTCGTGCAGGCGCCGCAGCACGGAGCCGTCCACGGGCGAGTGGATCTCGATCGGCTCGGAGACCTGCCCCGCGCCCGCGCCGAGCGCCGCGCGCGCGCGCGCGAGCTCGAACTGAGCGCTCTCGACCGCGTACCCGGCTGCCTTTGCCGCCTGCTCGCGGCTCGCGGCGGTGAGCTCCGCCTCTTCCAGAAGCTCCTCCGAGATGACGTTGGCTGCGGCCAGCCGCTGCCGGCGCGCCAGCTCGGACGCGCCGAAAGAGAGCTCGGCGTCGGCGCGCTTCTGCTCGGCCTTGGCCTGCTCGAGGATGGCCTGGGCCGAGCGGATCCGCGCCTCGGCCTCGGCCCGACTCCTGGCGTCGAGAAGCGTCGGGGCCTGCGGCAGGAAGGTGGCGAGGACGGTCTCCCCCGCCACGACCGGATCCCCCGGCTCGAGCTCGACGCGCAGCAGCTTGCCCGCCAGCGGCGCCGAGACGACGAACCGCTCCCGCACCCGAGTCTGCCCTTCCTCCTCGATCGCCACCACCAGGTCGCCGCGGGTGACCTCGGCCATGTCGACGTCGAGTTGCTGCGGCCGCAGCGCGAGGGCGATCAGCAGGACGACGACCGCCGCCGGAAGCCCCCAGGCGAGGACACGCTTTCTCGAGAAACGCCGTTGAGCACTCATGCTTGTCACTCCCTCGTCTTGAGCACTTCGATCAGATCCAGCCGGTCCAGGCGGCGGCGCACCACGAAGCTGGAGATGGCCGCGGACACGAGAACCGTGATCGCCGAGTAGGCGTAGACGCGCGGCGAGACCAAGAGCGGAATCCGGTAGACCTCGGTCTCGAAGCCGCTCACCGTGAGCGCGGCCAGGCCGTAGCCGAGCGCCAGCCCGACGGGCACGGAGACCAGGGTGATGATCGCCAGCTCTCCGAGCAGGATGAACGAGATCTCGGCGCGGGTGAAGCCCAACACCCGCAGGCTCGCGAGCTCGTGATTGCGCTCGGAGAGCGTGATGCGGGCGGTGTTGTAGACCACCCCGAAGGCGATGATCGCCGCGAACAGCACGTTGAAGGCGATGCTCACCGCGAGCATGTCCTTGACCGTCTCGTTGAAGCTGTCGACCGCCGCCGACTTGAGGGTCACCCCCGCGACCGCCGGCAGCGCCTTGAGGCGCGAATAGAGCTCGTCCGCCAGCCCCTCGTCGACCTGCAGGAAGGCGCCCGAGAGCACCTTCCCTTCCCGCATCAGCCGGCGCAAGGCGTCGATCTCCATGTAGGCCGACATGCCCATGTACTCTTCGACCACGTCGCTCACGACGACCTGCCGGACGGGGCGCGCGCCCTCGAGCACCTCGACCGTGACGGAGTCTCCCGGCGCGGCGCCGAGCAGGCGGGCCAGCTTGTCGGACAGGATGAGCCCCTCCTCCCGCAAGCGCACCGGCCTCAGCGAGGCGTCGATGACCCTGTTGAGCCGGGCGTCGGCGCCGACGCCGGTGATGGCGGCCTGGCGCGATCGGTGTCCGTGGCGCAGCATCGCGGGAACCGCTCGCAACGGCTCCGAGTGGATGACGCCGGGGAGGCGGGCGATCTCGTAGCCGGCGGCGGCGGACATCGGCTCCACGAAGGAGACGGTGATGTCCTGCCGCTGGGCGATGTTGAACTGGACGTCCAGCATCTCGTCCATGCCGTCGAGCGAGAACATCCCGACGATCATGATCGCCCCGCCGAGCCCGATTCCGACGATCGAGGCGACGGCCCGCCAGGGGCGGCGCTCCAGGCTGCGCAGGATCATCCGCGCCGGCTCGGTGAGGAGCCCGCCCAGGCCGACCCGTTCGACCAGCGTGGCCTTGAAGTGGCCGGGCGGCTCGGGGCGCATCGCCTCGGCCGGCGGCAGGCGGACGGCGCGCCGAACGGCGGAGAGGGTCCCCACGAGCGCGGCGAGCAGGCTGATCGCCAGCGCGCCCAGAATCGTGGCGCCGGAGACCTGGAAGTCGAGGGTCGGGAAACGGTAGAACTGCTGCTGCAGCTCCAACATCTCGCGCCCCAGCCAGATGCCCGCCGCCACCCCGAGGGCGCCGCCGACGGCGCAGACGACGATGCCCCACAGCAGATAGTGGCGGCCGATGGCGACGTTCGAGTAGCCGAGCGCCTTGAGGGCCGCGATCTGGCCGCGCTGGACGGTAACGATGCGGTTGAGCACCACGGTGAGGAGCATCGCACCGACCCCCAGGAAGAGGAGCGGCACGACCTTGCCCATCTGCTCCAGCTGGTTGAGCTGGTCGTTGACCCACCAGTGGGAGACCTGGAGCGCCCGCGGAATGGCGCCCCGCCCGCCGTACGGCTCCAGCAGCCGGTCGAGACGCGCGATCACCTCGGGCTCGGAAGCACCCGGCATCAGGGTGAGGGAGACGTCGTTGAAGCCGCCTTCCATGTCGAACGCGGTGGCCAGTGCCTTGCGGTTCATCCAGAAGATGCCGTAGCGCTCGTTGTCCGGCAGGAAGTCGCCCGGGCGCACGGTGTAGATGTACTCCGGCGACAGCACGACGCCGACGATCGTCAGGTCGCGGCGGCGGCCGTTGATGAGAGCGGTGACCCGGTCGCCGGGACCCATCTCGTGCGCGAGGGCGAAGTTCTCGTGCACCAGCACCTCGTCGGGGCGGCCCGCGACGAGCAATCGCCCTGCGAGCAGCGCGACGTCGTTCAAGACCGGTCCGTCGCCCCGCTCCGACACCGAGATGAGCTGCCCGACCACCGGCTCGGACAGCCCCTCGACGTCGAGCGTCACGCCGGCGACGACGCGCGTCTCCACCGCGCGCACTCCCGGGATCGCGGCGATCCGGCTCTCGAGCCTCTGCGGCGCGCGCTTGGCGCCGGCGAAGACGTCGGCGAAGCGATAGCGATCGTAGTACTCGCGCTGGTTGGCGCGCAGCGACTCGAAGTTGGAGATCGACATGATGTACATCGCCACCCCGGAAGCGATGACCAGCGCGATGGCGAGCGCCTGCCCCTTGATCTGCCAGAGGTCGCGAAACGCCTTGCGGTCGATGGCGGTCATGTCCTTCTCGTCCGTCTCCGGTACCGGGCGGCTACCAACTGAGGTCGCGGGGACCGAGCCTCTCCGGGTTGGTGCGCACCGAGGCGATGCGCCCGTCAGCCAGCGACACGACGCGGTCGGCCATCTGCGCGATGGCGGCGTTGTGCGTGATGACGGCGGTGGTGGTGCCGAGCTCACGGTTGACCCGCTCGATCGCCTCCAGCACCACGACGCCGGTGGAGATGTCGAGAGCGCCCGTGGGCTCGTCGCACAGCAGCACGTCCGGCCGCTTGGCGATGGCACGCGCGATCGCCACCCGCTGCTGCTCGCCGCCCGAGAGCTGCGCCGGAAAGTGGTCCATCCTCTCCTCGAGATCGACCATCGCGAGCGCCTCCTCCGGGGCCAGCGGCTCGGCGGAGATCTCGGTGACCAGGGCGACGTTCTCGCGCGCCGTGAGACCGGGGATGAGGTTGTAGAACTGGAAGACGAATCCGACGTGGCGGCGGCGGTAGCGGGTGAGCTCCGACTCCGCGGCCGCCGTCAGCTCGTGGTCGCGGTAGAAGACCGTTCCGGCGGTCGGCACGTCCAGTCCGCCGAGAATGTTGAGCAAGGTCGACTTGCCGCTGCCGGAGGGGCCCAGAAGCACGGTGAACTCCGAGTCGTACAGCTCGAGATCGATGCCGCGCAGCGCGTGCACGTCGACCTCCCCCATGTGGTAGACCTTCGTGACGCCGCGGGCGCGGAAGACGGGCGCCCTGGCGGTGGCGGCGGCGCCCCTGCGGTGCTGTCGCGCATCGATGGACATCCCTTCACCCCTTCCGCCGCTCGCCGGACCTCTCGCTACCACCTTGTCGGGTGGCTCGACTTACCGCCCCGGCGTTCGGTGCATGGTACCCTGAGCTCTACCTAGACTGCTGGGAAACGGGCAACCGGAGAGGCGTCGGCAATCGATCTCTCCCGGCAACCGACTTCGGCGTTTCACCCGAGGCGATCTTCCTTCCGCCGTTTCCCTCGCGAGAGAGAGGCGGTGGAGCGAAAACGGAGGCGGAGATGAGAAAAGGGATGACAGAGACCTGGTGGCCGGCGGTGGCCGCCCTGCTGTTGGCGGTCCCGGCAGGCGCTGTGGGCTTCGGCGGAGGTGACCTCACCGGAACGTGGGACACGACGATCTCGTGGGGCGTTCAGTATCGACTCGACGACGCCGATCCGGAGCTCATCGGCCTGGCCAACGGCGGCCGGGCGTTCTCGGTCAACGGCGACGACGGCAACCTCAACTACGGCACCGGCATCGCCAGCAACGTGTTCAAGGTCACGTCCGAGGTCGAGGTCGACTACAAGAACGTCGGCTTCTTCGTCCGCGGCCGCGCCTTCTACGACTTCGAGAACGAGGACGGCGAGCGCCTGCGCACGCCGCTCAGCGAGGAGGCCTTGAGCCGCGTCGGCCAGCGCGCCGACGTGCTCGACGCCTTCGGCTGGGCGCGCTTCGACCTCGGAGGCCGGCCGACCGAGCTGCGCATCGGCGACCAGGTGCTGAGCTGGGGCGAGAGCACGTTCATCCAGGGCGGCATCAACATCATCAACCCGGTCGACGTCAGCGCCATCCGCGTTCCGGGCGCCGAGCTGCGCGAGGCGCTGCTGCCGGAGGGAATGGTCTCGCTGTCCATCGGTACGTCGGCCAACACGTCGCTCGAGATGTTCTACCTCTACGACTGGGGCCGGACCAAGATCGATCCGCCCGGCTCCTACTTCAGCACCTCCGACTTCGCCGGAGAAGGCGGCACTACGGTGTTCCTCGGGTTCGGCGACTCCGGCGACCTGCGCACCTTCCCGTTCACCGACCGGCCCTTCCTCGGGGTGCCCCGCGCCGACAACGTGTGGGCTCGCGACGACGGCCAGTACGGCGTCGCCCTGCGCATCTTCGTCCCGGGGCTCAACGACACCGAGTTCGGCCTCTACTTCATCAACTACCACAGCCGCCTGCCGACCATCAACGGCATCACCGGCACCCTCGCCGGGGCGCTCAAGGGCCAGGGCTTCGGCGTCGCTGGCGGCACCGCGCTGGGCGCGCTGGCCCAGGGCGCCGGGCGCGAAGCAGCGATCGGCGCGGGCGTGGCGGCCGGCGTCGGAGCCGGCCTGAGCCAGACCGAGGCCGGCATCGTCGCCACCGCCGCCGTCGACACGGCGCTGGCGGGCGGCGACGGGGTGGCGGTCGTCGCCGCCTTCGCCACCGACGCCTACGCCCAGACGGCGCGCTACTTCCTCGCCTATCCCGAGGACATCAAGCTCTACGGCCTGAGCTTCAACACGACGCTGGGCAAGACCGCCTGGCAGGGCGAGATCTCCCATCGCCAGGACGCGCCGCTGCAGGCGGACGACGTCGAGCTGCTCTTCGCCGCGCTGGGGCCCTTCAACGCCGGTCTGGCCGCCTTCAACCAGCTCGGCAACTTCAGCGGCCAGTTCGGCGCCGTCGTCCCCGGCACCCGGAACTTCGACGTCTCCCAGGTGCAGACGACGTTGACCAAGATCTTCGGCCCGCTGGCCGGCGCCGACCAGGGCGTGCTGGTCTGGGAGGGAGCCCTGACCCACGTCGACGGCCTGCCGAGCAAGGACGAGCTGCGCTTCGAGGGCCCGGGCACCTACGTCAGCGGCAATCCGGACCTCGGGCCGTCCGCCCACGCCGGCAAGCCGATCGAGGGCCCCGAGCACTTCGCCGACGCCGACTCCTGGGGCTACCGCCTCGCCGGGCGGCTCGACTACCTCAACGCCTTCGGCGGCTTCAACGTCTCGCCCAGCTTCTCCTGGCAGCACGACGTCGACGGCGTCTCCCCGGGCCCCGGCGGCAACTTCCTCGAGGGCCGCAAGGCTCTGACCCTCGGGCTCGGCTTCGACCGTCAGAACACCTGGCAGTTCGACGTCAGCTACACCATGTACTCCGGCGCCGGCCGTTACAACCTGATCGGCGACCGTGACTTCGCGTCGGCTACCGTCAAGTACTCGTTCTAGGCAGAATATCCAGGCAGAATATCCAGGCAGAATGGAGAAGACATTCATGGCCAACAAGACAGCCTCTCTGGTCGCGGGAGCGTTCGTCGCTCTCGCCCTGCTCTCGTTTCCCGCCGCCGCCAAGTTGACGCCGGAAGAAGCGGCCGCCCTGGGCGCCGACCTGACCCCGGTGGGCGCCGAGAAGGCCGCCAATGCCGACGGCAGCATCCCGGCCTGGGACGGCGGGATCAAGGCGCCGCCGGCCGGCTACTCGCCGGGCGACCACCATCCCGATCCGTTCGCCAGCGACGCGGTGCTCTTCACCATCACGGGCGCCAACATGAGCCAGTACGCCGGCAAGCTGACCCCCGGGCACCAGGCGATGCTCCAGACCTACGACACCTTCAAGATGAAGGTCTACCCCACCCGGCGCAGCGCCGCCTACCCGCAGCGGATCTACGACGCCACGAAGCGGATCGCCACCACCGCCGAGCTGGCCGAGGGCGGCAACGGCATCCGGGGCGCGCTGATGGGGGTGCCCTTCCCGATGCCGAAGGTCGGCGTCGAGGTGATCTGGAACCACCTGACCCGCTACCGCGGCGACATCGCCTCGCGCAAGATCGCCCAGGCCGCACCGACCCGTTCCGGCGACTACACTCCGGTGGTCTTCGAGGACGAGTTCAACGTCGTCTACAGCCAGGAAGGCCAGACCGAGGAGTCGCTCAACAACCGCATCCTCTACTTCAAGCAGGAGGTCGTGGCGCCGGCGCGCCTGGCCGGCGGCATCCTGCTGGTGCACGAGACCCTCGACCAGGTCAAGGAGCCGCGGGCCGCGTGGCTCTACAACCCCGGCCAGCGCCGGGTGCGGCGGGCGCCGAACGTCGCCTACGACAACCCCGGCACGGCGGCCGACGGCATGCGCACGTCGGATCAGTTCGACATGTTCAACGGCGCTCCCGACCGCTACGACTGGACCCTGGTGGGCAAGAAGGAGATCTACGTCCCCTACAACAACTACCAGTTGCACAGCGACCAGCTGAAGCACGCGGACATCCTGACCCCGCTGCACATCAATCCCGAATACCTGCGCTACGAGCTGCACCGGGTGTGGGTGGTCGACGCGACGCTCAAGGCCGGCACCAGCCACGTCTACAAGCGCCGCACGCTCTACGTCGACGAGGACAGCTGGCAGGTGCTGCTGGTCGACCAGTACGACAACCGCGACCAGCTGTGGCGGGTGTCGGAGGGATTCGTCATCAACTACTACGACGTGCCCATGCTGTGGACGACCCTCGAGGTGCACACGGACCTGCAAGCCGGGCGCTACCTGGCGATCGGCCTCGACAACGAGTACCCGATGTACAACTTCGACATCGAGCGCACGCTGGACGACTACACGCCGGCGGCACTGCGACGAGAAGGCATCCGGTGAGGCCGCCGCCGGCCCGCGGCCTCGTCGTCCTGGTCGCCGGCCTCCTCCTGGCGGCGTCCGCGCCTCCGGGCGCGGCGCAGGAGGAGGCCGTCGAGTCGTCGATCATCGCGCCGCTCGCCGCCGCTTCGCTGCTTCTCGACGGCGCCGCCGGCGGCGACCTGATGATGGTGGTCGGCGAGCGCGGCCACGTGCTCGTGAGCCTCGATCAGGGGGCGACCTGGCAGCAGAGGGCGGTGCCGACGCGGGCGACGCTGACCGGCGTCTTTCTCCACGACGGGAGCCTCGGCTGGGCCGTCGGCCACGACGCCGTCATCCTGCGCACCCGCGACGGCGGCGAGACCTGGGAGCTGCTGTACAGCGCGCCGGAGGAGGAGCGCCCCCTCCTCGACGTCTGGTTCCACGACGCCGAGCGGGGCTTCGCCATCGGCGCCTACGGCTACTACCTCGAGACCGAGGACGGCGGCGACACCTGGTTCGAGCGCACGATCACCGCGCTCGACGAGCCGATCGCGGAAGACGACCCCGACGCCTACGAGGACGGCTACGAAGACGCCTACGAGTACGGGTACGACGACGAGTACGACGCGGGCGCCGACCTCCACCTCAACCGGGCCTCGCGGTCGGCCTCCGGCAAGCTCTACATCGCCGCCGAGGCCGGCGCCGTCTACCGCTCGGACGACGACGGCGCGACCTGGCTGGCACTGCCTTCGCCCTACGAAGGATCGTTCTTCGGCAGCCTGCCGCTCGACGGCGACTCGCTCCTGCTCTTCGGCCTGCGCGGCAACCTCTTCCGCTCCGACGACGCCGGCGAGACCTGGAGCCGGATCGACACCGGCACCAGCGCGATGCTCACCGACGGCGCGCGGCTGGCCGACGGCACGGTCCTCGTCGCCGGCCTCGCCGGCGTCCTCCTCGCGAGCCACGACGGCGGCACGAGCTTCGAGCTCGTGCAGCAGGCCGACCGGCAAGGGCTGGCGGCGGTCCTGCCGCTCGCCGGCGGCGGCGTCGTGCTGGTCGGCGAGCACGGCGTCCACACGCTGCCGGCCGCGGCCCTCGCCGCCCGACCCTGACTTCCACGGAGCATCGCCATGCCGTTCACCGCCAAGCTCGAGGACGCCGTCTTCACCCGCCGCAGGCTGCTGATCGGGCTCTTCGCCGCCGTCACCGTCTTCATGGGCTACGCGGCCAGCAAGATCGGCATCGACGCCGGCTTCGCCAAGCTGCTGCCGCTCGAGCACGAGTACATGCGCACCTACGTCGACCACCGCGACGAGTTCGGCGGCGCCAACCGGCTGCTCATCGCCCTGACCGCCAGGGACGGCGACATCTTCACGCCGGGGTTCTTCGAGGCGCTCAAGGCGGCGACCGACGAGGTGTTCTTCATCCCCGGCGTCGACCGCACCCAGGTGAGCTCGCTCTTCACCCCCAACACCCGCTTCACCGAGGTCGTCGAGGACGGGATCTCGGGCGGCAACGTGGTGCCGGCGGACTTCCGGCCGACCCCCGAGGGCCTCGAGCAGGTGCGCAAGAACATCCTGAAGGCGGGCATCGTCGGCCGCTTGGTGGCCAACGACTTCAGCGGAGCGATCATCAGCGCCCAGCTGCTCGACGTCAATCCCAACACGGGCGAGCCGCTCGACTACGTCGAGGTGGCGAACCAGCTCGAGGAGAGAATCCGCCAGCGCTTCGGCAACG
Source organism: Acidobacteriota bacterium (assembly GCA_029862975.1). Classification (GTDB taxonomy): domain Bacteria; phylum Acidobacteriota; class Thermoanaerobaculia; order Multivoradales; family JAHEKO01; genus CALZKB01. The sequence continues at coordinate 34,893 of JAOTWP010000030.1, forward strand.
GCGTGGCCGGCGTCCAGGTCGAGACGGCGCCGGTCGACGTCCACATGATCGGTTTCGCCAAGGTGATCGGCGACATCTCGGCCGGCGCCACCCGGGTGGTGCTCTTCTTCGCCCTCGCCTTCCTCATCACGGCGATCTTCGTCTACGTGTACTCGCAGTCGATCCAGCTGACCATCATTCCGCTGGCCTGCTCGCTCGTCGCCGTCATCTGGCAGCTCGGCCTGCTCGCGCTGATGGGCTACGGCATCGACCCGATGGGCATCCTCGTGCCCTTCCTCATCTTCGCCATCGGCGTCAGCCACGGCGTGCAGATGGTGAGCGCCTTCGGCTCGGAGGTGTACCAGGGCAACGACAGCATGGGCGCGGCGCGCGCGGCCTTCCGGCGCCTCCTGGTGCCGGGGGCCATCGCCCTGATCAGCGACACCATCGGCTTCGTCACCATCCAGCTGATCAAGATCCGCGTCATCCAGGAGATGGCGGTCACCGCCAGCCTCGGCGTGGCCGTGATCATCCTGACCAACCTCGTCCTGCTGCCGGTGCTCCTGTCCTATTGCAAACCGGACGCGATCTACCTCGAGCGCCTCAAGCGCCGCTCGCGCCACATGGAGCCGGTGTGGAGCGTGCTGGCCAAGGCGGCCGAGAAGCCGCTGGCCAGCGTCATCCTCGTCGTCGCCGCCGGCCTGGCGATCTTCGGCTGGTGGCAGGCGCGAGAGATCAAGATCGGCGACCTGCACCGCGGCGTGCCCGAGCTGCGCTCCGACTCGCGCTACAACATCGACAGCGAGATCATCTCGAGCAAGTTCTCGATCGGCGTCGACATCCTGTCGGTCATCGTCGAGACCGTCCCCGACGGCTGCGTCGACTGGCAGGTGATGAACACCATCGACAGCTTCGCCTGGCACATGAGCAACGTGCCCGGCGTGCAGTCGGTGATCGCCCTGCCGGGGATCGCCAAGGTCATCAACTCCGGCTGGAACGAGGGCGCGCTCGCCTGGCGCGTGCTGCCGCGCAATCCCTCGGTGCTCGCCCAGTCGGTCACCTACGTGCCTACCAGCACGGGCCTTCTGAACGACGACTGCAGCGTCATGCCGGTGATGATGTTCACCGCCGACCACCGGGCGGAGACGATCGACGCCATCGTCGCCGAGGTCAAGGCCTTCGAGGCGGAGTTCGGCTCCGACGAGGTCGACTTCAGACTGGCCACCGGCAACGTGGGAGTGATGGCGGCGACCAACGAAGCGGTCTCCGCGGCCCAGTTCCCGATGCTGCTCTACGTCTTCTCCGCCATCATCGTGCTGTGCCTGATCACCTTCCGCTCGCTGCGCGCCACCCTCTGCATCGTGCTGCCGCTGGCGCTGGTGTCGCTGCTGGCCTACGCGCTGATGACCCTGCTCGAGATCGGGCTCAAGGTGTC
>JAOTWP010000302.1 GCA_029862975.1 Acidobacteriota bacterium
CGTAGCCGAAGGTCAGGGCGTCGACCACCGATCGCGTGAGGTGCAGGCCCAGGCCTCCGGGCCGGCGCTGCGAGATCGGCCGGGTGACGTCCACTGCGAGCTGCTCCGCCGACGGCTCGAAGCGGGGCACGCCGCGGTCGATCCACTGCAGATGGACCTCCTGCGGCGTGCATTCGACGGTCATGGTCACGAACTTCTCGTCGCTGGGGTTGTGGCGAACCAGGTTGGTGAAGACCTCCTCGGCCGCAAGATCCAGGCAGAACGCCGTCGCCGGGTCGATCGAGAAGCGCTCGTAGCAGCCCCGCAGCAGCTCGTGCATCTCGGGTACGGTCGCGATGCTGCGGCGAAGCAGCCACGTCTCGACGAACATCGGGAATCTCTTGGATGCTTGCCAAGATACCACGCCGCCGGCGCCGCGGCTCACAGCAGGGCCTGGAAGAGCAGCATCGCGATGAGCGACAGGCTCACGAGGAGCCCGACGGGCGCCCGCCGGGCGTGCTGGAGGGCCTCCGGCAGGAGCTCGACGAAGACCATGAAGACCATCGCGCCGGCAGCGAAGCCGATGCCGTAGGGCAGCACGGGCCGGAACGCGTCGACGAAGAGGAAGGCCGGCACCGCCATCAGCGGCTGCGGCAGGGACGAGAACACGCTCCACGCCGCGCACTTCGCCACGCTGTGCCCCTGCGGCCGGAGCACCGCGCTGATGGCCAGCCCCTCCGGCACGTTGTGAACGGCGATGGCCGCCGTGATCACCGCGGCCAGGGTGAGGCCGCCGGCGAACGAGGCGCCGATCGCCACTCCCTCCGTGAACGAGTGCACCGTCATGACGACCATCATCAGCAGCATGCGCCGCGCGCCGGCTTTCGGGATCTCGCCCAGCCGGACCTCGCGCCGCGCCAGCCAGCGCTGCGTCGCGAGGATGAACGCCACTCCGAGAACCGTGCCGCCGAAGGTCTCCGCGCTGCCGTGATCGGCGCCCTCGGCCACGAGCCCGAAGCTCGCTCCCAGCATCAACCCGGCGGCGATGGCGTTCGAGTAGGCCACGATCCGCGGCGAGACCCGGCGCACGAAGGCGAAGGGAATCGCGCCGAAGCCCGTCGCGACGGCGGTGATCAGGCCGTAGACGAAGACGACGAGCACCGGGCCGGTCATGCCGCGGCCCCCTTCATCCAAGGGCTCCGCGCAGCAGGACGACGACGCCCATCACCACGGTCGTGACGATGGCGATGGTGGTCGGCCCCGCCTCCCGATACGACTCGGGCAGGAGCTCGACGAGCACCAGGTAGATCAGCGCGCCGACGGCGAAGCCGAGCGCCCCCGGGAGCATCGCCGGCGCCGCGCCCACCACCGCGAAGACGACGACCGAGAGCAGCACCTGGCTCAGGTTGGTGGCGACCGCCAGGCCCGCCGCCTGGCCCGGCCGCAGACCTCGGCCGCGCAGCACCTCGCACAGGACGACCGCCTCGGGAATGTTGTGCACGCCGATGGCGACCGCGAGGAAGGCTCCGAACGGCAGATGGACCGCCATGGCGACGCCGATCGCGACCCCCTCGGAGGCCGAGTGCAGCGTGTTGACCAGGAGGATCTGGTAGCCGTAGACCGCGTCGATCTCGCTCAACCGGTTGAGCTCGAGATCCTCGGTGCCCAGGACACGATGGGTCCAGGCGCTGTAGAGCACCCCGACCAGCGCCCCGACGGCGCTAGCCAGCGGCGCCCCGTCGACGGCCGAGGCCAGCGCCCAGGCGGCGCCCAGCATGAGCCCGGCGGCGGTGGCGTTCGCCCACCCGACCCACCGCGTGGGCACCCGCTCGCGCCGCAGGAGCGGCAGCGCGCCGAGCCCGGCGACCGCTGCGGCCAGCGACGAGTACAAGAGAACGACGAGCGTCGGCTCCAAAGGCGTTCAGACCAGCCCGCGGGCCAGGACTCCTCGCATGGCGTCGATGAAGCGATCGACCTCGTCGAGGGTCGAGTAGATGCTCGGGGAGACACGCAGTCCCTCGAACTCGTCGTGCAGGATGGCGACGGTGAAGATCCGCCGCCGCTGCCAGAGGTAGTCCGCCAGCTCGGCGGTGTCGACGCCCTCGATCTGCACGGTCGCGATGCCGCAGGCGAAG
>JAOTWP010000303.1 GCA_029862975.1 Acidobacteriota bacterium
AGCGGCTGGCCGGCGACCCGGCCAGATAGGCCCTTCGCCCTGCCGAGCGGCGCCGTCGAGCCCGGGCGGCGAGCAAGGGCCTCACGGCCGGGGCACCGCTACAGCACCGGCCCCCGCCCGCGCTCCGGCGGGCGGGCCGCGGCCTAGCCCGCGACCACCACGGAGATCCGGCTCGACCCCTGCCGGGCGCCGCTGGCGTCGGTCAGGGTGACGACCAGGTCGTACTCTCCCGGCGCGAGGCCGGTGCCGTCGAGCTGCGCCTCGACCCGGAGGGCTCCGGCGCCGCCTTCGCTCGCCAGGATCGCGATCGGCACGGCGGCGGCCGGCTGGCCGCCGGCGGTGAAGAGCTCCGCTCGCGCCGCGGCCGGCAGCGCGCCCAGGTTGTAGGCGACGAGCGTCAGGGGCACCCTGCGGCCGCGCGCCAGGACCGGGCGGGCGGCCGGCACGAAGGAGTCGCCGGCGAGCACGAAGGGGTAGGCGACGTCGGGGCGCTCGCCGGTCTGCACGCTCAGCAGCCACTTGCCCTCGGGCTCCGGGACGAGAGGCGGCGACAGGTAGGCCTCGCCGTCGCCGGCCGCCGGCACCCGCAGCGGCAGCAGGCGCAGCGCCAGGTCGCCGGTCAAGGCGTTGCGCGCCAGGACCCGCAGCACGTACTCGTCGGGCGGCAGCTGGAAGTGGCCCCAGAACTTGAAGCCGCTGCGCTCGAGCGCGGGGCCGACCTTGGCCACCTCGAGGTTGAGCGACTGGGCGAAGAAGTCGCGCACCTCGCCGCTCCGGGTCAGCGCGTAGCCGTAGATCTCGAGCGCCACGTTGGCGCCGCCGCCACGCAGCAGGGTGCGGCCGTCGAGCTCGAGGAGCACGGGCACGTAGGCGGCCTCGCCGCCGCCGGCGAAGGGCGCCGCCAGCACCGCCATGGGCAGGGTGCCGCCCTCCCGGCCGCCGACGATGAGCCCGGCGGTCTGCAGGCGGCGCTCGGTCGTCGAGAGCTCGGCGTAGGGTCGCGGGGTGTAGTAGCCGGGGCGGTTGACGACGCGGGCCCCCTTGGGGCCGCCCAGCAGCTTGACCTTGAGGTGGCGGAAGCTGCCGTCGAGCGGCACGTCGTCGGGCTGGAAGGAGAGCACGTAGGTGACGCTGGTGCGGGCGATGAGATCGCCCATCGCGGCGCCCACCTCGTTGTAGTTGCGGTAGAGCTCGCCGCCGGTCTGGTCGGCGAGGATGAAGAGACCGTCCTGGCCGCCCAGGCGCACGTCGGCCCCGCCGCGCACGCCGCCGATGTCCACGGCCTGGATGACGCAGTCGGCGCGCCGGAACTCCTCGATCGCGCGATCGACCGCCTGCTTGGTCTGGCTCGAGCCGTAGCGCTCCTCGGAGTCCACCCGCCACACCTCGCCCGCCGTCGAGTCCTCGGCGATCTCGAGCATGCGCCGCGCGTCGTTGGTGCCCACGAGGATCGAGCTGTCGAAGCCCTCGGACAGGAGCACCACCTGCTTGCGGCCGGCCACCCCGCGCATCAGGCGCCCGAGATCCTCGAACGACCCTGCGAGCGAGAGGATGTCGCGCTCCTTGAGGTCGCGGGCGGAGCGGGCGGCGAACGCGTCGATGTCGCGGTAGTTCTGGAGCATGATCTCGTAGCGGTCGCGCTTGTTGTTGCCGGCGCCGCCGCCGCCCCTCAAGGGGTGACCCGGGTCGAACGCGTCGCCCACGACGAGCGCCAGCGGATCCCGGTAGTGGCGGATCGGCTCGGCGAGCGACAGCGAGTCGAGGGCGCCGCGCAGCTGCTCGCGGTCGGGGGTGAAGCCGAGGACGAGCTGGGCGCCGCGCGAGCTCGAGTAGGTGGCGACGGCCGCCAGGTCGGCGGGGTGGAGCGCCCGGTCGAGGACGTCGAGGCCCGCCCGGCGGGCGCGCTCGATCGAGGACGGATCGGAGAACGACAGATCGAAGAGCAGCAGCACGTGGCGGCGCGCGGTGACGGGGATCGGACGACTCTCGTCCTCGGCAAGCTGGAGGTCGATGACGTCGAAACCGACCAGCTCGCGCAGGCGTCCCTCGTCCCGAAGCTCGAAGTCGGCCGCCGTCAGGCCGCGGACGGCCTCGCCGTGGGAGACGACCT
>JAOTWP010000031.1 GCA_029862975.1 Acidobacteriota bacterium
CCCGGGCCGCGGCGGCCGACGCGAAGCCGACCTCGAGACCCGTCTCGCGCGCCACCCAGTCGAGGAAGGCGGTCAGGGTCGCCCCCTCGATGTCGAGGCTGGGAGCGGCCTCCTGCACCCAGTTCCACAGCTCCCCGGCCCGCGGCACGGAGCCGCGGGTGAGCGCGCCGCCGGCCGCCAGCCGCAGCTCCTCGCCCGCCGTCGCCTCGTGGGTGCCGCCGTTCGACAGCGAGACGGCGCCTTCGCGGACCCGCACCCGCAGCTCGGCGGTCTCGCCGCCGGCGACCTGGACCTCGAACTGCGTCCCGACGTCGCGGACGACGCCCACGCTGGTGACGACCTCCACCGCCCCCGCCGCGGCGCCGCCGGAATCGACGTAGAGCGTGCCACGCGCGAGCTCGACGCGACCCGCGGCCGCGAGCCGGACGCGAGTGGCGGCGGCGAGGCGCACCGAGTGGCCGCTCGCCAGCCGCAGCGCCGCCCGCGAGCCCGCGCCGAGCGTCTCGACGCGCGCCCCGACCGGCAGATCCTGGCCCGGCGCCGGCCCGGCCGCCTCCGAGCTCTCCGCCCCGGCGAGCCGCACTTCGCCGCGGACCAGCTCCAGGCTGGCGGCGTGCCGCGCCGCCGCCGCGGGAGTCCTGCCGCGCCACCACCAGGCGGCGCCCAGGGCGAGGAGCAAGCTGGCGGCCAGGGCCAGCGCCAGGGGCGCGCGGGCGCGGCGGCGTGCCGCCCGCCGGGCCGTGACGACGCGGCGCCACTCCTCCCGCGCCGCGGCGGCGATCGCCGCGAGATCGTCCGCCGGCACGGGCGGCCGCGGGCCGGCCGCCCGCAGGAGCGCCCGCAGGTCCTCTTCGCTCTCCGGAGCCTTCGAGAGCCGCGGATTGCCTTGGTTTCCGTAGTCGCTCATCGGTTCCCTTCCATTCTGAAGACCGCCCCGCCGGCTTCGCCGCCCGGCGGCGGCGAGGACGCGGCCCGCCGGCCGTACTCCTCGCGGAAGGCGCCGCGGGCGCGCGTGAGCAGGGACTCCGCGGCCTTGAGTCCGAGGCCGAGCCGGCTCGCGATCTCCTGCACCGGCAGGCACTCGATGTACTTCCACTCGAGCGCCGTGCCGTAGTGCGGCGGCAGCGCGTCGAGGGCCCGGTGCACTGCCGCGGCCGCCTCCTTGCGCAAGAGGTCGCCCTCGGGTCCGGCGGCGCGGACGCCGTCGAGCTCGGCAGCGGCGGTCTCCTCGACCTCCTGAACGTCGACCTCCCGCGGCGTCCACTGGCGGCGCCTGAAGTGGGCGGCGATCTCGTTGCGGCAGCAGGCGCACAGCCAGGTCGTCAGCGCGGCCTCGCCGCGGAAGCTCGCGAGCTTGGCGATCGCCTTGCACAGCGTGCTCTGGACGATGTCGCGGGTCAGCTCGCGGTCGCCGGCGAGCCGGCGCGACGCGTAGCGGTAGAGGGCGGGGATGTGGTGGCCCGAGAACTCCGCGAAGGCCCCCTCGTCGCCCGCCAGCATGCCGCGCACGAGCACCCGGTCTCTCGTCTGTCGATTCATCTCTTGCATCGGCCGCGCGGTCCGCCGAGCGGGAGTGCCGCGCGCCCGAGCCGGCCGCGGCCTCGCCACGGAGACCTGTCGCGCTCCCTTAGACGCGAGCGTAGCGCCAATCCTTCGCGCCGGGGGCGCCGTGGGCCGCCGGCCGGCGCGCCCTCAGCTCTGCGCGGTCGGCATCACCAGCACCTCGGCGACGTCGACGTGGGCCGGCTGGCTGACCGCGTAGAGCACCGCGCGGGCGACGTCTTCGGCCGCGAGCGCCCGGAACGAGCGGGCGCCGAGCATCTCGCGCACCGCCGGATCCGTGATCGTGGAGAGCAGCTCGGTCGCCACCGCGCCGGGCTCGATGGCCGTCACCCGGATCCCGTCGCTGGCGCTGAGCTCGGCCCGCAGCCCCTCCGAGATCGCGTTGACCGCGAACTTGGTGCCGCAGTACACCGCTCCGGAAGGAAAGACCCGGCGCCCGGCGACGCTCGAGACGTTGACGATGTGGCCGCCGCCACGCTCGCGCATGTGCGTCAACACCGCGGCGATCCCGTAGAGCACGCCCTTGACGTTGACGTCGACCATCCGCTCCCACTCCTCGACGTGGAGGTTCTTCATGAAGGACAGCGGCATGATGCCCGCGTTGTTGACGAGGACGTCGATGCCCCCGTAAGCCGCCGTGGTAGCCGCGGCCAGGGCCTCGACGTCGGCGCGGCGGGTGACGTCGGTGGCGACCGCCAGCGCCTCGCCGCCGGCCGCCGTCAGCTCGTCGCGCAGCGCCGCCAGCCGGTCCACGCGGCGCGCCGCCAGCGCCACCCGCACGCCCGCCGCCGCCAGCGCCCGCGCCGTCGCGGCGCCGATGCCGCTCGAGGCTCCCGTCACGATCGCGCTCTTGCCCTCGAGGTCCATGCCTTCGCCCTCCGTCGCGGTCCGCGCGGGGCTGCGGGCCCCGCCGCTCGCGGACGGCGACTCTAGCAGCCGGCGCGCGCCCTGTTCTGCCAGAATCGACGCTCGCGCCGCTGCGCCCGGCTCCGGCTCCCGAACGCTCTCCCGAACGCCATGCGCCACGTCATCGTCTCGCGCTTCTCCGTCCCGCGACCGGGAGCCGGGACGGCGATGCGCCACTGCGACGGCGCGTGGCTGGACTCGCGGTTGGCGCTCTTCCACCGCTACTTCGTGCCGAGCGTCGGCCGGCTTGGGGTCCCGACCGTTCTTCTCTGCTCGACCGCCAGCGCCGAGCGGGTGGCCGCGGCCACCGCCGGCCTGGCCTGGTGCACGGTGGAGGAGCAGGACGACTGGCGGGGCGGCTGGTCCGGCGCCCCGGACCAGATGGTGACGCGCCTCGACTCGGACGACGCCTTGCACGACGGCTGGTTCGCGGCGCTCGAGGCCGCCGCCGGAGGCTTCGAGGCCTACTGCACGCGCTCCTTCCTGCGCTTCCATCCCGCCACGAGGTCGCTCTACGCGCGCTCCCGGCGCCTCCCCTCGCCGCTCGCCGCTTTCCCCGGCGGGCGCAATCCCTACGCCTTCGACCACACCGAGCTGGGCGGCCGCTACCGGACCCTGATGATCCCCGGGTGCTACCTGCTCCAGGTCGTCCACGGCGGCAACCTGAGCAACCGCGCGCCGAGCTGGCGCCACTTCCCTCTCCGGACCTCGCTCGCCCGCCTGGCGCCCTTCGGCGTCGAGCCCTGACGCCGCCGCCTGCCGGGGTCGCCCGATCGAGTACTATCGAAGCGATGACCGGGCGAGCGCCACGGGCCGCCACGCAGGCCGAGATCTCGAAGCGCGCCAGAGGCGCCATGGCGCGCCCCGAGCTCCCTTCGACGAGCCGGCCCGGATGAGCGGCGCCACGGCCCGGGACCTCGTCGTCCTCGTCCTCGTCGCCGGCGCCTTCCTGGGCGCCGGGCTGGGGAGCCGCGACCTGTGGAACCCCAACGAGCCGAGCTACGGCCGGGTCGTCGTCGAGATGGTGGAAAGCGGTGACTGGCTCGTCCCGCGGCTCAACGGCGAGCCCTTCTTCGAGAAGCCGATCCTCTACTTCTGGCTGGCGGCGGTCGCGTCGAAGCTCATGGGCGGCGTCTCGGAGACCAGCCTCAGGGTCCCCGTCCTGCTGCTCAACACCGGAAGCGTCCTCCTGCTCTACCTGCTCGTGGCCGCCTACGACGGGCGGCGGCGAGCGCTGGTGGCGAGCGCTCTCTTCGCGACGATCTACGGGGTCTGGTTCACGGCCCGCAACGCGCAGATGGACAGCTTCGTCCTCTTCACGACGCTGGCGGTGGTGCTGGCGCTGGTCCGCCGTCTCGACCACGGGGCGGGCGGCCGGAGCTCGTGGCTCCTGGCCGGGCTCGCCGCCGGCTTCGGCTTCGCCGGCAAGGGTCCCGTGACGGTGATCGTCCCGGGACTGGTGCTCTTGGTCTACCTCGTCGTCGGGCGCCGCCCCTGGCGCCGCCTCCTCCCCGGCCTGCCCCTCGGCGTGCTGGGCTTCCTCGCTCTCGCCCTGCCCTGGTATGCCGCCCTCTACCTCGGCGGCCGGACGGACGCTCTCCACGAGCTGCTCGTCCGCCAGAACGTGGAGCGTTTCGTCGACGCCTGGGACCACCAGCAGGCCTGGTACTACTACCTGAAGTACTTCTGGCTGACCTTCGCGCCCTGGTCGTGGCTCGTGCCGATCGTGGCCCTGTCGGCCTGGCGCGGAGCGGCGGGCGGAGCGCGCGACGGGCGCCGGCTCGCCTGGGCGTGGCTCGCGGCGCCGCTCGTCTTCTTCTCGCTCTCCGAAAGCAAGCGCGAGCCCTACATGCTGCCCGTCGCGCCGGCCGTCGCCTGGCTGGCGGCCTGGCTTCTCGACGAGTCGGTGGCCGGCCGCCTGCGCCGCTGGCAGGCCGTCGCGGGCACCGCCGTCTGCGGCCTGCTCGGCGCGATCCTGCTCCTGGCCGGCGCCGGGGCGCTGTGGCCGGGCACGATCGAGGCGCCCGGGCTCGAGACCGCGCTCCTGCTCACGGGATCGCTGCTGGCCGTCGCCGGCGCCGCCGTCCTGGTCACGATCGCGCTGCGCCGGACCCGGCGCTGGGCACCCGCCGCCGCCTGGGCCGCGTACTCGCTCTTTCTCCTGTTCGTCGGCGTCTACCTCCATCGCGTGGCGAATCCCCTCAAGTCCCACCGCCCGCTCGCCGCCGAGCTCGAGCGGGCGCAGCCCGCCGACAGCGTTCTCTTCTCCTATTTCGGCCGCTACCGGACCGTCCGCGGCGGCTATCCGTACTACCTCGGCCGCAGCATTCCGGACCTCGCCGACGAAGAGCGCCTGCGCGCCGCCTGGGCGGCCACGGCGCGGCCCTGCGTGCTCTACGAGGAGGACAAGTACCGCGACCTCGTCGAGGGGCTGCCGGCCGCCGAGCTCGTCTACGAGAGCGGGGTCGGGAGCAAGGCCGTGCACCTGGTCTGCCGCGCGGCGCCGGCCGCCCGTCCCGCGGCCGGAGGCTAGGAGGAGCGGCTGACCGGTCCTCGCGCAGACGCGTCCGTCTCGGTCGTCGTTCCGGCCTACAACGAGGCGGCGCGTATCGGCGAGACGCTCCATCGGATCGCCGAGCATCTCGAGAGGCGGCGGACGCCGTTCGAGATCCTCGTCGTCGACGACGGCTCGACCGACGGGACGGCGGCCGCCGTCGAGGCTCATCCGGCCGCCGGGGTGCGCCTCCTGCGCCAGCCCGCCAACCGCGGCAAGGGGGCGGCCGTCAGGGCGGGGGTGCTCGCCTCGCGCCACGATCTCGTGCTGGTGTGCGACGCCGATCTGTCGACGCCGATCGCCGAGCTCGACCGCCTGGCCACCTGGATCGAGGACTCCGCCATCGTCATCGCCAGCCGCCAGGCGCCCGGCGCCCGGGTCGCCAGAAGCTGGCTGCGGCGACTCGCCAGCCAGCTGTTCAACGCCGCCCTGCGGGTCCTCGGGCTGTGCCGCGGCATTCGCGACACGCAGTGCGGGTTCAAGCTCCTCCGCGGCGCGGAGGCTCGCTCCCTTTTCGGGCAGATGGAGGTCGACGGCTTCGCGTTCGACATCGAGCTTCTGGAGCTCGCCCGCTACCGGGGTCTGGGCGTCCGGGAGGTCGGCGTCACGTGGCTCGACACCGGCGAGTCGTCGGTCTCGCTGGTGCACCACGCGCCGGGCATGCTGCGCGACGCCATGGCCCTGCGGCGCCGCCTGCGCGGGCTGCGGCGCCGCGACCGCGCCGCGCGCTGACCGCCGCGGCCGCGCCGGCGGCCCGTCAGGGCGCCGTCAGGCTCGAGAGCCGCGGGCCCCGCGGCGACTCCTCGATCGCGTAGATCGCCAGCTCGTTGGCTCCCGGCGCCAGGCTCGACTCGGCCAGCAGCGCCTGGAAGCGCAGGAACCGCGCCCGCGACCCCGGGTAGGTGTGCTGCACGGCGGCGATGCGGCCGTTGACGGCGAAGGCGAGATCGCAGCACTCCGCCTGGCCCGCGCCGCGGCGCAGGGTGCCCGCGATGAGGAGCGGTACGTCGCGGCCCGTCGGATCGTAGTCGAGCCGCGCGCCGGGCTCGAGGCGGCGCAGCTCGAGGCCGCGCGCCGGACTCACCGGCAGCGTGCTCACGAGGCGCCCGAGGAGGGCGGCGTGGCGGTTGGTCGCAAGCGGCGGCTCGAAGTCGAGGTCGTCGCCGAAGAGCGACGCCTTCCAGGCGCGGGCGGCGCTCGCATCCGGGAGCCGCGCGGCGCCGTCGGGCGCACGCAGCGCCGCCTTGCCGGCGACCGGCCAGGGCGCCTCGGCGCCCAGCAGGTCGAGGACCGTCGGCAGGACGTCCACGCTCGTCAGCGGCATCCGATGGACCGCGCCGCGGGTCTGGCCGGGCGCCTTGATCAGGAGCGGCACCCACAGCGTCTCGGCCGGGTTGGCGCCGCTGCCGTCGCGCGGCGGCTCGCCCGGCCGGAAGCTCGCGCCGTGGTCCGCGGTGACGACCACGAGCGAGGCGTCGAAGCGGCCCGTCGCTGCCAGCCGGTCCAGCAGCTCGCCGAGCAGCCGGTCGGCGAAGCGCGCCTGCAGCAGGTGCCGCTGGTAGCCGAGGGCGACCATCTCCGACGCCTCCCGGCTCCAGGTCTCGCCACGGCCGGCGGCCCGGCTGCGCTCCGGGGTCGTGTACGCCTTGCCCGCGGGGTCGTAGAGCCACGGGCCGTGGGGCAGCATCGTGTGCAGGTAGTGGAGCGTCGGCGCCGGGCTCGTCCCGCGCGCGGGCTCGAGGCTCGCCACGAAGCGCCGGAACTCGGCCGCGCGGTCGGACGCCGGGCTGCGCGCCGCGCTGCGGAGCCGCTGGTAGCGCTCGCCGACGCCCTCCTCCCGCTTTCCCGCACCGGCGGCCGGCGCCGCGGCCCCTCCGAAGTCCCGCCAGGCGACGTCCACCGGCGGCAGCTCCGCGGCCCAGGGCAGCGGCGTCGACACCGTCCGCAGGAGGACCCCGAGGTCCGCGGCCAGAGCGCGCAGCGCGGTGCCGGCGGCCGGCGCGGCCGGGCGCAGCCGGTTCCGATCCTCGGGGCACAGCTCCGTGGCCTGCTCCACCACCGCGAGCTCGTGGCTGGCGGCGAAGAGGGTGAAGAGGTTGCGCGGGAAGTTCGCCCGGGTCGGCGGCACCCGGGCCGCCGGCAGCGAGCCGGTGAGGATCGCCGGGACGGCGACGAGCGTGCCGGCGTCGACGCTCTCGAGGTTCAGGAACGCGTGCGAGGTGGCGGCGAGGCGCCGGAAGCTCGGGAAGTTGCGGCCGTCCCAGCGCTCGCCGTCGGCCAGCAGGCTGACCATCGGCAGCTCGTCGAAAATGACGAAGACGACCGGCGCGGCGGTCTCGAGGCGCGGCGCCGGGACCTCGACGGCCTGGCCGGCGAGACGCCGCTCGGCCGCCGCGGCGAGCAGCTGGAGCGGCGCCACGAGGGCGACGAGGGCAAGGAGCGTCGTGAACGCGCGCACCGCCCGCCAGCGCAGGTAGGCGGCCGCCCCGAGGGCGGCCAGCACCGCCGCTGCCACCACCGTGGGCCAGCCGCCCGCCCCCGCCCGCACCGCAGCCTGCAACGCCAGCAAGGAGAGCGGCGCGGCGATCGCCAGGCCGGCCAGGGCCGGGCCCGCCCGCCCGGCGCGGCGCGCCGCGACCAGGAGCAGGGCGGGCGGCAGCGGCGGCAGCAGCACGAGCGCGGCCACCAGGGCGGCGATCCCGCCGGGAGACAGCCCATGGGCCCAGAGAAACTCCGGGAACCGGCGCAGCAGATCGCACAGCGGCGTCGCCACGGCCAGCGCCGTCAGCACGACGGCGTGCCCCGGACGGCCGGCCGCCGCGAGCCCGGAGCCGGGCGCCGTCGGCGATCGCGTCGAGCGCGCCATGATCCCGGCTCGCGGCGCCGGCTCGCCGCCGGCCGCCCTCAGCCCCGGTCAGCCCCCCGCTCGGGGAAGCTCGCGAGCACGCCGAGCGCGAAGTCGATGTCCGCCGGGGTGTGATCGGCCGAGATCTGGAACCGGATCTCCTCGTCGCCGCGCGGCACCACCGGGTAGTTGAGCCCCGTGGCCAGCACGCCGTGGGCTCGCAGATGGCGTACGAGCGCCGAGGTGCGCGCCGTGTCGCGCACCATGAGCGGCACGACGGGGTGCGCTCCCGGAATCGTCTCGTAGCCGAGGGCGACGAGTCCGCTCTCGAATCGGCGGGTCATCGCCGAGAGGTGCGCCAGCAGCTCGCGCCCCCTCGCGCTGTCGAGGATCTCGAGCGCCGCGAGCGCCGCCGCCGCCTCGCCCACGGTGATCGGGTTGGAGTAGATGTACAGCGCGGCCGTCTCGCGCAGGTAGTCGACGAGGGTGCGGCTGCCCACCACGTAGCCGCCGTTGACCCCGATCGCCTTGCCCAGGGTAGCGACGAGGACGTCGGACGGGGGGGCGGCCGCGTGCTCCTCGGTGCCCCGCCCGGTGGCCCCGAAAGCGCCGACTCCGTGCGAATCGTCGACCATGACGAGGACGTTCTCGGGAAAGAGAGGGTCGTAGCGGGCCACCGTCGCGTGCAGCGCCGCGAGGTCCGCGTGGTCGCCCCGCATGCTGAAGATGCCGTCGGTGACGACGATCGCCCGCCGGCAGGCGCCGGCCGCCAGCTCGAGCTTCTCGCCGAGCGCCGCGAAGTCGAGATGCCGGTAGACGTGCTTTTCCCGCGGCCGGGCCATCCGCACGGCGTTGATGATGCAGTTGTGGTTGAGCTCGTCGCTCACCACCGCCGTCTCGGCCGTGATCAAGGAGCCCAGGACGGCGAGGGTGGTGGCGTACGCGGAGCTGAAGATCATCCCCGCCTCGCGGCCGTGGAAGCGGGCCAGCCGCCGCTCGAGCTCGACGTGCGGCGAGTAGGTGCCGCTGATGAACCGCACCGCGCCCGGACCGACGCCGTAGTCTCGCGACGCCTCCTCCTCGGCCCGGATCACCTCCGGCGCGAGCGACAGGCCGAGGTAGCTGTTCGAGTTCATTCGCAGGAACTCCCGATCGCCCGCGCCGCGCACGAGGAAGCGCGGCCCGCGGTCGCCGGCGGCGGGCAGGACGGCCCGGAACTCGGTCTCTTCCCCCTTGCGGGTCCCCAGCGCCCCCAGCCGGGCGAGCTCGGCCGCGAGGACTTCCTGCGCTCGATCCATCGGCATCGCGTCTCCTCCCGTTTCAGCGGTCGGCGCCGAGTCGCGGGCCGAGCTTCGCGAGCATGTCGGCGGTCATCTCCGCCAGGTCGAAGGTGGCCGCCCAGCCCCATTCCTCGGCGGCGGCCCGGTCGTCGATCGCGTCGGGCCAGGAATCGGCGATCGCCTGGCGGACCGGGTCGACGTCGTAGTCGATGGCGAACCCGGGCAGATGGCGCCGGATCTCGGCCGCGATCTCCTCCGGGGTGACGCTCATCGCGGTGACGTTGAACGAGTTGCGATGGACGAGGCGCCCGGGGTCGGCCTCCATCAGGCCGACCACGGCGCGCAGCGCATCCGGCATGTACATCATGTCGAGCCGGGTGTCGGGACCCAGGAAGCAGGTGTAGCGGCCGTGGCGCAGCGCGGCGTAGAAGATCTCCACGGCGTAGTCCGTGGTGCCGCCGCCGGGCGGCGCCTGGTAGGAGATGAGCCCCGGAAAGCGCACCCCCCGGGTGTCGATCCCGAAGCGCTGGAAGTAGTAGTCGCACAGCAGCTCGCCGGCGGCCTTGGTGACGCCGTACATGGTCGTCGGCCGCTGCAGGGTGTCCTGGGGCGTCCCACGCTTCGGGGTGGTGGGCCCGAACGCCCCGATCGAGCTGGGGAAAAACACCGCGCAGCCGCTCTCGCGCGCCACCTCGAGCACCCGGTAGAGCCCCCCCATGTTGACGTCCCAGGCGACGTGCGGCTTCTCCTCGGCCACCGCCGAGAGCAGCGCCGCCAGGTGGAAGATGGTGTCGATCTCGTGCTTGTGGACGACGGACCGCAAGGGGCTCTGGCGGGTACAGTCGATGAACTCGAAGGCCGGCTCCTCACGCCCGGCGTCGGCCGGCGGCATCCGGATGTCCGAGGCGATGACCTGCGCGTCGCCGTAGCGCTGCCGCAGGGCCGGCACCAGCTCGCTGCCGATCTGGCCGAGCGCGCCTGTCACGAGGATCTTCTTCATCGATTCGGCCCTGGTGCCGCGCCGCGAGGCGGCTATCGTACCGGGGCGCCGGAGCGCCGGCAACGCGGCCGCCCCGCCACCTCTCGGCGCCGCGGGAGGATAGGCTCGGCCCGCGGGAAGAAACCGCAGGAGGCCGATGCCGTGAACCGAATCCCCGGAGCTCTCCGCTGGCTGGCGCTCGCGGTGCTCGCGGGCTGCGCCGCCGGCGCCCCGGGCCCGGACTCCGGCTCCGCGCCCGCGCCCCGGGCCGGCGCCGCGGCCGGCGCGGCCCTCGAGGTGCGCTATCTGGCGAACGAGGGCTTCCTCGTCGACGGCGCGGGCCGGCGGGTGCTCGTCGACGCGCTCTTCGGCGCCGGGATCCCGGGCTACGCGGCGGTGGCGGCGCAGCTGCGCCCGGCCCTCGAAGGGGGCGAGGGCGACTGGGGCGGGGTGGGGCTGGCGCTGGCGACGCACGACCACCCCGACCACTTCGACCCCGGCGCCGCGATCCGCTTCCTCGAGGCCAACCCCGAGGCGGTGTTCGTGTCGACCCCCCAGGCCCGCGCCCGGCTGGGGGCCGGCCGGCCGGAGCTCGCCGCCCGCTTCCGGGCCGTGCTGCCCGCCGCCGGCGAGGTCGAGCGGCTCTCGATCGGCGGGGTCGAGATCGCCGTCTTGAACCTCCATCACGGCCACCGCGAGCCGCCGGTCGAGAACCTGGGGTTCGTCGTCACCCTCGGCGGCCTGCGCTTCCTCCACTTCGGCGATACCGAGGCGACGCTCGAGGATTTCGAGCCCTATCTCCCGCTGCTTGCCGACCCCGAGCTGGCGCTCCTGCCCTTCTGGTTCCTGGCGAGCGAGTGGCGCGCGGCGATGGTGCGCGACCGCATCCGGCCGCGCTGGATCGTCGCCGCCCACACCCCGCTGCCGACCGCGCCCGCCACGTACTTCGCCCGCTGGAGCAGCTACGAGAACCTCCTGCGGGTGATGACCGCGGCCTTCCCCGACGCGATCCTGCCCCCCGCCGCGGGCGAGTCCTGGACCTTCAGGGCCGGGGAGTAGGGGCCCTGCGGCCCCCGGGGCCGGCAGCTTCGGCGGCGGCCCGGGCGCGCCGCTCGGCCGGCACGAGCGCGGCGTAGAGAACCCGGTTCACGGGCACCGCGACGCCGCTCTCCGCGGCCAGCCGGACGACGGCGCCGCCCTGCGCTTCGAGCTCCGAGGGGCGGCCGGCAACGAGGTCGCGATGCATCGAGGCGGTGGCCTCGGGCGGCAGCCCGTCGACGAACGCCAGGGTGCGCTCCACGGCGTCGTCGGCCACCGGGACGCCGCGCGCGCGGGCGAGGCGCCAGATCTCCCGCGTGGCCTCCACGAGCAGCGCCCGGCTCTCGGGCAGCTCGCGCACCTCGCCGAGGGGCGAGCGGGTGACGGCGCCGACGGCGCTCGTCGGGACGATGAAGAGGAACTTCTCCCACATCGCCGCGAGGATGCTCGCGGGCACCCGGGCTCTCACTCCGGCCTGCTCGAGAGCCCGGCGCAGGCGCTCCACCCGCGGGCTGCCGCCGCCAGCGAGCTCGCCGAGCTCGATGGCCGGCGCCACCCCCAGGTGGCGGACGTGCCCGGGCCCCGCCGCCTGTGCGTAGATCTTGCACAGCCCGCCGAGCGTGCGCTCGCTGCCCACGGCCCGGGCCAGCGCGGCCGGCGCTTCCACGCCGTTCTGCAGCGGCAGGGCGCAGGTCTCGGGACCGAAGAGCGCGAGGCTGCGGTGCGCCGCATCTTCGACCTGCCAGGCCTTGACCCCGAAGATCACGGCGTCCACCGGCCCGACGGCCGCCGCATCGTCCGTCGCCAGCACGGGGTCGATCGCGAAGTCGCCGTCGACGCTGTCGACGACGAGTCCGCGGCGGCGCAGCGCGTCGAGCGTCGCCCCGCGGGCGAGGAACGCCACGTCCTGGCCGGCGGCGGCGAGCCGGCCGCCGAAATACCCGCCGACGGCTCCCACGCCGACCACCGCGATCTTCACGCCGGCTCTCCCATGGGCCGGGCTAGCTTACCGAGCGCAGGCGACGCCGGTTCTCGTCGAGCGCCTGCCGCACGGCGGAGGCGAGATCGCCGAGGGTGAAGGGCTTCTGCAGCCACACGCCGCCGATCTCGGCGCATTCGCCGCGGTAGCGCCGGCCGCTCGTGAGCACCGTCGGCTGCTCCGAGCGCAGCCGGCGCGCCTCCCGGATCAGCTCCAGGCCGTCGATGTCGGGCATGCTCTGGTCCGTCACGATGAGGTCGAAGTGCCGCGGCCGGCCGCGATAGGCGGCGAGCGCCTCCACGCCGTCCACGTACGGCTCGACGGCGTAGCCGAGGCCTTCGAGCCAGGTCCTGGCGAGCTCGAGGATGGGCCGCTCGTCGTCGATGAGGAGGATCCGCTCGCTGCCGCCGGGGGCGGGCCGGGTCTCCGCGGGCGCGGCGACCTGCGGCTCGACGCAGCACGGCAGGAGCACGGTCACGGTCGTGCCCTCCTGCGGGCGGCTGGCGATGGCGATCTCGCCGTCGTGGCTCGTCACGATCCCGTGCGCGACCGACAGCCCCAGTCCCGTCCCGCGGCCGACCTTCTTCGTCGTGAAGAACGGATCGAACACGCGCTCCAGGGTGGCCCTGTCCATGCCGTGTCCCGTGTCGCGCACCGTGATCCTGACGCAGGGGCCGGAGGGCGGAGCGCTCGCCGCCACGTCGGCGCGCCCCTCCAAGACCATCTCGACCGAGATCTCGATCGTCCCGCCGTCGGGCATCGCGTGGATGGAATTGGTCGCGAGGTTCATCACGACCTGGTGGATCTGGGTCGGATCGGCGCTCACGGGGAGGCAATCGGGATCGATCGACGTTCGCAGCTCGACCGTCGGCGGCAGCGAGGATCGCAGGAGCTCGCACGCCTCCTCGACCGCCCCTCCGATCGCGATCGGCTTCTTGTCGGCGTCGCCGCCGCGGCTGAAGGTCAGGATCCGCGCCACCATGTCGCGAGCCCGCTCGCAGGCCTTGACGACCTGCCGCATGTAGCCCGACTCCTCGCTCGCCGCCGGCAGCTGGCTCAAGGTCAGGGAGGAGTAGCCCAGGATCGCCGTCAGGATGTTGTTGAAGTCGTGGGCGATGCCGCCGGCCAGGGTGCCGAGGGCATCCATCTTCTGGCGCGTGCGGACCTGCTTCTCGAGCCTCCGCACCTCGGTGTTGTCCGTCCCCGAGCTCAGGATCGCCGTGGACTCTCCGGCTGCCGAGGGCAGGCGCGTCGAGTGCCAGGCGACGACCCGCTCCTCGCCGGCCCGCGTCAGGAGCGGGTACTCGCAGTACGGCAGCGCATCGGGGGTCGCGAGCAGGCGGCGGACCTCCTCGCGGCGCTCGGCGGGGACGAATCTCTCGACCCAGTCGGTGCCGACGATCTCCTTCTCCGGGTAGCCGAGGACCGCGCAGCCTTTCTGATTGACGAGCAGCACCTTGCCGTCCTCGCCGAGCGCCACCATCACCACCTCGGCCACGTCGAGGTACTCGCGGGCCTTGCGCCTCTCGGCCTCGAGGGCCCGCTCGTTGGCCTTCCGCGCCTGGATCTCGTTCTCCAGCGAGGTGTTGATCCGCTCGAGCTGCTCGGCCCGGCGTTTGCGGCGGGCCAGCACCTGAAGGGTCGAGAGCACCAGGCCCACGGCCGCCAGGGCGTAGAGCAGGAGCGCCCACCCGCTGCGCCACGGTGGCGCCTTCTGGACGACGCGGAACGCCAGGCCCTCTTCGTTCCACAGCCCGTCGTTGTTCGCAGCCTGGACCCGGAACGTGTAGCGCCCGGGAGCGAGGTTGGTGTAGGTCACGTAGTGCTTGGTGCCCGCGTCGACCCAGCCGCGATCCAGACCTTCCAGCGTGTAGCGATAGCGGTTCTTCTCGGGAGCCGTGAAGTCGAGTGCCGCGAACTCGAAGCCGATGACGGAATCGCGGTGACCGAGAACGATCTCCCCGCTCTCGAGGGCGGGCGCAAGATCGACCGGCTGGTTGAACTTGAGGAAGTTCGTCAGGACGACGGGGGGCCGATGCCGGTTGGTCTCGATGGTCTCGGGCGCGAACTCGTTGAATCCGTTGATGCCGCCGAAGAAGAGACGGCCGCCGATGCGGGCGGCCGCCGCGAAGTTGAACTCGCTGCTCTGCAGGCCGCGTGCCGCGTCGAAGTTGCTGAAGGTCGACGTGGCGAGGTCGAGCCGCGACAGGCCGGCATTCGTGCTCAACCACAGCCCCCCGAGGCCGTCTTCGACGATGGCATTGACCACGTTGCCGGGCAGCCCGTCTTCCGTCGTGTACCTCTGGAAGATCGCGCGGCTCCGGCGCCGGTCCCCGGCGCTCCACCGGTTGAGGCCAGCCGTCCTCGTGCCGATCCAGAGATCGCCATCCCGGTCGGCCGTCACCATCCAGGTGTCGTCGCCGCTCAGGCTCGCCGGATCGTCGGGATCGTGCCGGAAGTGGGCGAACGATCCCGCAGCGCGATCGAAGCGGTTGAGCCCGCCGTCATCCGTGCCCACCCAGATGGCGCCGTCGACGTCCTCGAAGACGGACGTCACCCGATCGCTGCTCAGGCTCGCCGGAACTCCGGAATCGTGTCGATAGCGCTCGAATCTCTCGGTGCGCGGATCGAAGCGATTCAGTCCGCCGCGATAGACGCCGATCCACAGGAAGCCCTGACGATCCTCGATCATCGCCGTGATCCCGTTACCGCTGAGGGTCGCCGGGTCGTCCGGATCGCTCACGAAGTGCGCGAAGCCGGCCCGGCCCGGATCCAGCCGGTTGAGGCCGCCTTTGAAGGTCCCGACCCACAGCGCGCCGCGGCGATCGACCAGCAGCGACCCGACCGTATCGTCGCTGAGGCTCGACGGATCATCCGGCGTCTTCAAGAACTGCTCGAACCGGCCGGTGGCGCGGTCGAGGCGGTTGAGTCCGCCGAACGTGCCGACCCAGACATGCCCTTCAGGCCCTTCCACGAAGCTGGTCACGAAATCATCGCTGAGCTGCGACGTGTCCTCCGCGCGACGGAAGTAGTGCAAGAAGCTCCCGATCGAGGGATTCCAGGTCGAGACGCCGGACAGAGTGCCCACCCACAGGACGCCGCCGGTGTCCTCGAACAGCGACCGCAAGCTGTCCTGGATCAGACTGTAGGGATCGGCGCTGTCGTGGCGATGGTGCTTGAAGGTCTCGCTCTCCGGCAGCCACTCATCGAGCCCTCCCTCGGTGCCGATCCAGAGCGTTCCTCGGCTGTCCTCGAGAATCGCCGTAACGGTCTCGTCTGCCAGGCTGCCCGGCTCGCTGCGGTTGGGCTGGAAGCGATCGAACCGGCCGCCGCCGTGAGTGAGCCGATTGAGGCCGGCATCGTCGGTTCCCACCCAGAGAGTCCCGCTGGCGTCCCGGTGGAGGCTGCGCACTCGATCGCTGCTGAGGCTCTCGAGGTCCGTCGCATCGTGCTGAAGTCGAGAGGCCTGGCCGGTCGCGGGATCGAGGATGCTGAGACCGCCGTCGGCGGTGGCCACCCAAAGCATGCCCGAGTCGTCCTGGAGAACCTGCCGGATGCGCTCGCTGCCGAGAGTCGTCGGATCGTCCGGGTCGGTCCGGAAGCGACGGAAGGTGCCACTCTCCGCCTCGAAACGGTTGAGGCCCCCGCCGTCGGTACCGACCCACAACAGCCCGTCTCGATCCTCGAAGAGGCAGCGGACGCGGTCGGCGCTCAGGCTCGACGGATCCGCCGGCACATGGTGGAAGCGATCGAACCTCCGCCGGGTCGGATCCAATCGGCCCAGGCCGCCGCCGTCGGTACCCACCCACAGCCGGCCCTGCCGATCCTCCAGGATCGCTCGCACGTCGTTGTGCGGCAGCGAGGTCGGGTCGTCCGGGACGCTGCGGTAGGTGACGAAGTCGTGCCCGTCGTAGCGGCTGAGACCTTCCTGGGTAGCCAGCCAGATGAACCCCGTGCGGCTCTGGGTCACCTGGTGGACGGCGCCCGCCGGCAGCCCGTCTTCGAGCGAGAGGCGCCGGAAGCGGACGTCCCGGGGCTGGCCGAGCGCGGCCTGCGCGACGCACAGCACCAGGAGCCCCGCGGCCCAGGGGCGGGCGCAGCCACGCGCCTTTCCGGCCTGCCCGGCCCGCGCTCGTCCCGGCCTCGCCAAGGCGGCCCGCCCGGGCATGATCGTCAGGCCATACCTATCCATGGGCCCGAGCATATCCGCCTGGCAGGAGAACGAGCATATCCGCCTGGCAGGAGAAACGGTGTCCGGCCGCCGGCATGCATCCGTCGCCTCGACGTCCGATCACCACCTCGAAACGGCCGGGGCCCGCACCGTGCGTGCGGACCCCGACTGCCCGTCCCGACTGCGGAGAAGACGCCGCGTGCGGCTCCCGCCTACTCCTGCTCCACCCAGTTGTCGACGGACATCACGTTCGTCAGGCCGTCGGGCCAGATGTAGCCGTCGGGCCAGATGTAGCCGTCGGGCCAGATGTAGCCGTCCGGCCAGATGTAACCGTCCGGCCAGATGTAACCGTCGGGCCAGATGTAGCCGTCGGGCCAGATGTAGCCGTCCGGCCAGATGTAGCCGTCGGCGCCGATGTAGCCGCCGTCCCAGAGGTAGCTCTCCCAGCCCTCGACGTAGTAGGTCCCGTCCTCGGCCTGGTGCGCGCGGCCGCCGAAGTGGTCCGGCCCCGCGAGGTCCGCCGCGACGTCGAGCCCGCGGTTGCCGCAGTCGTCGAGCCCGCCGTACACCGCGGCGTAGGCGTCGACGAGCCCGGCGCCCTGCTGGAAGACGCTGTAGGCGAGGTTGCCTTCCGCGTCCCGCGCCGGCCGCGCCGTCGACATCAGGCGGCACTTGACCTCGTCCGGAGTCAGCCCGGGCTCGGCCTGGAGCAGAAGCGCCGCGGCCCCGGAGACGACGGCGGCGGCCTGCGAGGTGCCGGACATCGTGAAGTACTTGCCGCCGTCGTGGTACTCGGGGTGCTCCAGGGCGATCTGCGAGTGCTTGTCCATCAGCGCCGCCAGATGCCCGCCCGGCGCCACGACTTCGGGCTTGACGAAGCCCTCGTAGGTCGGGCCCGCCGCCGAGAAGGAGGCCAGGAAGTCGTCCCCGCCGTCGGTGGTCAGGGCGTCGGACATCGCTCCGACCGTGATCACGTAGGGGACGTTCCCGGGCACGCCGATGGTCATCGGATCGGGTCCCGTGTTGCCGGCCGAGGCCACGACCACGATGCCCTCCTGCCAGGCCGCCATGACCGCCTGGTTGAGCGGATCGTCCCAGTAGTGGGAGACCGGCTCGGCCCCGAACGACAGGTTGAGGACGCGGATCCCGTACTCGGCGCGATGGCTCACGATCCAGTCGAGCCCGCGGATGACGTCGGCGTAGCTGCCGGCGCCGTCGTCCGCGAAGGCCTTCACGGCCACCAGGTCGGCCTCGGGGGCCATGCCGTTCGGCGTGGTCCCCGAGCCGGCCACCTGGTCGTTGAGGATGATGCTCTGCACGTGGCTGCCGTGACCGAAGCCGTCGCTGTCGGCGTTCGTCGGCAGCTCTTGGTCGGCGACGGCGTCGTAGTGGGCCAGCAACCGGTCCTCGTCGCCCGCCTTCTTGTCGAATCCGGTGTCGAGCACGGCGACGGTCACGCCGTAGCCCGTGATGCCTTCCTCGAACAGGCGATCGGCGCCGGCGACCGCCGGATAGGCCGTCGCGGGCGCGCTGCCGTTACCGTTGCTTTCGTCGTCGAGACTCACGGCGCGGTTGTCATGGACGCGGCCGATTCCCGCGTGGCCGCGCACCGCCGCGAGCTGGCGCTCGGTCAGGCGCGCGCCGACCGCGCGGATGATGCCGAGCTCGTGGGTGACCTCGCCGCCGGCCGCGAGGACCGCCGCCGCGGCCGTCTCGAGGCTGTCGCCCTGGACGAGAACGTGCCGGGTGGGCGCCGCCGGCCGGAGGTCTACGGGGCCGGCCACCAGGGCGAGAATCGGGAAACTCAGGATCAGCAAAGAACTCTTCGGAAGACAGCGCATGGGATGACTCCTTCACGATTGCCGGCGCGCCATCGCGCACCGAGTGTCGGCGAGCCCCTGCGACCGGACGCAGGGCCGCCCTTGCCACGTGCCTGCTCTACGGCTCTTTGGCGCTTCCAGGGTTCAACTGTCTTTCCTCTACCCTTGTAAGGAGCCGCGGCAGGGATCTTTTTCCCACGCCCGATATGATGGCGGGACTCGGCGCCATCTCCCGAGCGATGGCGTCGAGGCCGCGAGCCGCCGCCCATGCACCGACGACCTGCAAGGAGAGCTCCGATGTCCCGCCAAATCGCCCTAGCCTTCGGCTGCTGGCTGCTGTTCGCCGGCGCCGCCATCTCCCAGCTCTACCCGCCCGTGGAGGCGTTCACGCCCGCGGGCTCGGAGGAGACCTCGATCGCGCTCCTGCCCGCCGGCACGCCGGGCGGCGCCAGCGAGCTCGCGTACGCCTCGCACTGCCTCGACACGAGCCCGCGCCAGGGCCTCGTCGCCCTCGAATGGAGCCCCGGCGAGCGGCTCGGCACGGCCCGGCGGATCGACGTCACGAAGCTCCACGAAGGCTTCGCGACCGGCCGCTTCGATGCGACGCGCAAGCTCGCGGCGGACGTCCGGGCCGTGAGCCTTCAGGATCCCGAGCCGGGCATCTACTACTACTGGCGCGTTCTCGAAGAGACCCCCGCGGGCTGGATCTCGAGTCCGGTGGCGCGCTTCGAGGCTCCGGTCTGCCCTTCCGACGGCCCCGTCTTCGATCGCTCGGAAACCGAGGAGTAGGACCATGCCGACACCCATCCACCGCCGGATCCAGAGTCTCTCTCTCTTCCTCCTCGCGCTCGCCGTGATCGCCGCCCCGGCGCCCGGCGCGGCGAGCCCGATCGACGTCACGTTCGAGGACGTCAACCCCGACCAGTCCGACACCGACCCCAGCGACCCCGACGGGGCGACCGGCGGCCGCGTCAACGGGCTGGCGATCCATCCCACGGACAACCAGATCCTCTACGCCGCCAGCGAGTGGGGCGGCATCTACAGCTCCGCCGACGGCGGCCTCAACTGGGCTCGCCTCGACGGCCACCTGCCGGCGGTCACCTGGGACGTGGAGATCGACCCCAGCTCCCCCAGCCGGGTCTACGCCACCTCCTTCTTCGACGGCAAGATCGCGTCGCTGGCCGGCATCAACGTCAGCACCGACAGCGGCGCCACCTGGACGAAGCCCGCCACCGCGGCGCCGCCCGGCGGGTTCTGCAGCAACCCCCTCGACGAGACCGAGCCCAGCGCCTTCGGCATCTCGATCGACCCGGCCAACAGCGCCAACGTCTTCATCGGCACGAGCTGCGGACTTGCGACCAGCACGAACTCGGGCGTCACCTGGACCTACCGCGACCCGACGGGGCCGGCGGGCTCGGCGACCCGGATCTGGGACGTGCTGGCGCTCGGCGGCGGCGTCGTCCACGTCTGCGGCGACGACGGCAGCCTGCGCTCCGACGATGGCGGCGTCACCTGGGTGGCCGGCACGGGCCTGCCCTCGGGACGTTGCTCCCTGGCCGTGTCTCCGGACGAGTCGTACGTCCTGCTGGCGGTCGTCGGCACGACGATCTACGAAACGCAGAACGGCGGCGCCGTGGGCGGCCCCACCTGGGGCCAGACGCGGACCAATCCCACCCCCCAGGGGCGCATTCCCTTCGTGGCGACGAATCAGCGCTCCGCCGCCAACGCCTGGGACCTCTGGTTCGGGGACGTCTCGCTCTTCCGCGTCGGCTGCACCACGCCGACGCCGCCGCTGCCCGGGGGACCGCCGCGCTGCGGCACCGGCAACAGCCCGCCCTGGGCCGGGGGGTTCACCCGCGCCGTCGGCGGCCACGACGACACGGGCGCCATCCTCTTCGATTCCGAGGCCGCCACCGACGCCTGCCCGGTGCTCTTCTCGTCCGACGGCGGCGTCTACTACAACACCGACGCGACGGCCGACTGCCACAACCCCAACTGGGAGCAGCCGGACGTCACGCCGCACGGCCTGTGGCCGTGGACGATGAGCGGCGCCGATCAGCCGGGAGCGGTCGACGAGGACCTCTACTTCGGCAACCAGGACAACGGCGTCTTCGGCACCGTCGACGCCGGCTCGGCGATGCCGACCTGGCACAACGAGATCTGCTGCGACGGCTTCGACACGGCGGCCGAGCCGGCGGGGATCGTCTACACGGTCTGCTGCTTCGGCGGCGGCGGCCGCGCGACGCGGGCCTTCCGCGGCGGCCCCGGCTTTTCCGCCGTCTCCGAGATCGACTACCCGCCCAGCGGCCTCTTGCCCGGCTTCGAGTACCCAGATTCCTTCGTCTCCTGGGCGCCGCTTTCCTACGTCACCATCAGCATCAACTGCAGCCCCCCGAACGGCGGCTGCCAGAGCGCCGACGGCGGGGTCTTCATCACCACGAACATCGACGCCAACCCGGTCGTCTGGACCGAGCTCGGCAACGCCACGGAACCGCCGACGAACAACATCTGCGGGGTCTACGCCGGCGTGAACGGAGCGGGGACTCCCACGTTCTACGCGCAGAGCGGGGTCTGCAGCAGCAGCGGCACGGGCGACCGGATCTTCCGCTTCACGGGCACCAATCCCGGCGGGTCCTGGACCGAGATCTTTCTCCCGGCGGGTGGCTTCGGGGTGTTCGCGGTGGACGCGAGCGACCCGAGCCTCCTGCTCGCGTCCGGCCTGACGAGCGCCGGCGGCGGCATGTACCGCTCCACCGACGCCGGCGCCACCTGGACCTCGCTGCCCGATCTGGACGCTTTCATGACCCACTTCGGTGCGTTCCAGTTCCGCAACACGCGCGGCCCCAGCGACTTCACCGGGTTTTTCGGCTACTGGCAGCCGAGTCTCGTCGGCATCGACCCCAACAGCAACGCCATGGTGGCGGGAGGGCAGGACTCCGGCATCTTCCTGAGCCTCGACGACGGGGCGAACTGGGAGCTCATCACCGACCCGTTGTCCTCGAACACCTCGGGCATTCCCCACCTTCCGCGGCCGCGCTACGCCTATTTCGATTCGGACGGCGCCGGCACCACGGCGCTCTACGTCGCTTCGCAGGGACGCGGCATCTGGCGCGTCAACCTGCCGCTGATCTTCGCCGACGGCTTCGAGAGCGGCGACACCTCGGCCTGGTCGAACACGGTGCCCTAGCTGCCCTTCGGTAGAGCCTCCCGGGCCGGTTCCCCCGACCGGTCCGGCGCGGCGGCCGGCTCGCCATCGCCCGCGCCACGCGCTACGATCGGCGGGCCGACGCCGGCCCCGAGGCCGGCTGGCCGGCGACGGAAAGCGACGGCACGTCATGCGGAGGCGGTGGAAGAAGAGCGCGCGCGGGGTCCTCCTCCTGGGGATCGCTCTCCTCGTCCTGCCTGGATGCGACACCTCGCCGACGGGGCTCGAGGGCGGCACCCAGGTCTTCCAGGGCACGGTCGCCGTCGGCGGCCGGTCGTCGCACGACTTCACGGTCACCAGCGCCGGGGGGATCCGGGTCGAGGTGGAGAGCCTCGTGGCCGACCCGCCGCTGCCCGAGGGCATCACCCCCTCGCTGGGCTTCGGCCTCGGACAGCGCGCTGAGAACGGCGACTGCGCGGCGACCTTCCGGACCTCGATCCGGGAGGGCACGAACCTCGCCTTCGGCCTCCAGGAAGGCGCGTACTGCATCGTCCTCGCCGACAACGGCACGCTCGAGGAGGAATCGACCCGCACCTACTCGGTCCTCGTGCGGATCAGCGAGTAGGAGCCCGGGAGCCCCCAGGCTCGAACCGCGGGGCGGGCACGCGTTCGCGTGGTAGCCTTTTCGCACCTGCCCTCGCCCGTCCATGCTGCCCAAGAACGCCAGCCGCGAAGCGATCCTCGAGATCCTCGAAGACGAGGGCGGCCTGCGGGCCGGCGTCGCGGCACGGGTGGAGCGCCGGACCGGCGTGCCCGCGGCCGACGTCTACGGGGTGGCGACCTTCTACCACCTGCTCAACGACCCCGACGCCGGGGTCCGGGTCTGCCAGGGCCTCTCCTGCAAGATCGCCGGCTGCGACGCGGAGATGGCACGGCTCGAGGCGGCGGGCACGAAGGCGGTCTACACCGCCTGTCTGGGGCGCTGCGACGTGGCCCCGGCGCTGTGGGACCCGCAAGTCGAGGCGGCGACGCCGGCGCCTCACTTCTCGCCGAGCGATCCGGACTTCGCGATCGATCTGCTGCGCCCCGACTGCCGCGAGTACCAGGCGTTCGCGGCGGCGCGCGAGCGCGGCGCCGAGTGGGTGCTCGCCGAGCTCGAGGCCTCGGGGCTGACCGGCCGCGGCGGCGCCGGCTTCCCGGCCCACATCAAGTGGCGCGGCGTGCGCGGCCAGCCGGTCGCGGAGCGCTACGTCGTGCTCAACGCCGACGAGGGCGAGCCCGGGACCTTCAAGGACCGCGAGGTGATCCTGCGCCGGCCGCACCTGGTGGTCGAAGGCCTGGCGATCGCCGCCTACGCGCTGGCGGCCGGGGACGTCTACTGCTACGTCCGCGGCGAGTTCGGACACGTCAAGGCGGCGCTCGTCGCCGCGGTCGACGAGGCCCGGGCCGTGGGCGTCCTCGACCCGGCCGTCCGCTGGCACTTCGTCGACGGCCATGGGGCCTACATCTGCGGCGAGGAGACGGCGCTGCTCGAGGCGCTCGAGGGCAAGCGCGGCATGCCGCGGATGAAGCCGCCCTTCCCGGTCGAGGTGGGCTTCCGCGGCAAGCCCACCCTGATCCAGAACGTCGAGACGATCGCCTGCCTGCCGGCGATCCTCGGTCGCGGCGGCGAGTGGTTCAGAAGCTCCGGCCGCACCCAACCGGGCTCCAAGCTCTACTGCCTCTCCGGCCACGTGGCGCGGCCCGGCGTCTACGAGGCGCCGATGGGCGTCTCGATGCGCGAGCTCCTCGCGCTCGCCGGCGGCGTCGTGGGCGAGCTCAAGGCCTTCTCGCCGGGCGGCGCCTCGAGCGGCTTCCTGCCCGCCGGCAAGATCGACGTGGCGATGGACTTCCAGGCGCTGGCCGCGGAGGGCAGCATGCTGGGCTCGGC
The DNA here is from genome assembly GCA_029862975.1 of Acidobacteriota bacterium. Lineage (GTDB taxonomy): Bacteria > Acidobacteriota > Thermoanaerobaculia > Multivoradales > JAHEKO01 > CALZKB01. The sequence continues at coordinate 23,211 of JAOTWP010000031.1, forward strand.
CGGCGTCGTCGTGCTCAACGACACCGCCGACATGGTCGACGCGGCGCTCACCCAGGCCGTGTTCTTCGAGGACGAGTCGTGCGGCCAGTGCGCCCCCTGCCGCATCGGCACCCAGATCCTGCGCCAGGCGCTCGAGCGCTACCGCGACGAGGGCCGCGACCCGGAGACCCTCTCCTACGTCGCGGACGTAGCCTGGGGAATGCGCGAGGCTTCGATCTGCGGCCTCGGCCAGGCCGCCTCACTGCCGCTCGAGAGCGCCATGAAGTACTTCCCGGAAGAGTTCGGGCTCCCGTGAGCAAGGTGTGGATTCGGCTCGCGAACGTCGTGCATCACGACGAGATGTGAGCCCGGCGGGGATGCTTCGACTGCGGCCCCGCACCCGCGGCGTCAATCGGAGTGCTCGCGAATCGCCGTGATGACTTCGTGACCCAGGTGGAACAACTTCGAGAACGGGTGACGGTCGTTGCCCAGCTCCTCTTCCGCACCTTCGGCGGTGAAGGTACCCTGCGGCGTCACGAAGTAGAAGACCACCCGCCCGTTGCCGGGCAGGGGAGTGCCCTCGGTCCGCGACGCCTGGCTCAGATACCCCTCGGCCGCGGCCGCGAGCTCCTTGGAGGCCTGAGCCACGGCCGACGTGGCGCCCGCGCCGATCACCCCTCCGCCGTTGCTGAAGTACAGGCTGGTCGTGCCGTCGACGATCGCCACGAGAGAGACGACCGCCCGCGGGTAGCCGGTCTCCATCAGGACGGCGAGGACCTCCGAATCACCGGCATTCGGCCTGCCGGCGTCACGCGGCGTCAGGCTCAGAGCCATTCCGCGAAGACCGGAATAGGCGTCCGCGACCTCGTACTCGGGCGCCGAGGACGCACTCCCCGCATGCCCCGATGCACCCGACAGAAGCGCACTGGCCAGGACGATCAAGCGACGGATCACCGTCAGACGAGACTTCAATCGAGAGGCCACGGCTTGCCTAGCCGGACTGCATCGCGGCGAGCGCCCTCAGCCGCTCGAAGCGCGCGGCGCCGACGCGCCTGGCCTCCTGGGGGTCGACCTCGCCCGGGGCGAAGCGCTTCTGCAACGTGAAGTACTCGGCCGGGTCGGTGCCGTCGGGCTCGGCGTTGAGGCGGTAGCGCACCCCGTCCCAGACCTCGTAGAGCGGGAAGAGGCCGCTCGCCACGGCCAGCCGGACGAGCTGGATCGAGTCGCCGGGCTCGGCCTTCCAGCCGGTCGGGCAGGGCGAGTGGAGGAGCAGGAACCTCGTGCCCCGGATCTCGAGCGCGGTGCGGATCTTGCGCTCGAAGTCCTCCGGATGGGCGATCGAGAGCGTCGCCGCGTAGGGCACGCCGTGGGCGGCCATGATCGCCATGATGTCCTTCTTCGCTTCGGCCTTGCCGCCCGGCGTCGTCGTCGTGAGCGCCCCGGCCGGGGTGGCCGAGGAGCGCTGGCCGCCGGTGTTGCCGTAGATCTCGTTGTCGTAGCAGACGTAGATCAGATCCTCGTCGCGCTCGGCGGCGGCCGACAGCGTGGCGATGCCGATGTCGTAGGTGCCGCCGTCGCCGGCCCAGCAGATCACCTCGTGCCGCTCGCCGTTGAGCGAGCGCACCCGCGCCATGCCGCTGGCGTAGGCCGGGGCCGAGGCGAACGTCGTGGCGACGACCGGCACGCCGTAGCTCGTCGTCGGGTAGCCGCCGGCCGTGACGATGCCGCAGCAGGCGGGGATGGCGAGCTGGCACTCGCGGCGCTCGGCCGCCAGGACGCGGCCGAGCAGGGTCAGGCCGACGCTCATGCCGCAGCCGCCGCAGTTGGTGTTGCCCGGCCGCAGCAGGCAGTCCTCGCTGCACGGCAGCCCGACCTGCTCGGCGGACGAGGCGTGGACGCTCGCGGTGTCGGTGCTCATGCGCTGGCCTCCTCGGCGACCTCGAGGCCCGGCCACAGCGGCCGCTCCGCGACCCGCCGCCGCGTCAGATCGTCGAGGACCTGCGCGATCGTCTCGGGAGTGACGTCGCCGCCGCAGAGCCCGGTCAGGTAGCCCTGGACGAGCGGGCCGCGCGGCACCCCCTGGAACGCCGCGCGGGTGTCCTGCCAGAAGACGCCGCCGACGCCGGCCGCGTAGTTGCGGTCGAGCACGCCGACCCGCCGGGCGCCCGCACAGGCCGCGCGCAGGGCGCGCTCGGGGAACGGCCGGAACATCTTCACCCGGACGATCCCGACCTTCTCGCCCGCTTCGCGGCGCCGGCGCACGACCTCGCGGGCCGTCGTCGCCACGGTCGACGAGGCGACGAGGATCGTCGCCGCGTCCTCCGTCCCCCAGGTCTCGAGGGCATCGCCGACCGGGCGCCCGAAGACGTCCTCGAACGCCGCCCGGCACTCGGCGAGCACCTCCGGCACCCGCGCCATGGCGCGCTCGACGTCGGCCCGCTGGTAGGCCGCCTCGGCCGGCCACACGAGGCCGCCCAGCGTCACGGGATGGTCGCCGCGCAGGCGGTGGGGCAGGTCGAGCGGCGGCAGGTAGCGGTCGACCAGCTCCTGCTCCGGCAGCTCGGTCGCCGTCTGCGTGTGCGAGAGGATGAAGGCGTCCATGCACACCATCACCGGCAGCAGGATCCGCGGGTCCTCGGCCAGCCGGAAGGCCAGGAGCGTCGTGTCGAGCACCTCCTGGTTGTCCTGGCAGTAGAGCTGGATCCACGGGAAGTCGCGCAGGAAGAGGGTGTCGCCCTGGTCGGCCCAGATGTTCCACGGCGGCCCCAGGGTCCGGTTGACCGCCACCATCACGATCGGCAGCCGGTAGAAGCCCGCCACCATGATGTTCTCGGTCATGTAGGCCAGCCCGTTCGAGGAGCTGGCCGTGAACGCCCGGGCGCCGGCGAGCGAGGCCCCGATCGACACCCCCATGGCGCTGTGCTCGCTCTCGACCGGCACCACCTCTCCCTTGCTGAAGGGGAAGCTCGCCACGTACTCGACGATCTCGGTCTGCGGCGTGATCGGGTAGATCCCGCACGCCGCCCCGCGGGCGAAGCGGTTCGCCTCCCCGGCCGCGCTCAAGGCGTAGCCCGCGGCGTGATTCCCGGTCACCAGCTCTGTGCCCATCGTCGGCCTCTCACATGTGGCTCATGAAGATGACGTTGCGCGGGCACTCGCTGGCGCACACCGCGCAACCCTTGCAGAACGAGTAGTCGAAGACGAACTCCTCGCCGACCCGCTTGAGCACCCCCTCGGGGCAGAAGGTGACGCAGGCGTCGCACTCGTTGCAGACCCCGCACGACAGGCAGCGGCGAGCCTCGCTCGCGTCGTCGAGCCCGCGGTGGACCTCGGCGAAGTTCCAGGTCCGCTCCCAGGGATCGAGGACCCCTCCCTCGCTGCGGCGCGCGCGCTCGAACAGATGCAGCTTCATCGCCTCCGGGCGCACCACCTCGTCCCGCCAGACGTCGACGTGGCGCCGCGCGGCGGCGTGCTCGCCGCCCCCCAGCAGCTCGCCGGAGAGCGTCTCGTGGATGTGCAGGGCGCTGCGCCGGCCGCTGCCGATCGCCGACGCCACCGTGCCGTCGTGCGTCGCCAGGTCGCCGACCGCGAAGACCGGCGTCTCGATCATCCCGAGCAGGCGCTCGCCTTCCCGGATCTCGGTCCCCTCCGGGAAGACGCTCAGGTCGGGCGACTGGCCGAGGGCGAGAATCACCCGGTCGCAGGGCAGCTCGAAGTCCGAGCCGGCGATCTCGAGCGGCCGCCGGCGGCCGGAGGCGTCGGGCTCGCCGAGCTCCATCCAGCGGCAGGTCAGGACGCACCGCGCGCCGGTCCCGGCGCTCTCCCGGATGGCCACCGGCAGGGTGAGCGTCTCGAGCTCGACCCCCTCTTCGAGCGCCTGCTCGATCTCCTCGCGAATGGCCGGCATCTCGGCCGGGGAGCGCCGGTAGACGATGATCGCCCGCTCGGCCCCGACCCTGAGAGCGCTGCGGGCGGCGTCGACCGCCGTGTTGCCGCCGCCGACGACGACGACCGTCTCGTTCTCGAGGCCGGCGGCGCCGCGGTGGACGCGCTCCAGGAAGTCGATCCCCTGGAGCACGGTCTCGCTGCCGGCGGTCACCATCTCCAGGCCGCGCAGCTCCTGCAGGCCGGTGGCGACGAGCACCGCGTCGTGGGCTCGCGCCAGATCGAGCAGGCGGGCGCGATCGACGGGCGCCCCGGTCACGAGCTCGACGCCGAGATCCGTGATTCGCCCGATCTCGCGATCGACGACCGCGTCGGGCAGGCGGTAGCCGGGGATGCCGGTGCGCAGCAGCCCGCCGGTCTCGAGCCCGCCCTCGAGGACCGTCACCCGGTAGCCGAAGAGGGCCAGGTGATACGCCGCCGTGAGGCCGGCGGGGCCGGAGCCCACGATCGCCACCCGCTCGCCGCGCTCGGCGCCGGGTACCAGCGCCACCGTGCCGTGGTCGGCCGCGAAGCGCTCGAGCTCGCGGACGTTGACGGCGCCGTCGAGGTCGATCCGGTTACAGCTGTCCATGCAGGGCGCCGGGCAGACCCGGCCGCAGACGCCGGGAAACGGCGAGACCCGCAGCAGGATGGCGAGCGCCTCGTCGGTCTGGTCGCGGGCCAGGGCCTGGAGGAACCCCTGGACGTCGTTGCCGGCCGGACAGACGTGGTTGCAGGGCGGCACCATCTGCTGGCGCGCCGGCTGCTGGCTGGCCCACTGGCCGGTGCGGATCGTCGGCCACCCACCGCCGGCGCCGGTGATGAAGCTCGGGCTGCGCGCTGGGGGCGCCGCGGCCGCCGCCGGCCCGGCCGCGCCCTCAGCCGCCACCGAGTCGAGCAGTCGCGTGGCTTCGTAGGCCTGGTCGGCGGCTGCGAGGTTGCCGCCGGCAAAGCCCAGGTGCTCGACGGCGGCCCGCACGTGCCCGAGCTCGAACCCCAGGACCCGGCCGACGGCCCCGGCCAGCGCCGTGTTGACGATCGGCACCGCCCTCGTGCCCAGGCCGTTGGCCAGCGCGATGGCGGTCGCGTCGACGGTCGCCAGCCGATGGGCGGGGAAGCTCTCGCGCAGGCTGTCCGGCGGCTGCGGCGTGTTGAGGACGATCCAGCCGCCGGGCTTCAAGCCGCCGGCGACCGCCGGCCCGATCAGCGTCGAATCGAGCACGACGACGTGATCGGGCTCGTAGATCAGGTTGCGGTTCTCGATCGGCTCCGCGTCGTAGCGGCAGAAGGCCTGCACCGGGGCGCCCGAGCGCTCGGCGGCGTAGAGCCCGAAGGCCTGCACGGAGTCGCCCTGCAGAAACCGCGTCGTGGCGATCAGCTTGGCGAGGGTGACTCCCCCCTGGCCGCCGCGGCCGTGCACCCTGATCTCGATCATGCAGGTCTCCCGGTCTCGCCGCCGGCCGGAGCCCTGGACTCCGAGCACACCTTTGCCGGCGAGGTACGTCGACCCGATGATGTCGCGCGCCGGCCCGCGGCTGAACACCCGCCGAGGCGGCCCGCCGCCCCACCCCGTCAGTTGGTCTCGGCGCTTTGCCCGGCCGGCCCTACGCCAGGCGCAGCGGCGTGTGGCGGGCGATGCGTGCGAAGTCCGCGTCGGGGCTGAGCAGGGAGGCTCCGAGGTCGAGGCAGGTCTGGGCGATCAGGCAGTCGACGGCTCCGCGCACGGTGACGCCCTTCCCGCGGAGCAAGCGGTACAGGCTGGCCGCCTGCACATGAGCGTCGAGCGTCGGGTGGATCACCGGCAGCGAGCAAAGCAGCCGGCGGGCGCGGCGGAAGCCCGTGTCGGTCCGGAAGCCCTGTAGGACCTCGGTCACGATGATCGGCAGGACGGCGAGGTCCTCCTCCCCCTCGAGGGCGCTGTCCAACCGCTCCACCTCTGGCGTTGGCACGCCGTTGAAGAAGTCCGCCCAGGCGTTCGAGTCGACGACGATCATCGGCGCGCGGCGCGGGAAGACCGCCAGGCATCGACGTCGCCCTGCCAGGGAAGCTCGCCGCGAAGGCGGCGCAGCGCCCGATAGAGGGTCCCCTTCTCCACCAGTCTCCGCAGGGCGATGTCCACGACCTCGCGTTTCGTCCGCGAGCCCGTCAGGCGCATGGCCTCCTCGACGAGGGCGTCGTCGAGCTCGATGTTGGTGCGTCCCATCCCGGTCTCCTTGAAGCCGATACACCAATATAGTGATTCTTGGTGTATCAAGCAAGCCGTAGCCGCTCCTGTCCAAAGACGCGATCGGCCGGGGCGATCTCGCAGCCGCCGGAGTGCCTCCGGTCTGCCGATCGCGCCGCTGGGGTCGCAGAGCGCCGAGGCTGGCTGGCGTGACGAGCGGTCCCGCGCAGCGTCGTCGCCGGGCGCCATGGCATACTTGCGCCCAGGTTTTCGAGGAGCCCGGGACGGATGGCCGAGAGCAGGTACGTGATCATCGACGGCAACGAGCTCGAGTACCGGGCCGGGGAGACGATCCTCGGGGCGGCGCGGCGGGCCGAGATCGAGATCCCGGTGCTGTGCCACGACGACCGGCTCACCCCGGCCGGGGCGTGCCGGATCTGCCTCGTCGAGGTGGACGGAGCGCGGCTCATGCAGCCGGCCTGCCACACGAGAACGGCGGCCGGCATGGTCGTGCGGACCGCGACCCCGAAGGTCGAGCGCAACCGGCGGTTCATCACCTCGCTGCATCTCGCCGACACCATCGCCGACCGCGCCGCGGCCGAGGACAACAACCCCTCGAAGCTCCACGACCTGGCGCGGCGTTACGGCACGCTGGGCGAGTGGGCGCACGTCGCCTCGCCGCGCGCCGGGCGGCCGCACGACGACAATCCCTTCGTCGGCTTCCGGCCCGACCGCTGCATCGCCTGCTCCCTGTGCACCCGCTACTGCGACGAGATCGAGGCCGTCTCCGCCATCACGCTCGCCTTCCGCGGCGCCCACACGACGATCTCGACGGCCGACCGGCTGGCGCTCACCGACACCACCTGCGAGCTCTGCGGCGGCTGCATCGACGTCTGCCCGACGGGGGCGATGACGGAGAAGCCGGCGCTCGCCTGGGGCAAACCGGAGCGCGAGCTCGAGAAGGTCCGCACGACCTGCAACTTCTGCGGCGTCGGCTGCCAGCTCGACCTGAACGTCGACCGCGCCGCCAACCGGGTCGTCAAGGCCACGAGCCCGCCGCCGGGGACGACGGTCAACGACGGCAACCTGTGCGTCAAGGGCCGCTTTGCCAACGACTTCATCCAGCATCCCGACCGCCTCGACACGCCGTTGGTGCGGGGCGACGACGGGCAGCTTCATCCCGCAACCTGGGACGAGGCGCTCGACCGCGTGGTCGCCGGGCTCCAGGGGGTGGCGGCGCGCCATGGCGACGACGCCCTGTGCTTCATCAGCTCGAGCCGCTGCACCGTCGAAGAGAACTACCTCATGCAGAAGATGGCCCGCGCAGCCTTCAGGACGCACAACGTCCATCAATGCGCGGCCACGTGACACGCCCCCACGGTCGCCGGTCTGGTGACCACCTACGGGGCCGGGGCGATGACGAACTCGATCCCCGAGATTCGTGACGCCGACTTCCTCTTCGTCATCGGCTCCAACACCTCCGAGGCCCATCCCATCATCGCGATGGAGATGAAGCAGGCCGTGCGCCGCGGCGCGCGGCTCGCCGTGGCCGACCCGCGCGCCATCTGGATGACGCGGATCGCCGACTGGCACCTGCAGCTCGCCGGCGGTACCGACGTCTGGCTCTTGAACGCGATGGCCCACGTCATCGTCAGCGAGGGGCTGGAGGACAAGGAGTTCATCGCCGCCAACACCGAGAACTTCGAGTCCGTCAGGGAGACGGTGCTGCGCTACCCCCCGGAGGAGGCCGAGAAGGTCACCGGGGTGCCGGCGGAGACGATCCGCGAGGTCGCCCGCGCCTACGCCACCACCGAGAAGGCGGGCATCTACTACACGCTGGGCATCACCGAGCACACGACCGGTACCGACAACGTCTACGCCCTCTCGAACCTGGTGCTCCTGACCGGCCACCTCGGCAAGCGCTCGGCCGGAATGAACCCGCTGCGCGGCCAGAACAACGTCCAGGGGGCCAACGACGCGGGCGCGACGCCGGTCTTCCTGCCCGGCTACCAGCGGGTCGCGGACCCCGAGGTGTGCGCCAAGTTCTCGGCGGCCTGGGGGGTCGAGCAGCGACCCGAGCCGGGCCTCAACCTGAACGAGATGATGAAGGCGATGTCCAAGGGCGAGCTGCGCGGCATGTACCTCATGGGCGAGGACATCGTCATCTCCGAGCCCAACGTCTCTCGGGTCGAGGAGGCGATGAACGAGATGGAGTTCGTCGTCGTCCAGGACATCTTCTTCAACGAGTCCTGCCGCTACGCCGACGTCGTGCTGCCGGCGGCCTGCTTCGCCGAGAAGGACGGCGTCTTCGCCAACTCCGACCGCCGGGTGCAGCGGGTGCGCAAGGCCGTCGAGCCGCCGGGCGAGGCGCGCGCGGACTGGGCCATCCTCGCCGAGGTGATGCGCCGCGCCGGCTACCCGCAGCCGGCGGACCACGGGCCGGCCGAGATCTACGCCGAGATGGCGTCGCTGGCGCCCAAGTTCGCCGGCATCTCGCACGCGCGGATCGAGCGCGAGGGCGGGCTCCAGTGGCCGGTCACCTCGCCCACGGCGCCCAGCACCGAGTACCTGCACAAGGACGGCATCCTGCGCGGCAAGGGCCTGTTCCAGGCCGTGGAGTACCGGCCGCCCTTCGAGTGCGCCGACGCCGAGTACCCGCTCGTCCTCTCGACGGGCCGCACCCTCTACCACTACAACGCCGGCACCCAGACCCGGCGCTCCGGCGGCCTGACGGCCAAGCAGCCCGAGGGCTTCGTCGAGATCCACCCCAAGACCGCCCGCCACCTGGGAGTCGCGGACGGCCAGCTGGTCGACGTCGTCAGCCGCCGCGGCCGGGTGCGATGCCGCGCCATGGTCAGCCGCCAGGTGCGGCGCAACTCGATCTGGATGCCCTTCCATTTCCCGGAGGCCCAGACCAACCTGCTGACCACCGACGCCGGCGACGCCGTCACCGGCACCGGCGAGTACAAGGTCTGCGCCGCGCGCATCGAGCCGGTCGCCGAGAGCGAGGCGGAGCGCCTCTTCCCGGGCTCCTACGCCGCCGCCGGCTGATTGGCCCCCGTCCTCCGGGCCCGAGCGGAGTCGCTGCCGCGCGTCACCCGGCGGCCGGGGATGACGGCGGATCGGGAAGGCGCGCCGCGGCTCTTCACCCGCCGCGCCGCGCGACGAAGATCGCATGCCGGGCGCCGCGCTCGCCGCGGGCGCGCACGGCGTGGCTCGTGGCGTCGAAGCCGCACTTGCGCAGCAACCTGACGAACCGCGGGTCCGAGCTCGCCGACCAGAACGCGACGGTCCCCCCGGGCGCCAGGGCGGCCTGGATCTGGAGCAGGCCCGACCGGTCGTAGAGCCGGCGGTTCGACTCCAGGCACCAGGCGACGGGGCCGTTGTCGACGTCGAGCAGGATCGCGTCCCACGGCGCCTCGCGGACGATGAGGCTCCACACGTCGCCCTCGACGATTCGCGTGCGGCGGTCGGTGAGCGCGCCGGCCTGGAGGTCGGGCAGGTAGGCGCGGTTCCAGTCGATGACGCGCGCGAAAACCTCGGCCACGACGACCTCGGCGCCGGGCGGCAGGACGTCGAGCGCCGCCCGCAGGGTGAAGCCGAGCCCCAGCCCGCCGATGAGCACCCGCGGCCGGCCCCGGAGACCGCCGCAGGCCAGCCGCGCGAGCTCCCGCTCCGAGCCCGGCGCCCGGCTCGACATCAGCTCGTCGCCGTCGAGATGGACGAAGTAGTCGCCGTCGCGGCGGTGGAGCGTCAGCTCCTGCCCGGCCGGCGTCGTGAACCGGTCGAGCGTCTCGAAGACCTTCACGGGCTCGAGGCTAGCACCCGTCCCGATAGCCGCGGCCTTGCGGATCGTGTATGGTCCGCAGCCCCGGTCGGGCTGCCGCCCGCGCCGGTTTCCCGACAGCCTGCTCCGGAGAGACCCATGGCCGTAGAAGTCCGCAACGATCTTCGCAACCTCGCCATCATCGCCCACGTCGACCACGGCAAGACGACGCTCGTCGACTCGATGCTGTGGCAAAGCGGCATCTTCCGCGCCAACGAGCAGGTGCTCGAGCGGGTCATGGACTCGATCGATCTCGAGCGCGAGAAGGGCATCACGATCATGGCCAAGAACACGGCCATCCGCTACGGCGACACGCGGATCAACATCGTCGACACTCCGGGCCACGCCGACTTCGGCGGCGAGGTCGAGCGCACGCTGAAGCTCGTCGACGGCGTGCTGCTGCTGGTCGACGCCAGCGAGGGCCCGCTCCCGCAGACCCGGTTCGTGCTGCGCAAGGCGCTCGAGGCCGGGCTGCCGCCGATCGTCGTCATCAACAAGATCGACCGCGCGGACGCCCGCATCCAGGAGGTCGTCAACGAGGTGTACGACCTCTTCATCGACCTCGACGCGTCCGAGGGGCAGCTCGACTTCCCGGTGCTCTACGCGATCGCCCGCGACGGCATCTGCCGCACCGCGCCCGACGGCGACGACATGACTCTGAAGCCGCTCTTCGACCAGATCCTGGCGACCGTCCCGGCCCCGCGCTACACGCCCGGCCACCCGCTGCAGCTGCTGGTGACGACCCTCGGGCACGACGACTACGTCGGCCGGCTCGGCATCGGCCGGGTCTTCGAGGGCGAGATCGTCCGCGGGCAGCAGACCGCGCGCTGCCGCCTCGACGGGTCCGTCGAGAGCCTCAAGGTCACCCACCTCTACGGCTACGAGGGCCTGGAGCGGATCCCCATCGACCGCGCCGGCGCGGGCGACATCGTCGCCGTCGCCGGCTTCTCGGAGGTGGTGATCGGCGAGACGCTGACCGACCTCGACGATCCGCGGCCGCTGCCGCCGATCAAGATCGACGAGCCGACCCTGGCGATGGTCTTCTCGGTCAACGACTCGCCGATGGCCGGCAAGGAGGGCCGCTACGTGACCTCGAGCAAGCTCGGTGAGCGGCTGCTCCGGGAGACCTGGACGAACGTCTCGATCCGCGTCGAGGAGGCGGCGGAGGGGCGCGGCCTCCTCGTCGCCGGCCGCGGCGAGCTGCAGCTCGCCATCCTCATCGAGATGATGCGCCGCGAGGGCTACGAGTTCTCCGTCGGCAAGCCCGAGGTGCTGACCCGGCGCGGCGCGGACGGCGCCCTCGAGGAGCCGATGGAGCGGTTGACGGTCGACTGCCCGGAGGAGTACGTCGGCGCCGTGACGCAGATCCTCGGACCGCGCCGCGGCCGGATGATGAACATGTCCAACCACGGCAGCGGCCGGGTGCGGATGGAGTTCCGCGTGCCGGCGCGGGGCCTCATCGGCTTCCGGACCCAGTTCCTGACCGAGACCAAGGGCACGGGCATCATGAACCACCTGTTCGAGGACTTCGGGCCGTGGCAGGGAGAGATCCCGCACCGCACCACCGGGGCGCTCGTCGCCGACCGCACCGGCCGCGCCACGCCGTTCGCCATCGAGCACCTGCAGCCGCGCGGCATCTTCTTCATCTCGCCCAACGACCAGGTCTACGAGGGCATGGTGGTCGGCGAGCACTCGCGGGCGGGCGATCTCGACGTCAACATCACCAAGGAGAAGAAGCTCACGAACATGCGCGCCGCGTCGGCCGACGAGCTCGTCCGTCTCGTGCCGCCCACCCTGCTCAGCCTCGAGCAGGCGATCGAGTTCATCGCCGAGGACGAGCAGATCGAGGTGACGCCGGCGGCCTTCCGGCTGCGCAAGCGCGTCCTCAAGGCCAACCAGCGCAAGTAGCGGCGCGCCTTCACTCGCCCGCGGCGACGCGGTTGTAGACCCGCTCGAAGGAGAAGGGCCACTTGCTGCCGGCGACCTTGAGCTCCACCGTGACGAAGAGCTGGTCGCCGCGCCCGCCGAGCTCGTAGATCTCGAGCCGGCGGCCGGCCGGATCGCCCTCGGTCGCCACCACCAGCCGGTCGCTGCCCTTCCAGCTCGCCGTCACCCGGACCGGGCCGCGGGGGCCTTCCTCGTCGACCTTGCGGCCGACGACGAGGGTCCGCTCGCGGTCGTCCCAGGTGGTGATCGTCAGGCGGGGGTCGTTCCAGGCGATGACGAGGACGTTGGCCCCCGCGACCACCTCCGTCACCCGCTCCGCGAGCTGCTCCGCCCCCGGCTCCGGGCGGCCCCCTTCCGCGCGACCTCGCTCCGAGCGCCCGGGCGCCGGCCGCCGCGACTCCGCCGAGCGCACCATCCGCAACGGGTCGTCGCTGACCCTGGCGTCGAGCTGCCACACTCCCGCGAGCCGCGCCAGGCCCGCGCCGCGGTCGGCCGCCGGGGCGGGCGAGGCGGCGAGACCCATCGCCAGCAGGGTCCAGGCGATCGGCGCGCGCGCGGCTGCAGGCACCTTCCCGTTCACGACCCCGGCACTGTCGCGCGGTGGCCGCCCGACTGTCAAGCCCGACTGGCAGGCCCGACTGGCAAGCCCCGACTGGCAAGCCCCAACTGGCAAGCCCCGACTGGCGAGACCCGACCGTCAGGCTAAGATCCGGGCGTCGCCGGAGGTGAGCCCTGGATCCGATCCCCAGACCC
>JAOTWP010000032.1 GCA_029862975.1 Acidobacteriota bacterium
GTTCACAACACGACAGGATCGATCGTATGCATCCAGTACTACTAGTGGGTCAGTCCTTCGAGAGACTTTCCTGGGAGATGGGCTGATGTCGCAGACCCAGCGGCCTTCTGCGCGATCCAACGACGACGTGGCACCGCTTGACCGGCGTCGACTGAAGACTGTTGCGGCCGCTCTCTGTTTGGTCTGGTTGGCAGGGATCGTGTTGACGTTCACTCAATCGAGTTGGGGCATAGTCGAGCGAATGCTCTGGCTGGGCGCTCTGACATTTATCCCATACGCGATTGTCGGAGCGAATATCTTCTCGGTCGTGCGGAAAGCCCCGAAAGCGCAGCGAGCGAAGCACCCGTTTCTGTTGGTGGCCCGCGCCATTCTGTTCGTGTTCGCTGCGCTGATGTGCAGCGTCATGGCGATACGCAGGCCCCTGGGTCTCTCCGACGGGCTTTGGATCTTGTTCTTCTGGGCCGCCGCAGTGTTGGCTGTGAGAGTCGCGCGGAAGGGACTGGGCCCGGGCAGTCGATCCGCCGGAGGCGACAGCGCCTCTGGGACCACGGCGGACGGAGACGAGGGCGAGTGCCTCGAGCTTGACGAAAGGGCAAATGATGCAGGTTTTTCTTAGTTGGTCTGGCGATCGTGCGCACTCGGTCGCACGGGCGCTGAAAGACTGGCTTGAAGACGTTGCCCTTGGGATCGACGTATTCCAAGACGAGCCTCTTTCCGAGAGTCGGCATGGACCTGATTCCGGGGGCAAGAGCCCTTCCCTTGACGAGAGAGGGTGCCGGCGTGTTCAGGGATTGGACGGCTCGGAACCCTGACGCGCTACTGGGAGTGTTCGTCGACGATTTCCTGGTTTCCGTGAGCGGATTCGAGGCTGGTGTTGACGATGCCATCCCTGTGTTCCTCGGCTCACCAGGCAAGACAGCCGCCATGCGGGCACGCCTGCTAGGCGAGAGAGCACCGTAGGCGAGTTCGGTTCGTGCTGGTCATCGGCCATGCGCGTAGGCATTGCGTCAGGGGTCTTGGGCCTGGAGAACTGATCCACGCCAACCGGCCCGCTGGCGTGTCTTGGCCTGGCCAGTCCGGAAGGGACCGTGGCGTGGCTCGACGAGGTGAGTGCGCTACCCTCGAGTGGGTCCATTGGCTACGACACGAGGAGGCTCTTGGAGCCGATCGGCCGGCGGCGCCGTTCGAGCACGAAGCAGGCTACTATCAGCAGAGGGAATCCCAGCCCCCAGGGTCGCTCCCCAGTCGGCTTCGGGGGACCCATCGAGGAGAGAACCGACATGGTCGTACCGCGATGGCGGAACCTCGTTCCGGTCTTGCTTTCCCTTCTTGCTTGCGGGGAGCCGGAGAGTACTGCACCCCAGGCTTCCAGGGATGTCTCTGAGCGATCATCCGAGATCGTGGTGCCCGAAGACGCGATCGAGGTGAGCTATGCGCGGACTGAGCTCTCGGAGAGCGCCTCCTATGCGCTTCGCCGAACCTACCCGGCGGGAGAGCTTCTCGAGGAGATCGAAAGGACGTTGGATCGGCTGGAATGGAGTCCTGCGGAAGAGCGCCGGGCACAATCAGAGGTGCCAGGTGGGTACGAAGCGGGTTGGATGGAGTGGGTGGACGCGACTGTCGATCCTCCCCAGAGAGTGCAGAGCTGGCATGCCAAATGGCACGACCGAGACGACAATACGCTGACGTACCAGCTGCGATACATGGGCGACGACCGCGGGCTCGTCCACGTGTGGATCCAGCGCCTGACGCCGGAGTTCCAGCGGATCTCGGACTCGCTGAGGGCGGTGGTTCTGCCGCAGGTCATGGCGGAGGCGAGGAAGGCACAGGAGAGCTCCCGTCCCGCGCTGACGCAAGGTGAAGCCGACTACCTCGCAGGCGATGCAGGGGAGGAGACTCTGTCTTCGGACTACTTGGTTGTTCGACCCGTCTATCGAGGTTCTTCGGAGACCGCCGACGACCGGGCAACGTTCGACGGTCGGACCTACTACTACGACAAGAGCGAGACCTTGTTGACCGACGAACACTTCAGGAGAGACGGTGTCTCGGTCTTCGAACTGCAGACCAAAGATGGCACCGGCCTGGGGCGAATGGGAGTGGAAGTTCTGCTTACTCGTGAAGGAAGTCATCGGCTGGAGGAGTGGACGGCGGCCCATCTCGAGGAGTTTCTGGGCACGTTCCTGGGCGGAGAGCTGCAAGAGGCGGCGCGCGTCAAGGGCCCTCTGAACCGCGAGATCATCATCTGGGATCTTTCCGAGGAGGAAGCTGAAGCGGTACAAGAACGGCTGCTCGGCCCCAGTCCCGGATTGCGGTACCCGGGCACCCCGCTGGCAGACGGCAAGTGAGGTGGGGCCGGCTGGAAACGTGGGAATCGAAGCTCGACGAATCGTCAACGTAGGAGCGCTATGGTGTCCGCATCAAACGACTTGAGAAGAGACAAGCGAGACGCCTTGGTGGGTGCGATCGCGACATATCTCGGTCTCGAGGCCATCAAGCTCCTGGCGCTCTTCCTGGACGCGCAGGATCTCGGGCTTGCGCCTTGGATGATCTGGCCCGCTGGCGTGGAGTACGGTCTCCACGGCTGGCTGGGCCTGATGTCCGGTCCGTCGGATCCGCCGACCCTTGTACTCTTCACCGTGGGCTTGGGTCTTTGCGCTGCCTGGGGGTGGTGGTTTGGCCAGCTCACCGTT
This sequence comes from Acidobacteriota bacterium, assembly GCA_029862975.1. Taxonomy (GTDB): domain Bacteria; phylum Acidobacteriota; class Thermoanaerobaculia; order Multivoradales; family JAHEKO01; genus CALZKB01. The sequence goes on from JAOTWP010000032.1 coordinate 2,691, forward strand.
GGGGCCGGCTCGCGACGTGGGACACGGCTCGCCTGGGTGGCTTCGACTACCGTGGGTCTGCTCGCCGTCGTGTCGTGGGCGACATTCTGGATTGGGCATCGACTGGGGGTCGGGTCGAAGTTCGAGTGAGTCTCCCGGTTCGGCAGTGGGGCGGAGCAGCGCGGGCGCAACGCGACGCCTCCGGCAGTGCGAGTGATGAGGCTCTCGTGGATCCGGACCTCTCCGACCACGCTACGGAGCTTGCGAATCACCAGCCGGTAGGAGCTGCGGTCGTTGCCGTAGTGGCGCGGATGGTCGTTGAGAAAGCAGTAGAGGCCCCCGCTCGCCGGCATCGTCAGGCGCCCGCCGCCGTCGATGGGGAAGTGCCCGGCGCCGCCGCGACCGACCGTGCCGACGAGGCGGAACCAGTTGCTTTCGGGAAGCCGCCGCCTCGACTCGGCCCGCCGCAGCAGCCAGCGCGTCAGTCCCTGGTGCCATGGAGTAGACTCGGCCCGCGAAACCGGAGGAGTCGAGGGTGGGCGTAGCGTTTTTGGGCAGGAGTGTCTGCGGGCGTTGCCGGCCGAGCGAGCTTCGCCTCTCCGCCGGAGCTCACTGATGACCATCGACGAGCAGCTCGGCCCGGCGCGGCCCTTCCGGGACTTCGAAGAGGCGGCCTCGGTCGTGCTGCGGCTGCTGCAGGAGAACGTCGGCCTCGGGCTCTGGATGGTCACGCGCAAGGAGGGCGACGACTGGATCGTCCTCACCGCGCAGGACCGGATCTACGGCGTCCAGGCGGGTCAGGTCCTGCGCTGGTCGGACTCGTTCTGCTCGCGGATGGTGCGCGGGCTCGGCCCGCGGATCGCGCCCATCGCTTCCCAGATCGCGGCCTATACCGAGGCGCCCATCGGCCGGCAGATGGAGATCGGCGCCTACGTCGGCGTTCCCCTCCGGCGCTCCGACGGCACGCTCTTCGGCACGCTGTGCGCGGTCGACCCGAGGCCGCAGCCGGAGTCGATCGAGACCCAGCTCGAGAGCGTCGAAGTCCACGCCCGCCTTCTGGCGACGATCCTGAGCGCAGAGATGGAGCAGCAGGCCCGGCTGCGGCAGCTCGAGCGGGCGGAGGCGAGGTCCAAGACCGACCCGCTGACCGGTCTCTACAACCGCGGCGCGTGGGAGGAGACTCTCGAGATCGAAGAGAAGCGGTGCCGGCGCTACGGCAGCCCGGCCGGCGTGCTGCTCATCGATCTCGACGGGCTCAAGCAGGTCAACGACGCCGAGGGCCACGCCGCCGGCGACCGTCTCCTGAAGCGCGCCGCCCTCGTGCTCCGCGAGGCCGTGCGGGAAAGCGACTTCGTGGCGCGCATCGGCGGCGACGAGTTCGCGGTGCTGGCGCCCGACGAGAGCGCGCTCACCCTGGAACGGCTCGAGGAGAGGCTGCGCAGGAGCTTCGAGGGAGCGAGCATCGCCGCCTCGCTCGGCGGCGCCAGGCGCGACCCGCGCCAGAGCCTCGCCGCCGCGGTCGAGCAGGCGGACAGGGTCCTCTACGCCGACAAGCGGCAGGAGCGCTAGGCCGTTCGTCTCCCCGAGAGGACTCTGGAGAGTGTCGGTCCATTGACGCTTCTCCATGCCGCGGTATGGTTTTCCATATGAAGACCACGCTGAACATCGACGACACGGTGATGCAGCGGCTGCGGGAGGAGGCCGCGCGGCGCGGCACCACCATGTCGCAGCTCGTCGAAGCCGGCCTGCGGCGGGTGCTGGCGGGCGACCCGGAGGAGGCTTCCCCCGGGCGCCGTCTACCGGCTCTGCCGAGATGGCGCAGCGGTGGCGCCAGGGTCGATCTCGCGGATCGCGACGCGCTCTACGAGGTGATGGAAGGTCGCTGAGTGATCCTCGTCGACACCAACGTCCTGCTGTATGCCGCCGACCTGGATTCGGACTTCCACTCGGTCTGTCGCGAGCGGCTCGAAGCCTGGCGCGGGCAGGCCGCGCCGGTGTACCTGACCTGGAGCATCTGCTACGAGTTCCTGCAAGTTGCCACGCATCCGCGAGTGTTCCGCGCCCCCTGGACTCTTACCCGGGCTTGGCGATTCCTGGCGGCGCTCCTGGCCGCTCCGGCGTTGGAGCTGCTGCGACCCACCGGCCGTCACGCGGCCGTGCTGGCGCAGACTCTGGTCGAGCTGCCGGATCTGCGTGGCAACGTCATCCACGACCTGCATACCGCGGTGCTGATGCGCGAGCACGGCGTCTCCAAGATCTGTACCCGAGACGACGACTTTCACCGCTTCCCGTTTCTGACGGTCGTGGACCCCCTGCGCTGAGCCACGGCTCACGCGGCGATGACGATCTCGGGGGAGGCTAGCGGTGCACGCCGGGATCAAGCCGCGGCGGCGATGGGCCGGCGGGCCAGGCCCCAGACGACCACCGCCGAGGCGGCGGCGATGAAGCACAGGATGCCCGCGAAGACGAACGCCAGCACGTACTTGCCGGTGGCGTCGAAGAGCGCCCCGCCGACCACGGGGCCGAGGATGCCTGCCACGCCGTAGGCGGTGAAGATCCAGCCGTAGTTCATGCCCAGGTTCTTGGTGCCGAAGTAGTCCGCGGTGGCGGAGGGGAAGAGGGCGAAGTTGCCGCCGAAGTTGAGCCCCACCCAGGCCGAGGCGAGGAAGATGGCGAGCGGCGAGTGGACGCTCACGAGCAGCATGAAAGCCATCCCCTGGGCCAGGAACATGATCATCATGGCCCGCGGGCGGTCGATGACGTCGCTCACCTTGCCCCAGAAGATGCGGCCCAGGGCGTTGAAGATGGCGAGGATGCCCACCGGCTCGACGAAGCGGCCGAAGGTGCCCATCCACTGCGGCGCGAAGGTGCGGCCGGCGAGGATCGAGCCCATGAGCGGCTTCCACTGCCCGATCGCCATGAGGCCCGAGGTGGCGCCGAAGATGAAGGTGAGCCACAGCATGCAGGCCAGAGGCGTCGCCAGCATGTCCCGCCACTCGAGATCGCGCTGCGCCTTGGCGATCCCCGGGTCGGGGCTCCAGCCCGGCGGCGACCAGCCGGCGGGCGGGTTGCGCAGCAGGGCGGCGCCGGCCAGGACGGCGGCGCCGGCGACGAGGCCGTGCAGCACGAAGAAGGTCTTCCAGCCGATGCCCATGCCGGCGCCCTTCGAGATCCCGAGCCCGACGAGGAGGATCTGCGACAAGCCGAGCGCCGCCTCGCCCTCCGCCGGGGGCAGCAGGAGCGTCGACGCCGGACCGGCGAAGAAGAGGGCGCCGGCGCCGAAGCCGGCGACGGCGAGGCCGGTGATGAGCCCCTTCTTGTCGGGGAACCACTTGACGGCCGCGGCGATCGGGCAGACGTAGGCGAAGCCGATGCCGGCGCCGCCGACGACGCCGTAGGTGAGATAGAGGGCCCACGGCCGGCTCTCGGCGACGAGGAGGGCCCCGAGGAGGAAGGAGAGCCCGAGCAGGATGCCGCCGATCGAGGCGACCTTGCGCGGCCCGATCCGGTCCTGCAGCCGGCCGGCCGGGATCATCGTGACGGCGAACGCGACCAGCGCGAACGAGAACGCCCACTGGGTCGTCGTGCGGCTCCAGCCAAACTCCTGCTCGAGGGGCTTCACGAAAACGCTGAAGGCGTAGACGGTTCCCAGGATGATCTGGACGACGAGCCCGCCCACGACCACCAGCCAACGGTTCGTCGAGTCGTCGTCGCGCATGCTCTCCTCCGGCGGCGGCCGCGAGTCCGGCGATCCGGCGGAGCGGGAGTGCTCCCGATCGACCTCGCTCGCGGCCCCCTCGAAGGCAAGCTAGCACCGGCGTGGGCCGGGGAAACGCTCTCGGGGGGTGGGTGCCGGCCCCCACTCGGAAGGGTCGACGGACTCGGCGGGGTAGGGAGGTCCGCCGGCCTCGAAGCCCCGCGAAAGCCGCTACGATGGGTGTCGCGAGACCGGAACGACCGACCCGACCTGGCGAAGGAGATGGCGATGGAGAGGAGCGCTGGCGGCCGCGGCGACGGGAACCTTCAGATGTCCGAGATCGTGCTCCTGTGGGCAATCGTCCTGCTCGAGCTCCTCTCGCCGGTTCCGGCCGCCCTGACGTTCGGCGCGATCTACGTGCTGGCGGTCCGGCCGCCGGCTTTCCTCGACCTCGTCGAGCGTCTCTACGGCAAGGTGGGGGCGACCGGCGCCGGCGGCTGACGTCCGGCGGCTGGCCTCCGGCAAGACATCGGGCGGCTGGCCTCCGGCGACCGATCTCGGGGCGACGACCCGGTCGCCTGGCGCCCTCCGAGCGGTCGCGTCTCCAGGGCGGCGCTCAGAGTCCGGAGGCCAGGCTCCACCCGGCCGCGATGGCCGCCAGATTGCCTGCCCGGTACTCCTCCGGACCGAGACGGGCGGCCTCCTCCAGGGCCTCTTTCGGCAGCAGGCCCAGAGCGCCGAGGACCGCGGCCAGGGCGGCGAGCGAGCGGTTGAGCTTGCCGGGAGCTCGAGAGAGGTCGATGGGCGTCACGGGGGCGCGCGTCGGCAGCTCGCCGAGCTCCGGTACGGCGAAGACCCGGCCGTCCTCGCCCATGGCGGCGAGGTGGCGGCCGACCTTCTTCAAGCCGTCCGTGGAGAGGACGAGGAGGGCGTCCGGCGTCTCGACGCCCGTGTACTCGATGGGCTCGGGGCTCAGGATCTGGGCCGACAGGCTGTGCCCGGTCTGGACGGTCACCGGGTAGTCGTCGCGCTGCGACGCCGCGAGGCCCGACAGGATGGCCGCCTCGCTGGCCAGGCGGACGGCGGTGCGCACCTTCTGGCCGGCCGAGCCGGCGACGACGAGCTCGAAGCGGCGCGCGAGCGCCGCCGCGAAGCGCGGCTCGAGCCCCTTGGGCGGCAGGCTCGGGGAGTCCGGCCGCGGCGGGTTGGCGGCGCGGTAGGCCGCGCCGTAGTCGGCCACCTCCTCGTGGCGCACGACGCCGGTCGCGAAGCCGAGCTCGTCGAGGGTGGCGAAGAGCGCCTGGCGGGAGAACTGGTTGCCGCGCACGTAGTAGGCGGTGCAGAGCTCCCAGATGTCGAGGATCGCGAACCCGGGCGCCCGCACGGCCTCGGCGATTCGCGCCGGCAGGTCCTTGTCGAAGCTCGTGCCGCGGTAGACGTAGCCCGCCCCGTTGACGGCCGCCGTGGCGGCGACGTCGAGCGGCCGCTCGAGGTTGCCGGCGGTGGTGGTCGAAGTCACCGCGCCGGCCGGGGTGGTCGTTGAGTGCTGCCCGCCGGTCATCCCGAAGTTCAGGTTGTTGAAGACGAGGACCGTGATCCCGATGTTGCGCCGCGCCGCGTTGATCAGATGGGTGCCGCCGATGCCCGTGCCGCCGTCGCCCATGACGACGAGCACGTCGAGCTCCGGGCGGGCGAGCTTGATGCCGCAGGCGTAGGTCACGCTGCGGCCGTGCAGGCCGTGGAAGGCGCTGGTGGCGAAGTACTGGTCCGAGAGGCCGGCGCAGCCGATGTCGCTGACGAGGACGATCTCGCGCGGATCGCGGTCCAGCAGCCTGAACGCCTCGTTCAGGTGGTTCAAGATGACCGTGTGGCCGCAGCCCGGGCAGAACGGGTAGGGGCTCTCGTTGCGGTAGGTCGCAAGCGGCGTGATGGTCGTCGGGCCGGCGCTCATGCCGCGGCCTCCAGGAACTGCTCCGGGGCGATGAGCTCGCCGTCGATGCGATGGAGCCCGGAAACGGCGACCCGCCCCGCCGCCACCCGCTCGACCTCGCGCCGGTACTGCCCGTGGTTGAGCTCGGCGACGACCACGCGCTCGATACCCGCCAGCGCCTCCCGGATCGCCCGCTCGGGCACCGGCCAGAGGCTCTGCACGGTAAGCGTCGAGACGGCGCGCCCGGTGGCCCGGGCCGCCGCCGCCGCCGCGCGCATCGCGCCGGCCGTCGAGCCATAGGCGATCCACAGCGTCGTGGCGCCGGGCTGGCGGTCGAGGGTAACGCGCTCGATCTCGTCGCCGTGGTCGTCGATCTTGGCCGCGAGATGCCGGTTGAGCCGCTCGACGGTCGCCCGGTCCTTGGTGATGAAGGCGCGCTCGTCGTGGGTGGAGCCCGTGAACCGCACGACCTCGCCGGCGCCGTAGTGCGCGAGCGGCGGCACGTCCGCCGGCGGATCGTAGCGGTAGGGGGGCAGCGGGGCGTCGCCGCCGGCGGCGCGCGCCGGCCGCTCGCGCACCGGCACGGCCCGCCAGCCGTCGACCTCGACCGTGGTCGCCGTCAGGTTGAGCTCCTTGTCGGTCATGAGGAAGACCGGGCAGCGGAAGCGCTCGGCGAGGTCGAAGGCGTCCATCGTCAGCGTGTAGCACTCCGGAACCGACGACGGCGCGAGCGCGATGATCGGGTAGCCGCCGCCGGTCCCCCAGCGCACGAACTGGACGTCGCCCTGCCCCGTGGTCGTCGCGCCGCCGGTGGCCGGCCCCATGCGCTGGACGTCGACGATGACGAGCGGCACCTCGCCCATGATCGCCAGCCCGATGTTCTCGCTGTAGAGGCTGATCCCCGGCCCGCTCGTGGCCGTCATCGCCCGCGCCCCCGACATGGTGGCGCCGATGCACATCCCGATCGAGGCGATCTCGTCCTCGCCCTGGATGGCCATGCCGCCGCGCCGCGGGAGCTCGCGCATCATCATCATGAGGATCGGCGAGGCGGGGGTGATCGGGTACCCGGCGAAGAAGTCGCACCCGGCGTCGAGCGCGCCGCGCACGATCGCGGTGGAGCCGTCGGTGAGCTCGCGCATGGCACGCTGAGGCTAGCAACGGCCCCGCCGGCCCGTCCCCGCCCATCGGGAGGGTAGGATGCCCGCCATGCTGGCGCGGAGGAGGGGTCGGGGCGGACGTCTGGCGCTCGCTGGGATCGGCTTGCTGGGCCTGGCACTGGCGCCCTTGCGGGCGCAGCAGGCAAGCGGCGGCGAGGCGATCGGAGAGCGCCGCTCGATGACGGCCGCGCGCCTCTCGGCCGCTCCCGTTCTCGACGGCGAGGTGCTCGCGGATCCCGCCTGGGAGACCGCGGTACCGAGCGGCGGATTCGTGCAGAGCGCGCCCGACGAGGGCGAGCCGGCCAGCGAGCGCACCGAGGTGCGGGTCGGCTTCGACGACGAGACGCTCTTCGTGGGCGTCGTCTGCTACGACCGCGACCCGGCGAAGATCATCGTCGCCGAGCGGCGCCGCGACGCGTCGCTCGACGAGAGCGACAGCTTCACGATCGTCCTCGACGCCTACTCCGACCGCCAGAGCGGCTTCGTCTTCGGCACCAACCCGGCCGGCATCGAGTTCGACGGCCAGGTGACGGGGGCGACGGAAGGCGGGCTGTCGGCCGGCAACGCCTTCAACCGCAGCTGGGACGCCGTCTGGGAAGTCAGGACGCGGGTCTCCGAGCTTGGCTGGAGCGCCGAGTTCGCTATTCCGTTCCGCACCCTGCGCTACGCCCGGAACGGCGCCGCCCGTTGGGGGATCAACTTCCAGCGCAACATCCGCCGCCGCAACGAGACCTCCTTCTGGGCGCCGCTGGCGCGCCAGCTCAACCTCTACTGGGTGTCCCTGGCCGGCGACCTCGAGGGCGTCGAGGCGCCCGCGCAGCGCAACCTGAAATGGACTCCCTACGCCCTCGTCAAGGGCCGCCGCGAGGGAGTCGCCGGCGGCGCCACCGCCTCGGACTCCGACGCCGGGCTGGACGTGAAGTACGGCGTCACGCCGGGCGTGACGCTCGACGCCACGCTCAACACCGACTTCGCCCAGGTCGAGGCCGACGAGCAGCAGATCAACCTGGACCGCTTCAACCTGTTCTTCCCGGAGAAGCGGCCGTTCTTCCTGGAGAACGCGGGCCTCTTCTCGATCGGCGTCGCCGAGGAGCTCGAGCTCTTCTTCAGCCGCCGCATCGGTCTGGGGCCACAGGGCCAGGAGATACCGATCGTCGGCGGCCTGCGACTCTCCGGCAAGGCCGGGGCGAACAACCTGGGCCTGCTCTACATGCGGGCCGACGAGGCTGCCGACGTCGCGCCGCGCAACGACTTCGCCGTGGCGCGCTACAGCCGGGATCTGCCGAACCGCTCGGCGATCGGAGCAATGTTCGTGGGCCGCGAGGGGGCCGGCCGGCTCGCCGGCGCCGACGACACGAACCGCACCTACGGGCTCGACGGCCGCTGGGGGATCGGCGAGTACGGCCAGGTCTCGGGCTTCGTGGCGCGGACCGACACCCCGGGGATCCGCGAGGACGACCACGCCTTCCGCCTCGCCGCGCGCTACGACTCGGAGACCCTCGCCTACTCCGTCGGCTACACCGAGGTCGGCGAGGGCTTCAATCCGGAGGTCGGCTTCCTCGCGCGGCGTGGCTACCGCAAGCCCGACGCGTTCATCCTCTACCGCATCCGGCCGGAGAAGACATGGGGCCTGCAGGAGCTGCGCCCGCACGTCTCCTACCGCGGCTTCTGGGGCTTCGACGACTTCCAGGAGACCGGCTACCTGCACGTCGACAACCACTGGGAGTGGAGGAACGGCTACGAGCTCCACACCGGCGTCAACTTCACGCGCGAAGGGGTCCGCGAGCCCTTCGAGATCGTCCCCGGCGTCGTCGTGCCGCCGGGGACCTACGACCACGAGGACCTGCAGCTCGTCTTCTTCACGAACCGCGGCGCGCCCGCCGGGTTCGAGCTGAGGATCACCGCGGGCGGCATCTTCGGCGGCGATCGCGTGGCGCTGGCCCCGAGCCTGCGCCTGCGCGCCGGCGAGGCCTTCAACGGCGAGCTGGGCTGGACCCACAACGACGTCGATCTGCCCGGCGGCAGCTTCGAGACCAACCTCGGCCGGCTGCGGCTGTCCTACTCCTTCACCCCCCGCGTCTTCGTCCAGGCCCTCGCCCAGTACAACGACCGCGCCGACCGCTGGGCGACCAACCTGCGCTTCGGCCGCCTGCAGAGCGCCAACACGGGGCTCTTCGTGGTCTACGACGAGGCGCGCGACCTCGGGTCCGCAGGCACGGGGGTTCCGGACCGCAGCTTGATCGTCAAATACAGCCGGTTGTTCGACGTGTTGCGGTGAGGTCCGGCGGGCAGGCCTCGTCTGCTCTGACTTCTCCCGAGACGTCGCGCCCGGCAGCGCAGCGAAGTCGCGGTCGCTGCGAGGAACGCCGACCGGCCGGCCCCTCGAGCTCCGCTCCGCGGCGATCGCGGAGCCGATCTCGTGCATCTTGCAGGCCTGGCACCCGTGGTACATTGCGGAAAACGTCACTTTGGTGCGGAGGGGGGCTCCGAGACGTCCAAGACGGTGGAGGGGAAACTGGTCGAGGCCGAGCCGAAGGCGGCTCCGGCGGCTTTCGGGCGAAGAGCGCGCGAACTGGAGCGCTCGTCCGAGCCCGCCGAGGACGAGCTGAGCCTCTTCTTCGCCCACTCGGTCGACCTGCTGTGCATCGCCGACTTCGACGGCTACTTCAAGCGCTTGAACCCGGCCTGGGCCACCCGCTGGGATGGAGCCTGGAGGAGCTCGCGGCGCGGCCGTTCCTCGGCCTCGTGCACCCCGACGACCGCGACGCCACGCTGGCGGCTCTCGGCACGCTGGCCGAGGGCGAGGAGAGCGTCTTCGAGTTCGAGAATCGCTACCGGCATCGCGACGGCTCCTACCGCTGGCTGCGCTGGAACGCTCGGCCGCTGCCGGGCCGCCGCCGGATCTACGCCACGGCGCGGGACGTCACCCGGCAGAAGCGGCTGGAGCGGGAGATCCTCGAGATCGTCGACCGCGAGAAGGAGCGCCTGGGCCGGGAGCTCCACGACGGCCTGTGCCAGACGCTGGCCGGGATCGCGGCCCTGAGCTCGAGGTAGGCGTCGATCTCGAACCGGCCTCGTCTCCCCTCACTTCTCCAGATACGTCACGCCGGACAGCGAAGCGAAGTCGCGGTCGCTCGTCACCAGCTCCGCCTCGTGGACCGCGGCGGTGGCGTAGACGATCGCGTCCGCCATCGCCAGCCCGTGCTCCAGGCTGGCATCCGCCGCGGTCAAGGCGATCGTCGAGGTCAGCGGGGCGACCTCGGTCTTCTCCAGCTGGGCCGCCACCTGGAGCGCCTCCTCCTCGCCGCGCTCGCGCTTGACCCACTTGTAGACCTCGAACAGCACGATCGACGGCGTCAGCACCTGTTCGGGATCCTCGAGATGCACGGCGTATTCGTCCGCCAGGGGGCCGTCGGTCAGGAGCTCCACCCAGCCCGACGAGTCGACGAGCTTCACAGCCGGTCTTTCTCGCGCACCTCGCCGGCCGCGGCCCCTCTCATCAGTCCTCGCAGCTCGGACAGCGGCCGGTCGGGCACCAGCGAGATGACACCCCCCTTGGCGATCACCTGCACCACCTGCCCCCGCCGGATCCGGACCTGCTGCCGGATCCCCTTGGGGATGACGACCTGGTACTTGCTCGAGATTGTCGCTGTAGTCATGGCTTTTCCTACGTCGTGCCTATCGATAGGCTCATTGTACTACGCACCGGGCGTCACGGTGTTCGCCGCGAGAGATGGGTGCCAGGCCTGCAAGATGCAAGATCGGCCTTTGGTTTCACATCCTCAGGCGTGTGGGGCGCAAGCCGAGAGAGCACTACCGTGGAGCCTTCTACGGCTTCATCGCTCGCGTCGTCGGCTTCCATGCCCGGCAGGCAGCCGAGAAGCTGCTCGAGGCCTGGCTGACGTCGCTCGGGACCAGCTACCCGCCGACCCACGACCTGAGCCTCCTGCTCTACAAGTTGGAGGAGGCGGGCGCCGAGGTGGCGGATCTGGTGACGGCTTTGCTCACTCGTGTGGAGGGGCTACTGGCGGATTCGACCTCGGCGCAGGGCCCCTGACCCTTCGGGGCAACTGGGTGCTCCTCTCTCAGGTTCCAGCCGATTGGCGAGACCGGGCGGAGCGGTCACCTCTTCGAGCGGCGGTACCGGGCGTTCTTGATAAGGACCGAGGGAGCGCTGCGGTCTTTGGTGCGCGACATCCACCTCAATCCGGTGCGGGCCGCCATCGTCGACGAGCCTGGCGCCTACTCTTGGAGCAGCTGCCCGGCGACGTCGCGTCGCGGTCAAACGCCCAACGCGTCCGTCAGCCGCTCGAGCTCGGCAATCAGGTCGCGGCCGCGGTGGTAGCCGCGTTCCTCGATGAGTCGGACCAGCTTGCGCGTTGACTCCAGCTCGCCGGCGGTCGCCAAAGGAGTCAGAGCCGCAAGGTCGGCGGCGTCCTGTGGCCGGGTGTCGTCGTCCCGGGCGAGCAGTTTGAGCGCGATCAACTCGGGAAGGCCGGCGACCGGCACTCGAAAGCCAGGGAGCATCTCGAGCGACTCGGCCGAGGCGACGACCTCGGGCTCGATGCCGGAGCTCGCAAACAGCAGGTCGACGACTACGCCGCCCGGATCACCACCGGGGGGCAGCAGGCGGGCGGTGGCGAAGCGGCCGGTCGCTTCCTGTTCGACGGTCTCCAGAATCTCGTAGCCAGCACCCCGTAGGTCGCCCACAAGCCTCTCAGCCTGCGTGTCGCTCTCGACCGCGACGGCCAGATCCACGTCGCGCGTGAAACGGGGCTCCGCCCTCACGGACACCGCGAGCCCGCCGATCAACGCCCAGTCGAACCTCCTCTGCTCCAGGAGTCGGCCGATGTCTCTGAGCGCGGTCTGGAGTCGATTCATCGGGGCGCTCGAGAGGGGCCTGGGCAGTCCCCTCTCTCGGCGCCGGGCCGTCGCCGGAGCCACCCCAGGAGAAGCTGCTCGACCTCGTCCGCGGCCAGCGCCGGGTGGTCGCGCGCGAGCTTGAGCCGCATCATGTCCTCGCCTGCGGCGAAGAGGTCCATGGCGGTCCTAAAGCGCGAAGACAACAGGCTTTTCCTTGATTGCACTCGATGATTCTACCAGACCCCCTCTCGATCCAGGAGGGCGCGGTCGGATGGCGTGGTCTCGAGCACTCGGGCGATTTGAAGATGCTACGTGCAGATTGCACGGTGACGTTTTGGCGTCACGCCGCGGGGGGGGTTCTCGCCAGAGGGCCGCGGCGACGGCTCGGGCCGGAGCCGCTCGACGAGCCCGAGGCCCTCCAGGCGCTCGAAGTCCCGGACCAGGGACCAGACGGGAGATTCCCGCTCGGCGGCGATGGCGGCGATCAGGAGGTCGGCCATGCCGAAGCGCTCGCCGGCGCGAGCCGCGGTCTCGAGCCAGGAGTCCGCCAGCCACCAGGTGGATTCCCCGGGGATCCACAGCGGCAGGGCGGAGAAGAGCGGGCGCAGGCGGCGCAGGTCCGCGGCCGACGCGCCGGCCAGCAGCTCGACGCGCACGGGCATGGCCAGCGCCACGGCGTCGTCGTCGAGCAAGCGGCGCAGGCCGGCCGCCTCGGGGCTCTCGGCCGCGCGTAGGGCGGCGACCCAGACCGAGCTGTCGACCAGGATCACTTGCGGCGGAGGGAGGCGGGAAGGTCGATCTCGAGGTGGACCGAGCCCATGAGGTCCTTCAGCTCCTCGATCCGCCGCCGCCGGATCAGCTCGCGAAGGGACAGCACGACCGTGTCGGTCTTGGACTTGAATCCGAGCAGGTTCCTGGCCTCCTCGATCAGCTCCCGAAGGATGTCGAGTGTCGTGCGCATACGATTTGGGATATTCCGTATGCTCTGAGACGTCAAGAATGGATCTAATTGCGCATCTCCGCGGTCCGCGGACCGCGTCGCAAGGGTGGATCACCCCGGAGCAGGACGAGATCGACGCGCCGGATCTCGCGGCGAGTGGGGGAGCTTGGGGAACGGGTTTCTTTCGGGCATGGGATGATCCCCTCGTGGGTTGGCTCCTGCTTCTCTTCGTCCTCGTGCCGGCCGTCGAGCTCGCTCTGCTGATCCAGATCGGGCGGGTCGTGGGCACGCTGCCGACGCTGGCGCTCATCGTCTTCACGGGCGTTCTCGGCGCCTGGCTGGCGCGGCGGCAGGGGCTCGCGGTGGTGCGGCAGGTGCGGGCCGAGATGGCGGACGGGCGGGTTCCCGCCGGGCCGGTCGTGGACGGAATCCTCATCCTGGTGGCGGGAGCGGTGCTGATGACTCCCGGCCTCCTCACGGATCTGTTCGGCTTCTTCTGTCTCGTCCCGGCGGGGCGGAGGCTGCTCAAGGGCTACCTGAAGCAGCGGCTGGAGCGGGCGGTGCGGCGCGGCGACGTGTCCGTCTCGGTGGACCTCGGCCAGGGTGGCGCCCCCTTCGGCGGCCGGCAGGAGCGCGACGTGACGCCGCGCGAGCGCCCGGCGCCGGGCCGGCACGAGGCCCCCCGGCTCGGAGAGCGCGGTGAGCCGGAATGACCGGGCGCACCCTCGACCACCAATAGGCGGCGTCTTCCCCCGAGGGCAGCAAGCTCGCGTCGCCCTGATTCCGAGCCCGCGCCGAGACGTCAGGGAGCTTGCGGCGAGCCCCGCGGCGCCGGGAGGACCGCGAGCCCGAGGCCGTCCGCGGCCCGGCGCATCCGTTGGTCGAACGTGGCGATCGTGCGTGCTCCCGCCAGGAGCGCCATGGCCAGGTGCAGCGCGTCCGCGGCGCGCAGCGCGGCGTCCTGGAGGGAGAGCAGCAAGCGCTCCGCCTCGCGGTGCGCACCGTCGGTCAGGGCGACCTGCCGGAAGTAGCCGGCCTCGCGGTCGTCCAGGAGCGTCCGGTAGACGAGGCTCGCCACCCGCTTCGCGAGGGTGCCCTCCCGCTCCCGTCGCGCCGCCGCCGAGACGATCTCGGTGATCGCGAGATCCGAGACGAGCAGGTCCCGCCGCCCGGCGAGCACCCGGTTGAGCTCGTCGCTCTCCGGCTCGGGGAGATAGAGCTTGGCGAGGGCGCTCGAGTCGAGATAGACCGCGCCCTGGATCTCGCCGTCCACCGCCGCCCCTCGCGTGCTAGAACCGATCCTCGCGGTCTTCGATGACGGTCGCGGAGAGCGCCGGCTCGAGGACCGGCATCTCGCGCCGGAGGGCGGAGCGGTCGGGGAAGGGCCGGGCCGCTGCGGGCGCGTAGCGCACGAGGCGAGCCACGGGCTTGCCGCGCTCGGTGATCACGACCTCCCCACGCTGCCTGACCTCGTCGATCAGCTTCGACAGATTCTGGCGCGCCTCTCGGATCCCCGCTCGTTCCATGGCCCGATAGTGCTACAAGTAGCACCTGAGCGTCAAGAGGGCGCTTGGGGCGGTCCCCGAGCTCGGGCGGCACTGCTCGGGCGGCGGCCCGCGAGCGGTCTGCGCTAGCATTCGGAGAGATGGGCAAAGCTCCCGATCGGGCGTCCCCGGGCGCGACGCGCTCCTCCGCGGGGGTGCAGAAGGGCAAGCTCCGGGTCCACGATCCGTTCGAGCTGATCCGCTGGCTGGCGCTCAGCCAGACGGATCCGCGCAAGGCCCTCGCCGAGCTCGTCCAGAACAGCCTCGACGCCGGGCGCGCGAGATCCGGGTCCCGAGCGGTCGCGGAGGCCGAGGTCGAGGTCTCGGAGGATCTTCCGGCCGCCCGCTCGGACGAGGGGATCCCGGAGCCCGAGCTGCTCCACGAGCCGGCCGCGCCGTGGCGCTCGCGCTTTCGCGAGCGAGGAGCGCTGGCAGGTCAACACCGGGCACCCCGAGTACCGGAGGATCGCCGGCCGGCCGGCCCTCAAGCTGCGCTATCTGGCCTTGCTCTTCGCCAAGGAAGTGGTGCTGCGCAGCAGTCAGGATGCCCGCCTCGAGGGGCCCCTCGAGCAGATGGTCGAGGTCGCCGCCTACGCCGACAGCAACCTCGCGGGCCGGCGGCCCGGCCGGCGCCGGAAGGGGGAGCGCGGCGGCCCGAGAGGGTCTCTTCCCTAGCCCCGGCCCAGGCGGTCCATCGCCTTCGCGGCGATCGCGGAGCCGATCTCGAGCGACGCGGTGGCGGCCGGCGAGGGGGCGTTGACGACGTGGATCGCGCGCTCGGTCTCGACGATCGCGAAGTCGTCGACGAGGGCGCCGTCGGGGCGCAGGGCCTGGGCGCGCACCCCCGCGGGGGCGCGCTCGAGGTCGTCGGCGCCGAGCTCGGGCAGGAGGCGGCGCAGCTCGCGGACGAAGGCGTTCTTGCTGAGCGAGCGCCAGACCTCGCCGGCGCCGGTGCGCCAGTAGCGGCGGGCCAGCCGCCATAGTCCGCGGTCGGCGGCGAGCGCGGCGATGTGGCGCGGGCTCGCGTCGCGCCAGCGGTAGCCCTCGCGGGCGAGAGCGAGCACGGCGTTGGGGCCGGCCAGGACGCCGCCCCCGATCGTCGTCGTGAGATGCACTCCCAGGAAGGGGAAGCTCGGGTCGGGCACCGGGTAGATGAGCCCCCGCACCAGGTGACGGCGCGCGGGGCGCAGGGCCCAGTACTCGCCGCGGAAGGGCACGATGTGGGTGCCGTCGGCGACCGGGGCGTCGAGCGCCGCCACCCGGTCCGAGTGGAGGCCGGCGCAGTTGACGAGAAGCCTGCCGGCGACTTCTCCCTTCGCGGTCTCCACTCGGACTCCCTGGCGATCGCCCCGAATGCCGCGAACGGCGCTTTCCAGGTAGAGCAGGGCGCCGGCCCGTTCGACCTCGCGGCATAGCGCGCGACAGACGGCGCCGTAGTCGACGATGCCCGCCTCGGGCACGGCGAGGGCTGCCACACCCGCCGCTCGGGGCTCGATCTCGGCCAGACGCTCCGGTCCCAGTCGCTCTGCCCGGACGCCGTTCGCACTTGCGCGCTCCTCGAGATCCCGCAGGCGACCGAGCTCGCTGTCGCGGGTGGCGATGATGACCTTGCCGCAGATCCGCGTCTCGATGCCCTGCTCGGAGCAGTACGCGAGCATGGCCTTGCGGCCGGCGATGGCGGTCCTCGCCTTCAGTGAGCCAGGCGGGTAGTAGATCCCGGAGTGGAGGACGCCGGAGTTGCGGCCGCTCTGGTGCGCCGCGATCTCGGCTTCCTTTTCGAGAATCGCCAGGCGGAGCTCCGGGCGTGCTTGCAGCAGCTGGCGCGCCGTCGCCAGGCCGACGATGCCGGCGCCGACGATGACGACGTCGTACCTGTTCTCTGCTGCGCTCGACACTCTTGTCACCCGGCCGGTGGTGCCGTCGGACGGCCCGCGCCGAGCCTACTCGAATCCCTGCCCGATTCCAGGACGTGGCCCGGTTCCGGTCCGCAGCCCTATTCCAGGACGAAGATATTGCGCTCGCGACACATCTTCTTGAGGACGTCGGGCCACACCGTGACGCTGACCTCGCCCAGGTGGGCCTTCTTCAGGAGCGCCATGTAGGTTCGCGACTGGCCGATGCCGCCGCCGATCGAGAGCGGGATCTCGCCCGCGAGAATGGCCTGGTGATAGGGCAGCTCGAGGAAGTCGAGCTGGCCGCTCATCTCGAGCTGGGTGCGCAGGGTCTCGGCGTTGACCCGCACCCCCATGGAGGTGAGCTCGTGGCGGCGCCGGGTGACGGGGTTCCACACGAGGATGTCGCCGTTCAAGCCGTGCATCGGGCGGCCGTCCGCCGAGACCGTCTCGGTGACCCAGTCGTCGTAGTCGGCGGCCCGCATCTCGTGCGGGTAGCCGTCGGCCAGGGGCCAGCCGATGCCGTAGATGAAGATCGCCGGATGCTCCTGGAGGATCGCGGTCTCGCGGGCCTTGCGCGGCAGGTCCGGGAAACGCTCGAGGATCTCCTCGGCGTGCAGGAAGGTCAGCTCGTCGGGCAGGTCCGGGTAGCGGTCGGTGGCGAGCTGCGGGAAGAGCTCCTGCACGTGCCGCTCGGCCCCCTTGAGGACCCGCCAGATCTTCTTCACCACGGCCGTGAGGTAGTCGAGGTTGCGGTGCTCCTCGGTGACGACCTGCTCCCAGTCCCACTGGTCGACGTAGGCGCTGTGGTCGTGGTCGAGGAAGTAGTCCTTGCGCACGGCGCGCATGTCGGTGCACAGCCCCTCGCCCACGGCGAAGCCGAACTGCGCGAGCGCCACCCGCTTCCACTTCGTCGCCGCCTGCACGATCTGGGCGTCGATGGGGTTCTTGCCGTGGTCGTTGGCGATGTGGAACTCGATGGGGGTGCGCGAGCCGTCGCGGTCGAGCATGTCGTTGACGCCGCTTCGCGAGTCGACGATGAGCGGCACGCTGACCATCATGAGGCCGAGCTCGCGGCACAGGCCCTCCTCGATGTAGCTCTTGGCCGCGAAGAGAGCCTCCTGTGTGCGGCGGGGATCGAGCAGCGACTCGTAGTCGCCGGGCAGCACCCGAGCCAGCTCCTCGTAGCTGCCGATCCCGGGTCCGCTGAGATCGGCCTTCTTGTCGGCTTCTGCGTCCGTCGTCATCGTCGTACCTCCGCAGGGACCGCGGCCGGTGCCGCGCTCGGCGTTTTCGTCGAGCCAGGGTCGCAGCGCCGGGCCGGCCGTCCAACACCCCGTAGGGTGGCCCGTTGCAGCCCGCCGGGCGGGCCGGCTTGCGGGGAGGCGCCGGGGCCCGCCTTCGCTCGGCGGGCTTCCCCGCCCGAAAGGGCGGCGTCACCCCGTCCCTTGGACGGGTCGGATCCCACGTCTCCGTGCGTCGACAGACTCGGCAGGGCGGTGAGAGCGTTGGCTCGTCCACGACCACGGAGGAGGGTCCGCCTATGGAGCAAACCGGTTCCTGGTTCGTTCGAGAGCTCGAGAGGCGGGGCGTGTCGCGCCGCGACTTCCTCGGGTTCTGCGGTGTCATGAGCACGGTGCTCGCCTTGCCGCGGTCGGCCGGCGCCAGGATCGCCGACGCCATCGCGACCAAGGAGAAGCCCACCCTGGTCTGGCTCGAGTTCCAGGACTGCGCCGGCAACACGGAGTCGTTCCTGCGCGCCGGCCGGCCGACGACCGCCGACATCATCCTCGACACCCTGTCCGTCGACTACCACGAGACGATCATGGCCGCCGCCGGGCATCAGGCCGAGGCGGCGCTGGCCGGGGTGGTGGCCGACCGCCCGGGGGGCTACATCGCCGTCGTCGAGGGCTCGATCCCGACCGGCGCCAATGGCGCCTACTGCACGATCGGCGGCCGCTCGGCGCTCGCCATCGCGCGCGAGGTCTGCGGCGGCGCCGCGGCGACGATCGCCATCGGCACCTGCGCGGCCTTCGGCGGGCTGCCGGCGGCGGCCCCCAATCCCACGGGCGCCCTGAGCGTCGCGGACGCCGTGCCGGGGATCAAGAACCTCATCAATCTGCCGGCCTGCCCGGCCAACGCCGAGAACCTCGTCGGAGTCATCGTCTACTACCTGACCTTCAACCGCTTCCCGCCGCTCGACCGCTACAAGCGGCCGCTCTTTGCCTACGGCAAGTCGATCCACGACAACTGCGAGCGCCGTTCGCACTACGACGGCGGGCAGTACGTGGAGCGCTGGGGCGACGAGGGACACAGGACCGGCTACTGCCTCTACAAGATGGGCTGCAAAGGACCGGTCACGTTCCAGAACTGCCCCAACGTCGGCTGGAACGAAGGCACCAACTGGCCCATCGGCTGCGGCCATCCCTGCATGGGCTGCGCGGAGCCGGACTTCTGGGACAAGATGACGCCGTTCTACAGCCATCTCGCCGGCTTCCCCGGCTTCGGCGTCCACTCCAACGTCGACCGCGTCGGCCTGTGGGCCACCGCCGGCGTCGCCGCGGCCTTCGCGGCGCACGGTTTCGTCCAGCTCGGAAAGCGCTGGAAGCAGGGAGACCTCGAGCACCAGAAGGTGGCGGCGCGGGCCGGGGCCGCTAGCGACGCCGAGAAAGGGGAGCCGTCATGACGCACGTAGTCGTCGATCCCGTGACCCGCATCGAGGGCCATCTGCGCATCGAAGCCGAGGTCGACGGCGGCGAGGTCCGGGACGCCTGGTCCTCGTCGACGATGTTCCGCGGCGTCGAGATCATCCTCAAGGGGCGGGACCCCCGGGACGCCTGGGCCTTCACCCAGCGGATCTGCGGCGTCTGCACGACGGTGCACGCCATCACTTCCATCCGCGCCGTCGAGAACGCCATCGGCGCCGAGCCGCCGCCCAACGCCCGCATCCTGCGCAACCTGATCATGGCCTCGCAGATGGTGCAGGACCACGTCGTCCACTTCTACCACCTGCACGCGCTCGACTGGGTGGACATCGTCTCCGCGCTGTCGGCGGACCCCGCCGCCACCGCCAGCCTCGCTCAGTCGATCTCCGACTGGCCGCTGTCGAGCGCCACCTACTTCGGCGGCGTGAAGGAGCGGCTCCAGCAGTACGTGGAGCGCGGGCAGCTCGGCCCCTTCGCCAACGCCTACTGGGGGCACGCGGCCTACCGCCTGCCGCCGGAGGCCAACCTGATGGCGGTGGCCCACTACCTCGAGGCGCTGGACTGGCAGCGCGAGTTCATCAAGATCCACGCCGTCCTGGGCGGCAAGAACCCGCACCTGCAGAGCTTCCTCGTCGGCGGCATGGCGACTCCGGTCGATCCCGACCGGCAGGCGTCGCTCAACATGACCTCGGTGGCGGCGATGCGCGAGCTCATCAAGAAGGCCAAGGTGTTCGTCGAGAAGGTCTACGTCCCGGATCTCCTCGCCGTGGCGTCCTTCTACAAGGACTGGGCGGGCTACGGTGCCGGCGTGGGCAACTACCTGGTGTACGGCGAGTACCCCGAGCTCGACGGCAGCCTCTACCTGCCGTCCGGCGTCATCCGGGGGCGGAATCTGGGCACCGTCGAGCCGCTCGATCACTCGCTCATCAACGAGTACGTGACCCACTCCTGGTTCGAGTACGGGGGTGGCGACGACCAGCCACTCCATCCCTCGCAGGGCGAGACGCGGCCCAACTACACGGGCCCGGAGCCGCCCTACGAGCGCCTGAACACCGACGGCAAGTACAGCTGGCTCAAGTCACCGCGCTACGACGGGCTGCCGATGGAGGTCGGGCCGCTGTCCCGGATGCTCGTCGCCTACGGCTCCGGGCAGCCGCGGGTGCGCGAGCTGGTGGACTTCGCGCTCGGCCATCTCGGGGTCGGGGCGGAGGCCCTCTTCTCGACCCTCGGGCGGGTGGCCGCGCGCGGCATCGAGACCCTCGTGCTGGCCGAGAAGCTCGAAGGGTGGCTTGACGAGCTGGCCGACAACATGGGCCGCGGCGAGCTGCGCATCCACGACAACTCCAAGTGGGAGCCGTCGAGCTGGCCCAAGGAATGCACGGGAGCCGGCTTCCACGAGGCGCCGCGCGGCGCGCTCGGCCACTGGGTCCACATCGTCGACGGCGAGATCGCCAACTACCAGTGCGTCGTCCCCAGCACCTGGAACGCGGGACCGCGCGACGCCATGGGCCAGCCCGGGCCCTACGAGCAGGCCCTCATCGGCAACCCCGTCGTCGACCCCGAGCAGCCGCTCGAGATCCTCCGCACCGTCCACTCCTTCGACCCCTGCATGGCCTGCGGCGTCCACGTCCTCGACCCCGAGGGGCGGGAGGTGGTGAAAGTGAGGGTGCAATGAAGGTCCGATACCGGCCGGCGCCGGCCTCCGAGGCGTGCCTCGCCAACGTCTACGTCTGGGAATCGCCGGTGCGCATCTGCCACTGGCTGATCGCCGGCTCGATCTGGGTGCTGTCGATCACCGGCCTCTACATGGGCAACCCCATGCTCACGGCGCCCGGCGCGGCGAGCGAGCACTTCCTCATGGGGACCGCCAAGCTCATCCACTTCTACGCCGCCATCGTCTTCACCCTCTCGGTGCTCACCCGGGTGGTGTGGATGTTCATCGGCAACCGCTACGCCGCCTGGGACAAGTTCGTCCCGGCGCGCGCCATCCGCCGCAAGGGGCTGGGGCCGACGCTGCGCTACTACCTCTTCGCCCTGCGCCTGCCGCCGGGCTTCGTCGGCCACAATCCCCTCGCCGGGCTGTTCTACACGCTGGTCTTCGTTCTCTACGGAGTCCAGATCGCCACCGGGCTCGGCATGTACGCCGCAAGCGCCCACGTGGAGTCGCCGCTGCGCGTCTTCACCTTCTTCCTGCCGCTCTTCGGCGGCCTGCAGACCGCCCACTGGATCCACCACGTGGTCATGTGGCTGCTGTGGATGTTCATCGTGCACCACGTCTACAGCGCGGTGCTGATGTCGCAGGTGGAGGAGAACGCCACCGTCGAGTCGATCTTCTCGGGGCACAAGTTCGTGCCCAGGGAGGATCTCATCTACTCCGGGTACCGCTTCGTCGATCGGGACACGCTGCGTGGCGGATAGCGAGGGCTCGCTGCTCGTCCTCGGGCTCGGCAACGTCTTGTGCGGCGACGACGGCCTCGGCGTCGTCGCCGTGCACGAGCTGGAGCGGCGCTACGACCTGCCGGCCGGGGTGCAGGCGGTCGACGGCGGAACCCTGGGCTTGAGCCTGCTGACGCTCTTCGAGCGCCGTCAGGACGTCGTCCTCGTCGACGCCGTGCGCGCCGAGGCGCCACCCGGGTCGCTGGTGCGGCTGACGGGCGACGACGTGGCGCCGGCGGTGCGCACGCGCCTCTCGGTGCACCAGATCGGCGTCGCCGATCTCCTCGACGGCCTGCGCCTGATCGACGCCTATCCCCGCCGTCTCGTGCTTCTGGGCCTGGTTCCCGAGACGATGGAGCTCGGGCTCGAGCGCTCCGCCGCCGTCGACGCCAACCTGCCGGCTCTCGTCGCTGCCGTCGCCGCCGAGGCGCGCGCGCTCGGCCACGAGGTGACCCCGCTCCCCGTCCATGCGCATCACGAAGCCGATCCTCGCGGCCTGTTTGACGGTCCTGTCAGCCTGCGGCGGTGAGAGCCGGCCGACCGACCGCGAGAGCCTCGTGGTCCCCGGCGAGCTCTTGAGCTCGGCCGCGGCGCGCCAGCGCGGCAGCGAGCTCTTCGCGCGGCATTGCGCCCTGTGCCACGGGGAACGGGCGGACGGCCAGGGCGTGCGCCGCAATCTCTCGGCCCGGGCCGTCGATTTCACGGATCCCTACTGGCGCGACTCCGTGACGCCGCGCGACGTGTACCTCGTCATCCGGGACGGCAAGAGGGGCACGCCGATGCCGGCCTGGAGGATTCTCACCCCGGAGCAGACGTGGGACCTCACCGCGTTCGTGCTCGGGGTCAGCGCCGATCCGCCGTAGGCGCGGCTTCGCCCTCGGCGGCGATCCGGGCGCAGCGCGCTGCGCGCCGCGCGTGACGGAGCGGCTCGGGGGTCCGGGCGCTGCCCGAGGCGCCGAGGACGACGGCGGCCGCGCTCTCGGCGTCGGTGCGCCAGGCGGCGTGGACGGCCAGCGGCCGGGCGCCCTGCCGGGTACACAGCCAGTAGCCGACGAGGCGGCCGCCGAGCCGGAGCGGCGACCGCGCCCCCCGCACGAGCTCCGGCCACTCGCCCGCCGCGACGAGGGGCCGGTGCGTGACGCCGACGGTCGGCAGGTCGAGCACGGCGCCCAGATGCAGGGCTAGTCCCGCGCTTCGCGGATGATCCCGCCCGGTGGCGTTGACGAGCAGGACGGCGGGAGGAGAGGGCAAGTCGCGCACCGCGGCGGCGAGCAGGGGACCTTCCCGCAGCGCCAGGAGACCGGCCTCGTAGCGGGCGCCCGCGGCTCCGGCGGCGAGAGCCGTGGTCACGGTGCCGTCTTCCGCGATCAGCGCCGCTGCCGCCCAGGCCGGATCGCCCGCGGCACCGTAGCCGGACCGGCCGCGCGGGAAGCACACGAAGCAGCCGGCGAGCGGAAAGCGGTCGGCCGCCGGGGTCCAAGGCGGCGCGTCGGCCGCCGCGAGCCGCTCCTGCTCGCGCTCGAGCTCGGCGAAGGAGTCGGGCCACTCCACGGTGCAAGACTACTCCCTGGCGCCTCGGCGCCAGCGAGGATCTGCGACCGAACGATCGGAGGCGAAGCCTCGCGGGAATCCCGGCTACCAGGAAGCGGGACCGTCTTCGGGACGTGGCTCGTCGCTTCCGGCGGGGGCTTCGACGGCCGCGGCGAGCAGGCGGCCGAGCTGCCACGTCGCGTGGATCCCGGCGAAGCGCTCGGCGCCGGGACCGTAGGCGAGGACGGGCACGACGGTGCCGGTGTGGCCGTCCGTGGGCCACAACGCGCGCAGGCTCGAGTTGGTGCCGTCGCCGGCGTCGAGCGCCAGGCCGCCGGTCTCGTGGTCTGAGGTGAAGAGGACGAGGGTCTCGCCGTCGGCGGCCGCGGCGTCGAGGACGCTCGTCAGGGCCGCCTCGATCGCCGCCATGCCGCGCAGCAAGCGCTCGAAGTCCCGGCGGTGCGACGCTGAATCCGGCTCTTCGCTCTCGACGAGAAGGAAGAAGGGCCGCTCCCCGGACGAGAGCCTCGCCAGCGCCGCGGCGACCAGCCGCGGCAGGGTAGGGGTGGACTCGAGATCCGTGACCTGGTCTTCGGAGAAGAGCGCCGCGACCGGCAGCTCGCCGGCGCCCTCCTCGAAGAAGCCGTCGCCGCCGTCCGGGTCCGGACCGAAGACCCGGAACCGGGACCGCAGGATCTCGAGGGTGGGCTCCAGCTCGGGGACCGCGCCCTCGCCGACGTCCTCGAGCTCGCCGACGAGGAGGTCCAGGGGGGAGCCGGCGAGCTGGGCGAGAATCGACGCCGCGTCGTCGCGGCTCGCCGCGTGGGTGGCGAAGGCCGCCGGGGTCGCGTCCCAGACGTAGGAGTCGGTCACGATGCCGGTGCGGTAGCCGGCCGCGGCGGCCCGCTCGACGAGATTGCGCAGAGGCGCGTCGGCGGAGTCCACGCCCACGCGGCCGATGCCCGTGGGCTCACCGGTCGCCAGGGCGGTGGCCGAGGCGGCGGAGTCGACCAGGAAGCCGGTATCCGAGTGGGCGCGGTGCCAGCCGGCGGCCGTGAAGCGGTCCCAGGCGGAGGCGCCGCCCAGCCCGTGGAGGGCGGCGCGAGCGGCGGCGAGATGGGCGAAGCCGAGGCCGTCGGCGACGAAGACGACGAGGTTGGTGGGGCCGCCCGCCGGGCCGCCGAGGCGCGCGGCGGCGCGGCTGCGCTCGAGCTCCGAGCCGGCGAGCGGCACGGGACGCCGCACCACCCGGGTCAGGCGGAGCCCGAACAGGGGCAGGAGAAGGTAGAGCGCGAGCGCGACTCCGAGGAGCTTGAGCGCGAGGGTCCCCAGCCGCCGGCGAAGGCGCGCGCTGCTCGGTGCCTCCTCTGCGGTCATTCAGCGTCTCCCAGCCCTGCGCAGGATAGCCGCCGCGCCCCCTCTCGGTCGAGGAGGAACGTCGCGTTCCCTGGGCGGGCGGGCGGGCGGGCGGGCGCAGCGCTGCCCCCGGGCGCGCGGTTCGGCCGCCACCTCCGAGGGTGGCGCGATGGCGAGAGGGCGGGCGTAGACTCCTGAGCACCGGCGCCCGCACCGGCGCTGGCCGCCGAGATGCGAGCCTCGCGCCTCGCCTGGCGGACCCCGGAAGCACACTTGGACAAGGAGGTTTCCGATGAGAGGACTGTCGGTCGTTCTCGCAGTCGTCGTCGCTGCGCTCAGCGCCGTCGCCCTGCACACACAGGAGCTGGACGTCGAGAGAGAAGCGGTGAAATGGGAGCAGGTTGCACATTCCGACGGCGAGGCCCTCTACGCCGAGCTCTGCGCGGTCTGCCACGGCGTCGACGCCAAGGGGCACGGGCCGGCGGCGCCGGCGCTGGCGGTGCCCGTGCCCGACCTGACGCGGCTGGCGCTCGGCTACGACGGCGTCTTTCCGTTCGCGGAGGTCGAGAAGTCCATCACTCACGAGAAGTCGATCGTCGCCCACGGGACGCTCGACATGCCCGTGTGGGGCAAGGTGCTGCGCGACGTGCGGCCCGACTACAAGCCGGCCCGCCGTGAGGCTTTCGTGAACTGGCGGATCTACAACCTCACGAGCTATCTCGAGTCCCTGCAGGCCGGCCCGCCCGCGCGCTAGGGAGGCACACCGCAGGCGGTCTGCATCTATTGGCACACAGCGAGTTCACGATTAGAGCGGTTCGTGTTACATTTCTCCCGAGTGTGACTTTTTCCACACTGGGCAGCCCGTCAGGAGCCCGCGGGGGGAGCCGGGACGGTCGGTCTGGAAGTCGTCGACACGCAACCCGAGAGGATTGCGATGAGCAACGGTTCTCCAACGGGCGCCGGAGGCGTGAGGGAGTCGCGAAGTGAACGCCCAGCGGCGGCGAGCACCCCGCCGGGAGAGGCGCCGGGCGCCGGACCGGACGGCGGCCGGGACACCGCGTTCGCGCCGGCGGCCGTCGAGGGAGCCGGCGGCGAGCGCCTGGCGCGGCCGGGCGCCAGCGTCGCGCGCAAGCTCCTGGCGCTGGTCATCGGCTCGGCGCTCGTCCCCGCCCTCCTCGTCGGGCTCGTGTCGTACCTGACGGCGCGCGAGATCCTCGTCGACAAGATCCACGGCGCCCTCGACGCCCGGCTGGCCGCCTGTGAGGAGCACCTCGACCTCTCGCTGGCCCGCCGGGTCGAGGACGCCGAGATCTTCGCCAACGCCTTCATCGTCGGCGCCACCCTGGACGCGAGCCGCCGGGCGGCGCTGGCCGGTCTTCCCGAGGCTGCAGATTCCACGCGCCAGCAGCTGCGCAGCTACCTGGACGAGGTCGCGGGGCGCTACCGGCTCTACCGGGAGCTGGCCGTCGTCGACGTCGACGGCCGAACGATCGCGAGCACGGCGGGCGCGGCGGGCGGGGGATGGCGCGACCGCCTCGCCCCGACTCCGGAGAGCAGGAAGGGCGTCACCCTCGAGACGGGCGACGGCGAGCCCCTCGCCGTCGTCCGGCAGGCCGTCAACGCCGGGGACGGCGAGCGCCTGGGGTCGCTGATCGCCGTCGGGGGGCTGGAGGACATCTGGCAGCGCCTGCGCGCCGAGGTCCAGCCGGAGCGCGCTCGCTTGCTGGTCGTCGCCGCGACCGGACAGGCGCTCTTCGACTCCGCGCGGGAGGAGGGCGCGCCTCCGCGCGCCGTGGGATCGGAAGGGGTGCGCCGCGCGCTCGTCGGCATGCAGGGAGTGGCCGAGTACCGCGACGCGGGGGGCGTCGAGGTCGTCGCGAGCTTCCGCTACTCGCGGCTTCACCAACTGGGGCTGGTGATCGAGCAGCCGGCCGGCGAGGCCTTCGTCGCGCTGACCCGGATGCGCCAGGCGGTCGTCTGGATCAGCGTCCTGGCGACCCTGCTCGTCACCGCCATCGGCGCGTTCCTGGCCCTCAACCTCACCCGCCCAATCGACGCCCTGAGCGAGGGGGCGCGGCTCGTGGCGGCCGGCGACCTGTCGACCGAGGTCCCGGCCACCACCGGCGACCAGATCGGCGACCTCACCCGGACCTTCAACCGCATGGTCCGCACCCTGCGGGAGTCGCGCGAGACCCTCGAGAACCTCTCCGTGACGGACGATCTGACCGGGCTGTACAACCGGCGCTACATGAGGCGCAGGCTCGACGAGGAGCTGGCCCGCGCCCGGCGCGCCGGGCAGGCCCTGTCCATCTTGATTCTCGACCTCGACGAGTTCAAGGCCTTCAACGACCTGCTCGGCCATCTCCAGGGCGACCTCTTTCTCCGCCGGACCGCCGAGATCCTGAAAGCCGGCTTCCGGCCCTCGGACGTTCTCTCGCGCTGGGGCGGCGAAGAGTTCGTGGCCATGCTTCCGGAGACGGGGAAGCGGGAGGCCGCGAGAGTCGCGGAGCGAGTCCGGGCCGCGTTCGAGGCGCGGAGTCCCGTCGCCGACCTGGCGCCCAGGGTGACCATCAGCGCCGGGCTGGCGACCTACCCCGACGATGGCGAGACCCGCGAGGAGCTGCTGCTCAACGCCGACGTGGCGCTCTACCGGGCCAAGGACCTGGGCCGCAACCGGATCGAGATGAGCTCGCTGCCGCGCGCCGAGGAAGACGAGGGCTAGCGCTTCCCGGCTAGCGGTCCGGGAGCGGCTCGTCCACCGTCTCGCGCTCGCCGACGAGGCGCGAGTGGACCCAGCCGCGCAGCTCGCTGCGGCCTTCGACCTGCAGCCATTCGCCGGCGCGGGCCACCGCGAGGAGGGGCTCGCCCGGATCGAGCACGGCGATCCGGCCGAAGGCCAGGCCCGGGCCCTCGCGAAGGTTGGCGCGCTGGGTGGGCGCGACGGGGCGGGGGCGGACGAGCGGCATCACCGGGCCGGCGTCGCCCGGAATCGAGCCGCGGACCTCGATCACCGTCCGCGCCTGCCGGACGAGCTCGCTGGCCCGCTCCGCCAGGTACGCCGCGCCGCTGTAGTTGTCTTCCCGCAGGGCGTCGTCGGCTCGCCGCAGCAGGTCGGCGGCGCGCTCGAGCCGGCCGGTTGCCTCGGCGTCTCCCGTCCCGTCCATGGACCGCAGCGCGACCCGGACCTCGGCGATGCGGGAGGTCGCGAGAGCCCGGCTCTGGACGCTGCGTACGCTCGCCTTCGAGCGCAGGACCTCCTCGATGGCGCTCGCCAGCTCGATCTCGAGGGCTACCGCGCGCTCCTCCGCCACCGCGAGGGCGGCCCGCTTCTCGTCCAGGATCCTCTCGAGCTCGCGGGCCCGCGCCCGCTCGGCGGCCAGGGCTTCACGCTCCCGCTCGAGGGCCTTCTCGAGCTCCAACGGATCCGCCGGGCCCGCGCTCGTCGCCGGCGGAGCGGCCGGGAGCGCGGCGACGGGCTCCTCGCGGACGACGGGTGGCGGGCCGCCACCGGCGCAGCCGACGATCTGGGCGAGGATCAGGGAGCCCCCCGCGGCCGTCCAGGGGGAGCGGCGCGCCGGGCGGGGGGCGGGGCGCCTCATGGCACGGTCGTGGACCACGCCGAGGTGTCGCCGCTCTCGAAACCGTCCGCGAAGATCGCGCCCACGGCTCCGGCCCAGGGGCACCCGTCGCCGTTG
The DNA here is from genome assembly GCA_029862975.1 of Acidobacteriota bacterium. Classification (GTDB taxonomy): domain Bacteria; phylum Acidobacteriota; class Thermoanaerobaculia; order Multivoradales; family JAHEKO01; genus CALZKB01. Next base: position 30,415 of record JAOTWP010000032.1, read on the forward strand.
TGGATGCAGTCGATGCGCCCGGCGCCGCCGACGATCACGTAGAGCTCGCCCTGGGTGTCCTCGGCGAAGCCGAAGGTGCCCTGGTAGCCGCTGGCCCAGCACGCGGCGTCGATCGCCGCGGGATTGGCCGGGTTCAAGGTCGTCGTCTTCCAGATCTGGCCGCACGCCGCGTCGCCGTAGACGTAGTCGCCGGCGATCGAGGGCACCTGGCTGCCGCGATAGCGGTAGCCTCCCATGATCGAGGCCCAGCCGCCGTTGTGGTGGCAGAGGATCGGATCCCAGAAGCCGCCGGCGGGGCGCGGAAACTCGCAGATCGTGCCGGGATCGACGGGGCAGCCCGCCGTCGAGCAGTTCGACTCGGCGTTGCCGGCCGTCTCGCAGCCCTCGCGGCACACCCAGCCCCAGTTCACGGGCGCCGGCGTCGAGCTCGCCTGGAGGTTGATCTCCTCCCACGCGTTCTGACCGACGTCGCCGATGTAGAGGTCGGCGGTCTGGCGGTCGAAGCTGAACCGGAAGGGGTTGCGCAGCCCCAGGCCCCAGACCTCGTCGCAGGCCGGCTCCTGGCCGAAGTAAGGGTTGGTCGAGGGGACGGCGTAGGGGCCGGCCTCCACGCCGCAGTCGTCCGGCGGCCCGGCCTCGGGGTCGACGCCGTGCACGTCGAGGCGCAGCATCTTGCCGGCGAGGGTGTCGGGGCGCTGGCCGTCGCCGTTGGCGCCCTGATTGGAGTCGCAGGAGCTGCCGCCGTCGCCGGTCGAGACGTAGAGGAAGCCGTCCTCGGGCCCGAACGCCAGCCAGCCGCCGTTGTGGTTCGAGACCGGATGGTCGATGACGAGGAGCGTCGTCGCCGAGGCCGGGTCGGCGACGTCGGGGTCGGCGGCCGAGCGCTCGTAGCGCGCGATGACGATGTCTCCGAGGGTGCCCGGGCCGGTGTCCTTGCGGGTGTAGAACACGTAGAAGCGTCCCGTCGCCGCGTAGTCCGGGTCGACGGCGAGAGCCAGGAGCCCGCGCTCGCCGCCGTCGACGACCGGCCCGCCCGCGTTGTCGCGCAGGTCGATGAAGAAGGTCGGCAGGATCGTGTCCGTGGGCCCGTCCCAGACGAGGATGGCGCCCTGCTGGGTGGCGATCAGCCAGCGCCCGCGGCCGTCACCGGGGTCGACGAAGGCGATGGGGGTGCCGGCTCCCGGCGGAAAGTCCCCCGCGGAGATCAACGTCGAGATCCCGACCGGCGCTCCGGGGGTGCAGGACTGGCCGCAGGAGACGTTGAAGCACTGCGTGGCGGCGCCGCCGGGCGCCGCGGCAAGGCACGCCAGCGCCAACGTGACGCCGAGGGCTCTCGCGGCGGGAGTCTTGTTTCTTTGGATGGCTGCCATGGGGTCCTCCTTCTCGAGAGGGCGAGTCTACAGGTGTCGGCGCGCCGGCTCTGTGACGGCCGCCATGTCGCGCGGCGAGTCGGACCTGCGGCGAACCGCAAGGGTGGGGTGGCCGCGGCGGCGGCGGGAGTGACGGTCACGCGGGCGGCGTGCCGGTCCGCTCCCGCGCCCAGCCCAGGCTGCGCCAGCTCTGCACGGTGGCGGCGAGGTACCACAGCCCGACCAGCGGGCCGACGTCGACCGAGCCGGCTTCGGCCGGCGGGGTGGGGAAGGTCCACAGGTTGAGGGCGACGACGAGGGCGCCGATCGCCAGGCCGGGGAGCGCGAAGCGCCAGCCGAAGCGCGGGTGGCGGGCCGCCGCCCAGGCGAAGCAGAGCGTCCCCAGGCCGATGTAGACGTCCCAGGCGACGTCGAGCCCCAGCCACACGCCGACGAGGCCGTCCGCCGCCGGCGGCTGGCCGTGGCGGACGGCCAGCTGGACGAGCACCATGGCGGTGAAGAGCGCGCCGGCGAGGAGATTGCTGACCGCGCCGAGCGTGCTCGCCACCGAGTCGTCGCCCAGCCGCAGGAGCGCGCGCAGGCCGAGGCTGGCCGCGCCGATCGCGGGTCCGAGCAGCGCCGCCAGCGTCACGGTCGCGACGAACGGGAGCGGCGCGAACAGGATCAGGGGATAGAGCGCGCTGGCCGCGATCCCGGCGGCGATCCCGGTCTCGATCCAGCGCAGCTCTGTCGACTTCCCGATCATCGGCGTTGCCGGTACCCTACTCCACGGAAGACGCCGAGCGCAGGGGAAGCCGCGGCCCCCAGGTGGCGGCCGGCTTGGCGTCCGCCCTGGCGAGCGGCGAGAATGAGCCCAGGAGGCCCTCGTTGGAGAACCCGGTGAAGGAGACGCTGGATCTTCGGGACGCCGTGGCGGCGGACGCCGCGGCCATCGCGGACATCTTCAACGAGTCGATCCTCGCCGCCACGGCGACGATGGTCGTCACGCCGCAGACCGCCGCCGACATCCGCCGCCAGATGGCCGGCTTCACGAACCGCGAAGGCTACGTGGTGCTGGAGCGCGCCGGCGAGGTCATCGGCTGGGGAGCGTTCAAGCTCTACAGCCCGCGGGGCGGCTACAACCGCTGCGCCGAGACGTCCGTCTTCCTGCGCCGGACCGAGAGCGGCCGCGGGCTCGGGTCGCGCGTCGTCCAGGCGTTGATCGAGCGCTGCCGGGAGGCCGGCTACCGCCACCTCATCGCGCGGGTCTGGGCCGACAACGAAGCGAGCCGCGCGCTGTTCCGCAAGATGGGCTTCGAGGTCGTGGGGATCCAGCGCGACATCGGCTACATCGGCGGCCACTGGCAGGACATCGCGATCCTGCAGCTCGTCCTCGAGGACGTCGGGCCGGAGGTGGCGGAGCGCTTCTTCTGACGGCGGCCGAGCCGCCCGCTTCGCGATATGATCCCGCTCCTCGACTCCCACGACCCGAAAGGAGCTCTCGAATGATCCGCAAGAGAACCGTTGTCCGGTGCGCCTTCGCCGTCCTCCTGGCCGCCCTGCCGGCGCTGGCCCAGGAGGAGGAGTCCCAGCCCGGCGCCTACGCGCGCAATCTGGCGTTCGCCGGCGGCCGCGCGGTGGAGCTGGCGGAGGCGATTCCCGCGGAAGACTGGGGCTGGCGTCCCATGGAGGGCGTGCGCTCGGTGAGCGAGACCGTCATGCACCTGGCGAGCGCCGACTACTTCTTCGCCTCCCGGCTCGGCGTCCCGGTGCCGGAAGGGGTCGACCCGGAGGGCATGGAGGCGATCACCGACAAGGCCGAGTGCATCGCGGCGCTCGAGGCCGGCAACGCGCAGCTGGCGAAAGCGTTCGACGCGGTGGCGGACCCGGCCGCGGCGATGGACATCTTCGGCCGCGAAGGCACCGTCGAGGACATGATGCTGGTCGCCATCGGCCACGTCCACGAGCACCTCGGGCAGCTGATCGCCTACGCGCGGTCGAACGAGGTCGTGCCGCCCTGGTCGCGGGGCGACGGCTAGCGGGCGCCTCGCTCGCCGCTCGCGGCGGCTGGGCCCAGGAGCCCGGACGCCGGCCAGGATTCGGCGCGCCGCGCGGCGAAACCCACGCCGGCGAGCCAGGCGCAGTCGAGATAGAAGACCGGCGCATAGAGCTCGAGGTCGTCGGGCAGTCCCATGGTCAGGGCCATGGCGGCGAGGCCGAGGAGGATCGCGCCGTAGGAGACCCAACGCGGCAAGACACCGCCGCGCAGCAGCCCCAGGGCCAGCACGACCTGGCCGAGCCCGACGAAGACGCGGGCGAAGCGCACGAGGCACGTGACGTACTCGGTGTCGGTGGCGAGCGAGTCGACGTGAGCCCGGAGCTCGGCCGGCGAGAATCCGGCCGTGGCGAGCGCGCCCCAAGCACCGTGGTGGTAGTAGAAGGCCGCCGAGAGCGCGCCGACGACGAGGCCGGCCGCCGCGATCGCGATGCCGGGCCAGGCCAGAGCCCGGACCTCCTCGTCGCGCAGCACGGAGCCGAGAGCGACGAGAGCCATGACCGCGGTGACGAAGCCGAAGATGTGGACTCGGAAGATCCAGATCCAGGGGCGCATCACCGCGTGGACCGCGGCGAAGTCGCCCGGCTCGAGGAAGGTGCCGATCTTGACCGGCAGCAGAGCCCAGCCGAGGCCGAACATCAGTCCGCCGAGCAGGAAGAGCCAGAAGATCACCTGGCGGGAGAAGGGTGAAGGCATGTCGCTCCTTTCGTCTCGTCGAAGTCGCGGCCTGGGAGTCTATCGGGTTGCGGACTCTCGACCGCGACTTCGCCCGGGCGGCCTCGCGGGGGACTTGGCAGGCCTCCCGCGAAAGGCTAGTGTCGGCGGGCTGTTTCGCGCCTCGCGCGCGCCCGGTCTCTCCGCGAAGCCCGGCCTCTCCGCGAAGCCAGGTCTCTCGACGAAGCCAGGTCTCTCGACGAAGTCAGGTCTCTCCACGAAGTCAGGTCTCTCCGCGAAGTCAGGTCTCTCCACGAAGTCAGGTCTCTCCACGAGGCCGGTTCTCCACATGCCGGTCTCTCCACGAGTACGAGGAGCTCCCCGAAGATGAGTCGCCCCATTCCGTCCGTCCCTCTCGTGTCTTTCGCCCTTCTCTTCGCACTGGCGCCCGTCCGCGCGCAGGAGAATGCTCCCGTCGCCATGATCGGCGGCGAGGCCGTGACGCTCGCCGAGCTCGAGGCGAGCGTCGAGACCCAGCTCGAGGAGCTCGAGCGCCAGCGCCATCGCGTGCTCGAGGACGCCGTCGGGCCACTCGTCGAGCGGCGCCTCGTGGAGCTCGAGGCCGCGCAGCGCGAGCTGACGCCCGACGAGCTGCTCGACGCCGAGGTGACGGCCAAGCTGGTGCCGGCCAGCGATGCCGACGTCAGCGCCTGGTTCGAGCAGAACAAGTCCCGCCTCATGCCGGACAGCACCGAGGAGCAGTTCGCCGATCAGATCCGGTCGGCCATCGAGCGGGACCGCGTCCAGGCCCTGTACGGAGCCTTCCTGCGCCAGCTGCGGGACAAGCACGACGTGCAGATCCTCTTCGAGCCCCTCCGTCTCGAGATCGACCTCTCGAGCGCTACCTGGAAGGGCAACGAGAGCGCGCCGGTGACCCTGGTCGAGTTCTCGGACTTCCAGTGTCCGGCCTGCAAGGGCTTCAACCCGGTTCTCGATCGGCTCCTCGAGAGGTATCCCGAAGAGGTGCGGGTCGCCTTCCTGCAGAATCCGCTGCGCTCGATCCACCCCAAGGCGCAGCGCGCCGCGGAGGCCGCGCTGTGCGCCCGCGACGGCGGCAAGTTCTGGGAGCTCCACGACGAGATGTTCCGCGATCAGCAGCGTCTCGATCCCGAGGGCCTCAAGGTGGCGGCCCGCAAGGTCGGGCTCGACGGCGAG
>JAOTWP010000304.1 GCA_029862975.1 Acidobacteriota bacterium
ACGTTGGGCGGGGTTGCCGAGTTGTCCATCTGGGCCATGAGGGGCGCAGCCAGGAGGACGACTGCCAGCGCCGTGAGCGGGGCAATAGCGAAACGCTTCATCTGTCTTCTCCTTTACCGTTGGTCGGCCGACCCGCGCCTCCACAGCCCGGGGTCTGGCTCGGGGTGCTCTCGCACATCTCCGAAGGCCGGTATGTTACGGCACGGTGGAGCATCTCACAAGACGGCTCACTGGGCCAACGGGTCCGCCCGTCCGCCGGCGGCGGCTCGGCTCGCCGACGAGGCGGCAGGCCGGTCGGGCACCCCTGCCGCGGTGGGCAGCGCCGGATCCCCCAGCAGGTTGTAGAGATGGACGAAGTCCGACAGCGGCGCCCGACGCTTGGCCCGCAGCAGAGCCTCGCCGAGGGTGCCGGGCCGGGTGACCTCGGCGATCAGTGCCTCGCTCATCTGGAGGCTGGCTCCGTTGCGCCACGACGCGGCGATGACCGCCACCGCTCCGCGGTCAGCCAGCCGGAGCAGCTTCTCGCCGATCGAGTCCGCGCTCGGGTGGTCGAAAGGAGCCGAGTAGCAGGTCATGCTCAGCACGATCGGCAGGGGATGGCCCGGCGCGAGCTCGTCCAGGTCGTCGAGGGTGAAGAGATCGCGGTTCTTCCGGTAGTCGGTCGCCCCGGTGCGCCAGATGTAGCGCCCGCCATGGCCGGAGAAGTGAACCAGGGAGTAGCCTTCCTCGAAGGCGGCGAGCAGGCGCTCGGTCTCCCGCCGGTTGGTCTCACCGGACGTCAGGGGATAGATCTTCGTCGGCGCGAAGCCCTCCCGCTCGAGGTTGGCGGCGAGGCGGTCGCTGTGCCGCTGCTGGGACGCCGCCTCGTTGGTGATCAGCAGGACCCGGGAGCGCCAATCCCCGGCGGCCGAGTCGGCGACGTAGCGGACGGTCTTCTCGACGATCGCCCGCACCTCCTCCGGAGTCGTGACCGGAAGCCGCCCGATCGCCAGATCCGGCAGATCGTCGCCGTCCAGGGTCACGAACCAGTTGTCGCTGGCGGCATAGCCCTGGAACGTGCCATGGCTCCAGGTGGGAAGCAGGTTCCGGCCGGCGGAGCCGGCACCTCCGGCATAGGGCGAGCTCAGGTTCTTGGAAAAGTCGACCCCCGGCACGGCCGAGTAGGTCCAGTCGGCGTAGCTCGAGTCGTCGGGCGCGGCGCGGAAGGGGTCCCAGCTCGCGTCTCCCACCAGCAGCACGAACCGCGGGCCGGGGGCCTGCCAGCTCGACGACGCGTAGCGGATGAAGTCCTTGATCGCCCGCGGGTGGGTCACGCCGTGGTTGAACTCGTCGAAGACGTCCTCGACGCTGACCGTCGCCACCGCGAGACCCCGCGACCGGTGGAGCTCGGCCAGGGGCTCGACCGCGGCGAGCAGGCGGGGGTGGGCGATCACGAGGTAGTCGGCCTGACGGCGGGCCGACCGGAGGTCCGAAGGAGCGTCCTGGACGATCGAGTCCGGGGAGCGCAGGGCGCCGTCCAGGACGAGATGCACCGGGCCGGCTCCGGGCTCCGCGACGAGGAGGTGGCGTCCCGCTGCGGGGAGCGGCGCCTCGACCGCCGCTCGCCGGCGGCCGTCCTCGCCGTAGAGCACCAGGCCGCCGGCGCCCTCCGCGGAGAAGGCGGCGCAAGGCGCCCCCTCATCCTCCAGCCGGACGCTCGACTGCGAGGCCGTCAGATGGCTGGTGCGGGGGTACTCGATCTCCACCCAGTCCACGAGCACGACGTCCACCGGCGGGTCGCCCGGCCCGGCGAGCCGGCGGGGGGGGACCCGCAGAGCCAGCGCCCCGTCGGCGGCCACGGCCGAAGCCGGGAGCCGGATCTCGAGGGACTCGCCCTGCGGCCGGTTGTCCCACTCCGACGCGGCGACGACGCGGTCGTCGAGCGACAGCTCCACCCGGTGGTCGGGCTCCGCCGCCTGCTCGGGGGGCAGGCTGGACCAGCCGCGCAGCCGGACGCGGAGGGTCACCGGCAGCGGCGCGTCGGCGTCCAGCTCCTCCAGCTCGAGAGGCAGGGTGAAAGGGGCGGCGTCGAGGTGCGTCATCCGGGCCCA
>JAOTWP010000305.1 GCA_029862975.1 Acidobacteriota bacterium
GCGTCGGCGCGCGAGGACTTCCGGGAGGAGGGCAACCGCATCCAGGCCGTGAATCTCGTCGTGAGCGACCTCGTGGTGCTGGCGCGGACGCGGGACGGGCGGGTCGACGTCGACGTGCGCTCGGGCGCGAGCGGCGCCGGGCTTGCCGGCGTCGCGGTGGAGCTGTGGCGGCTCGACTACCGCGCCGGCCACCGGCGGATCGCGGCGGCCGCCAGCTCGGCGGCGGGCCGGGCGACCCTCGAGGGCGATCCGGGCCGCCGCACCGACGCGCTGGTCCTCGTCCGGCGCGGCGGCGACGTCAACTTCCAGCGGCTCACGCTCGCCCCGCCGCGCCAGCGCGCGCCGCGAGACTCGACCGACGCTCTCATCTTCACCGACCGCAGCGTGTACCGGCCGCTGCAGAAGATCCTGTGGAAGACCGTCCTCTTCGAGCGGCTGGAGAGCGAAGAGCGCCTGAGGGTGGCGCCGCGCCGGCCCCTGACGGTCGAGCTGGTGGACGCCAACGGGGACACCGCGGCGAGCGCCGAGGTCGAGAGCAACGCCTTCGGCAGCGCCTCCGGCAGCTTCGAGATCCCCGCCGGCAGGCTGCTGGGGGCCTGGCGGCTGCGGACCTCGGCGGGCGGCTGGTCCGAGGTGCGGGTCGAGGAGTACAAGCAGCCCACGTTCGAGGTGAGTCTCGCGGAGCCGGCCGCGGCGCTGCGCCTGAATCGGCCGGCCCGGCTGGCGGGCGAAGCGCGCTACTACTTCGGGCTGCCGGTCGTCGACGGCGCCGTCGCCTGGCGCGTGGTGCGCCGGCCGCAGTACCCGGAGTGGTGGGGCTGGCTCCGCCCCGGGCCGCGGGGCGGCGAGGAGCTGATCGCCGGCGGCGAGGCCGTTCCCGACGCGGCGGGGCGCTTCGAGCTCGAGTTCACGCCGCTGGCCGACGAGCGGGAGGCCGAGAGCGGCGTGACCTACGACTACGCCGTGAGCGTCGACGTGACCGACGCCGGCGGGGAGACGCGCTCGGCCGAGCGCGTCTACCGGCTCGGCTACGTAGCCGTCGAAGCCAAGATCGCCGCGGCGGCGGGGTTCATCGACGCCGGGGCCGCGGCGTCGTTCGACGTCCGCCGCGCCGATCTCGACGGCGTCGGCCGCCCCGGGAGCGGCAGCTGGCGGCTGGTGGCTCTCGCGGCGCCGAGCGAGGTGACGCTGCCGGCCGACGAGCCGGTCGCCAGCGAGCCGTCCGCCGCAGCCGCCTACCGGACGCCGGGCGACGATCTGCGGCCGCGCTGGAGCCCCGGCTATCACGTCGAAGGCCGCCTGCGCTCCTGGCCGGACGGCGAGACCGTCGTTGCCGGCGAGCTCGAGCACGACGGCGCGGGAATGGCGCGGATCGAGACCGAGCCGCTCGCCGCGGGCGCCTACCGCCTCTACTACGAGACCCGCGACCCCTTCGGGGCGGCGGCCCGGGCGCAGCTCGAGTTCGTCGTCGCCGGCGCGGCGCGGCTGCCGTTGCCGGCGCTGCTGGCGGTCGAGCGGAGCACCGTCTTCCCCGGGGAGACGGCGCGCCTGCTCGTGCACTCGGGCCTGCCGGGCCAGGAGCTCCTGCTCGAGATCGCGCGCCCCGGCCGGCCCGTCGAGGAGCGCCGGCTGACGGCGACCGCCGCCGCGCGGACGCTCGAGGTGCCCGTCGGCGAGGCGGATCGGGGCGGCGTCCTGGTACGCCTCACGACCCTCGCCGACCACCAGCTCATGACCCTCGAGCGGCGGCTCACGGTGCCGCCCGCGGAGCGGGATCTCGCCGTCAGCTTCGCCACCTTCCGGGATCGGCTGCGGCCCGGCGCCCGCGAGCGCTGGCGGGTCGTCGTCGCGGATCCGGACGGCGGGGCGCTGGCCGAAGGCGCGGCGGAGGTGCTCGGCTACATGCACGACCGCAGCCTCGAGCTCTTCGCTCCCCACCGACCGCCCCGCCCGCTCGGGTTCGAGCCTCCCACCCCGGCGCTCGCCACGTGGCTGGCCAGCCTCGGCTCGTCGCGGCCCGTCCTGCAGAAGGAGAAGGACTGGATCCGCGTGCCCCGGTATCCCTCGCTGCGGGCGGATCG
>JAOTWP010000033.1 GCA_029862975.1 Acidobacteriota bacterium
CCCCGAACTCGTGAACTGTGCAGATGTTGTTGTGGTCGAGCGCCGAAGCCGAACGCGCCTCGGCGAAGAAGCGGTCGCGGGCATCGGCCTCGTCGCTCAACGACAGCAGAAGGAACTTGAGGGCGACCGTACGGTGGAGCCGGGTGTCGATCGCCTTGTAGACGACCCCCATGCCGCCCTTGCCGAGCCGCCCCTGGATCTCGTAGTGACCGACGGAAGTGCCGGCGAGCTGGTAGGGGTCTCTGCCGCCAGGGGGCGCCGGAGCCGGCATCGCCCGCGTCGGCAGATCCTCACCGGCCTCGGCGAGCAGCGTGGCCTCCGCGTCGTCCTGGGGCTCGCGGGGCGTGTTCTCCCGGTCTCCGGGGTCGTCGCTCAAGGCCGGACTCCCGCCCGCAGGTCAGTCGGGGCGCCCGAGGGCCCGTCCCCCATCGATGCCGAGTCCGAACTCGGGTCGCACGTCTCGGGCGACAAGAACGATGTTATACTGCAAGATTGGATACCTGCACATCTCCTGCGACATACCTCCCCTCCCCGAAGAGAAGATAACACGAGGAGTTGGCAGAGCCCCGCTGGCCCGCGAGGTCGAGCACTCGGTGACCGTCGTTCGAGGCCAGGTCGACCTTGGGCTATAGTCTAGGCACCAGTCTGCGGGGAGAGAGGGAAGATTGGGCATCGAGGTCCAGGGTCGAAGCGCCGGTGACCCGTCTGCGGACAGGGCTTTCCTGAAGCTCGTCGGAAGTGATGGCGAGCGGTTCTCGAGCTCGACGACCGTCGCTGAAGACCTCGGCTGGTCGGAGATCTACGGCTGGACGCACGGTATCCTCTCGCCGTTCGACGCCGCCTCCGGATTGCCGACCGGAGAGCACCGTCACCAGCTTCTGGTCGTCTCGAAGCCGATCGATGAGGCCAGCCCGCGGCTGATGGCGGCGCTCCTCGATCATGAGGTTCTTGGCGAATGGCGGTTGGAGGTCTGGCGGCGGACGACGCCCGCAGGCCCCGGGCATGTGCCGCCGGTAGCGGATCTGGTCGGCATGCCGCGTGACGCGGCGATTGCCGCTTACATCCAGAGGCTCGAGGAGAGCCGCATCAAGGCACGGTGCCGCTACTCGATCGAGCTGACCAACGCGAGGGTTGCCGGCATCGAAACGAAGATGCTCGACACGAGCGATGGGGAGGATGTCTACCTGGAGCCCGGCGAGCTGGTCTCGTTCACCTACGAGGAGATCGCCTGGGTCTGGGGGTCGGGCAAAGGCGAGATCCGCGCCAGGAGCAGGTGGGCCCGCGCAGACTCGACAGCCTTCTGAAGCAGCGAGGATTCGGCCGGGGGCTCGGCTCACGGCCAGCTGTCGCCGATGGCCGTGGTCGCTGCGAGGCTGTCGGGGTCTCCGAGCTGCGGGGTCGACGTCGTCATCGTGGCTTGGACGGACTGGAAGGCCTCCTGCCAGGAAACGCTGCCGTCGCCGTCCGTGTCCGCGGCCACCGCCGTGGCGCATGGATCCTGCTCCCGCAGCGCGTTGGGCTGGTCGTAGTTGAACTCGGCGCGCAGGATGCCGTCGCAGGTGGAGGGCTCGTCGTACGAGCTCTCGGCGCAGGTGGACGACGCCAGCAGAACCGTCTTGTTCCCCGCGGCGCTGAAGTCGTCGACGAGACCTCCGGAATGGCAGGTCATGATGTTGATCGAGCGCTTGCGGTAGCTGGTGATCCCGCTGAGATAGCTGGCCAGCTCGGCGTCCGTGACGGACTCGCCGGTGTTGCTGATGGACATCGTCAGGTTGCAGGCCGCACCGCCCGATCCGTGGCCCATCCACCACACGTACAGGTGATCCCGGCTTCCCACCTGGGACTGCAGATTCGTGAACACCGTCTGGATGTCCGCCTTGCTCACCGCCATGTCGGTGATGGAGTGGCCGAACTGAGTCGTTGCGTTGTACTCGGGGTGGCTGGTGTTCCAGTCCGTGCCGTTGCCGTACAGAACGTAGATGTCGGCGTCGTCGAAGCCTTGCTCGCGCAGCATCTGATACTGCGCAAAAAGGTCGTACCACCACTCGGAATGGATGATCACGTCGTCGGCACTGACCTCGTTGGTGCTGATGAGGACGGCGTACTTCGTGCAGCCAGGCGCCAGCAGGCTGATGACGCAGAGCAGGCAGAGGACGGTGCTGCGGTTTCGCGGTCTACGGAACATGATGGATATCCTCCAGATGGCACCGGTCCGGCTATCGCTGGTCGGACTCGTCGAGCTCGAGACGGAAAGCCTGGGAGGAAGCCCGGTCGAGGTACCACAGATCCGTGCCGGCACGGACGAGGCCCCGGGGGTCCTTGACGGCAGCCTCGCCGACGAACCGCCGAGAGCGCAGCATCTCCTGCTCCTCGTCGAGGATCTGGCGGCGATCGACGATCGGCGGCAGGTCGCCGCTGCGCTCGCAGAGCAGCCAGATGTGCTCGCTGTCGGTGGCGATGCCGCGGGGCGAGCAGTCGGCGAAGACGCTGCGGACCAGCTCCCCGGTGTCGACGTCCACCTGGTTCAGGGAGCTCGAGAATCCCGCCCAGTAGGCGGCCCAGAGGTACGTGCCGTCCCACGCGACGCCGCGCAGCTCGTCGAAGCCCTTGTCCTCGGGAATCGGCAGGGCGATCGTCTTCACCACCTGGCCGGTGGCGCGATCGATCGAGCGAACCTGCATGGTCTCTTCATCGGTCACCCAGAAGTGGGTGCCGTCGAACGTCACGTCGCCGGGTCGCTCGAGCTCGACGTCGAGCCGCTCGAGCTCTTCACCGGAGGCCGGATCGATGCCCGTCAGCTGCCGGTCGCCCAGGATCCACAGCCGCTCGCCGTCCCAGGCCATTCCTCCCAGCTCTCCTGCAGGGAGCCGTACCGAGGAGGCCGGGGCGGGCGGCTCCTGGGACTGGGCCGCGGCGAGCTCCCAGCCCGTCGCGGCCAGCAGGCCGACGAGCAGCGCGAAGGCCGGTACTCCCCATTTCGTCCTGCAGTCCGTTACCGAGCTTGCGCGCATGATCGGCCTCCTACTCCCTTGTGGGTCGAGCCGGGATGACGGCACGAGCGCTCCCGTTGCTCCCGTCGATCTCTCGGACTATTCAGGTTACGCCCGAAACGGACACGGTGCGCCACCCCAACGGGTCGTCGTGCGCCACGACCCGGGAGGAGGGGACGACGACGCCGGCTCAGGCCAGGCCCTGGCGGCGGGCGCGGCGGAGCATCTCGGCGCCGAGGCGGCTGTAGGCCAGGGCGCCCGGGGCCCAGCTGGCGAAGTCGAAGATGCTGCGGCCGTACTCGGGGGCCTGGGCGAGGCGCACGTTGATCGGGATCTCGGTGCGGAAGACTTTGCCCCCGTGGCGCCGCCGGACCTCCCGGCAGACCTCTTCGGTCAGATGGGTGCGGTGGTCGATCATCGTCAGCAGGATGCCGAGGAGCCGGGCTCGCGGCCGCAGGTCCGGCTCGGTCGTCTCGAGGGCGGTGAAGAAGCGGTCGAGGGCCTCGAGGGCGAGGTACTGGGGGGTCGTCGGGACGACGTAGGCCCGCGCCGCCCCGAGGCCGACGAGCGACAGGAGGCCGAGGCCGGGTGGGCAGTCGACGATGACGAAGTCGTAGCGCCGGGCGAGCGGCGCCAGGGCCTCCCGTAGCCGGGCCGTGGGCCCCTTGCGCCGCGCCAGGGACATCTGGGCCCGCGCCAGGTCGGCCCCGCCGCACGCCACGTCGAGACCCGGGATCTGCGTCTCCCACAGGACCTCCGCCAGCGGCACGCCGTCGGCCAGCACGTCCCCCAGCCCCGGCCCGTCGCCGCCGCCGGGGACCCCGAGCGAGTACGAAGCCGAGCCCTGGGGATCGAGATCCACCAGCAGGACCCCGAGCTCGCTGCGCGCCAGCGCCGCCGCGAGGTTGACGGCGCTCGTCGTCTTGCCTACTCCCCCCTTGAGATTGCTGAAAGCCAGGATCATCGTCGTTCTCCGATCGCTACCGCGTCTGCTCCGTGCGATCCAACTATATTCGGCAATCCTCGAGATCGGAGGGTTGCGGCCGTGCGACCATCCCGCCAGGCGGCCTCGCCGTCGCTTCCGAGATCCCGACCGGCATGCCGCCCGGACTCGGTTCAGCCTTCGACGAGCGTCGAGGGGATTGCTGGGTAGGGCGAAAGAACAGGAAAGGCCGCATGTTCATGGGGCCGCGCCTGGGCCCGGATCGCCGTGGCGCGAATCGCCTGGCGTATAGTCCGCGCACCATCGTCAGGAGACCTCATATGAAGAGACTTCCAGCCCTGTTGCTCTGCGCCCTGCCGGCGACGGCGTTCGCCGGCGAGCCGCGGTTGTTCGCGCCGGCGGACGTCTTCGAGCTCGAGTGGGCGTCGGACCCGCGGATCTCTGCGGACGGCCAGCGGATCGCCTACGTGCGCAACTCGATGGACATCATGCGCGACGAGCGGCATTCCGAGATCTGGGTGGTCGATTTCGACGGCGGCAACCACCGCCCGCTGGTCGCGGGCGGAGACGACGCCTCGTCGCCGCGCTGGTCGCCGGACGGCGGCCGGCTGCTCTACGCGAGCGGCGAGGGCGGCAGCTCGCAGCTCCGCGTGCGCTGGATGGACAGCGGCCAGACGGCGCGAATCTCGAATCTGCGCGCCAGCCCGCGCGGCGTCGAGTGGTCGCCCGACGGGCGGTGGATCGCCTTTGCCATGGCCACGCCGGAGGAGACCCGGCCGGCGGTCGACATGCCCGCCAAGCCCGAGGGTGCCGAGTGGGCGGAGCCGCCCAAGGTCATCGACCGGCTGATCTACCGGCGTGACGGCTCGGGCTACGTCGAGGAGGGCTTCGACCAGCTGTTCCTCCTGCCCGCGGAGGGCGGCACCCCCCGCCAGCTCACCCACGACCCCTTTCACCACGGCCCGCCCCTTTCCTGGACCCCGGACGGCGAGCACCTCGTCTTCTCCGCCAACCGGCGCCCGGACTGGGAGTACGAGCCCGCCGACAGCGAGGTCTGGGAGCTGACGCTCGCCGACGGGGCGTTGCGGGCGCTGACCGACCGCCGCGGGCCGGACGACGAGCCCGCCGTCTCGCCGGACGGCCGCCACGTCGCGTACGTCGGCCACGACGACCGCTACCAGGGCTACCAGGTCTCCGACATCTACCTGCTGGACCGCGAGAGCGGCGCCTCGCGGATCCTCACCGGAGAGCTCGACCGCGACGTCTCGGCGCCGCGCTGGCACGAGGGCGGCGCGGGGCTCTACTTCACCTACGCCGACCACGGCGACACCAAGCTCGCCCTCGTCGACCTCGACGGCGAGCTCCACTCCGTCGCCGACGGCGTGGGCGGGCTGTCGCTCGGCCGCCCCTACGGCGGCGGCGACTTCGACGCCCGCGGCGACCGCTTCGTCTTCACCCACACGGCGCCGGATCACCCGGCCGACCTGGCCACCGGGCAGTGGCTCTCGCGGCGCCCCGTCGCGCGGGTCACCCGGCTCAACGACGACCTCCTGGGGCAGCGGGATCTGGCGCCGGTCGAGGAGATCCGCTTCGCGTCGTCGTTCGACGGCCGCGAGATCCAGGCCTGGATCGCGAAGCCGCCGGGCTTCGACCCGGAGCGCGACTACCCGCTCGTCCTCGAGATCCACGGCGGCCCGTTCGCCGACTACGGAGCCCGCTTCGCGGCCGAGGTCCAGCTCTACGCCGCGGCCGGCTACGTCGTGCTCTACGCCAACCCGCGCGGCAGCTCCGGCTACGGCGAGGAGTTCGGCAACCTCATCCACCACGCCTACCCGAGCCAGGACTACGACGACCTGATGTCGGCCGTCGACGCCGTCCTCGAGCGCGGCTACGTCGACCCGGAGCGGCTCTTCGTCACCGGCGGCAGCGGCGGCGGAGTGCTCACGGCGTGGATCGTCGGCAAGACCGACCGCTTCCGGGCCGCGGTCTCCGCCAAGCCGGTCATCAACTGGACGAGCTTCGTGTTCACGGCCGACATCGCGAACTTCTTCTACCGCTACTGGTTCCCCGGCATGCCGTGGGAGTTTCCGGAGCAGTACTGGCGGCGCTCGCCGCTGTCGCTGGCCGGCAACGTGACGACGCCCACGATGCTCTTGACCGGCGAAGCCGACCACCGCACCCCGATCTCCGAGTCCGAGCAGTTCTACCAGGCGCTCAAGCTGCAGCGGGTCGACACCGAGCTCGTGCGGATCCCCGGCGCCTCCCACGGCATCGCCCGCCGCCCGAGCCAGCTGATCGCCAAGGTCGCCCACATCCTGGCCTGGTTCGCCAGGCACGACCGCCCGAGCGAGCCGTAGATTCTCGCGCCGCCGGCTCGCGCCGCCACCTCGAACCGCCAGGTCGAACTGCCCCGTCGAACTGCCCCGTCCAACCGCCCCGTCCAACTGCCCCGTCGAACCGCCCCGTCGGACCGCCACGTCGAACCGCAGGAGCCCGCCATGCCCAGACGTCCCCTTCTCGCCACTCTCTGCCTGAGCGCCATGACCGCCGCCTTCCTGTGGCTGGCGTCGCCGCCTGGCGAGTCCAGCCTCACCCCCGGCCCGTCGACGGCGTGGAGCGCTTCCCGCGTGCGGCCCGTCGCGAGCCGCTTCGCGGACCTCCGGGAAGCGCCGAGCCGGCCGGCGCGCGAGGGGGAGCGCGACTCGCGCATCGACTCCTCCTTCTCGGAGGCCGAGCTCCTGGCCTTCCAGGCCGCGGCCCTGAGGCTGCCCCCGGATCCGCGGATCCAGACCCCCGCCGGGTCGCGCGGCGTCGAGCTCTCGCTCGGCACCAACTTCGACAGCATCGACATCACGGAGTGCTGCGACCAGGGCACCCTCAACCCGCCGGATCCGGAGCTCGCCGTCGGCCCGAGCCACGTGATCGCCGTCGTCAACGCGTCGCTCGAGATCTACGACAAGAGCGGCACCTCGCTCGCCGGCCCCCTGCCCTTCGAGACCTTCTACTCGCACCTGCCCGGGCCGTGCACGGTGTTTCCGTTCGACCCCAACGTCCTCTACGACGAGGCCGCGGACCGCTTCATCGTCGGCGCCGACGGCGATGGCGTGAGCTACTGCGTCGGCGTCACCCAGACCGGCGATCCCCTCGGGGCCTACTTCTTCTACGAGTTCCCGACCAACGTCGGCGGCGACTTCTTCGACTATCCCCACGCCGGCGTCGGCGCCGACGCGATCTACGTCGGCGCCAACATGTTCGGCGGCGCGGGCGTGGGCCGGGTCTTCGCCTTCGAGAAGGCCGCCATGTACGCCGGGCTGCCGGCCGCCGCGGCGACCCGCGATCTCGGCTCGAGCGGCACGCCGCAGCCCATGAACGTCCATCCGCCCTTCCCCGCCGGCGGTCCGCACTACGTCCTGACCAGCCGCGGCGGCACCAGCAACCCGTCGCTCTTCGGCCTCTTCTCCTGGGACGACCCCTTCGGCGCCGACGTGCTGACCGATCTCACGACGATCGACACGACGACGGTCCACGGCATCACGGTCGGCTTCCCGATCTCCAACCCGCAGCAGGGCGGCTCCAACATCACCGCCTTCAATCCCCGCCCGCTCGACTTCGAGGCCCGCGACGGCTTCGGCTGGTTCGCCAACGGCGTGAGCTGCAACCCGGGCGCCGGCACGCGCAACTGCATCCAGTGGGCCCGGGTCGACCTCGCCGCGGCCGCCGCGGTCGACGCCGGAGTCTTCGCCGACGAGGTCTCGTGGCGCTACATGCCCGATCTGGCGGTCAACGCCTGCGGCGACCTCGCGATCGGCTACACCACCAGCGACTCGAGCACGTTCGCCGGCATCCGGGTCGCCGGCCGCAAGGCGGACGACCCGCCCGGCACGCTGCAGGGCGAGCTCGTCGTCAAGGCCGGCGAGACGACGTTCGGCGGCCCGGACCGGTGGGGCGACTACACCGGCATGACGAGCGATCCCGACGGCGCCACCTTCTGGTACCTGGGCGAGTACGCCAAGGACATCCCCGACCCCCGCAACTGGGGCACCTACATCGGCGCCGTCGCATTCCCCGACTGCGGCCCGGGGATCTTCGCGGACGGCTTCGAGAGCGGCGACACCTCCGCCTGGTCGACGACAGTGCCCTGATCCGATCGGCGCACATCGGGCAGCACGTCAGGTCGGCGGCACCTCAGGTCGGCGCCCTGTTGTCTACCCTCTGGGTTGGCGCCACGTGCTCGGATTTCGCCTGGAACTGGTCTTGTTTCGCTGGCATCCGGTAGAACGATCTCGCCTAGTTGTATTCGTCCAGCAGCGCCTGGAAGCGGGGGTCGTCACGGAGACGGTCCCACTCGTATCCGACACGAAGGTCGTGAATCGTAATCGGATACGGGTAGGGTTTCTGAAGCAGGTCTTCGATGAGCGCGATCGCTCCGTCGTGCTTCCCGGCCGCGGCGTACAGACTCGCCAGATCCTCTGCCACAGATGGACCGTCCCACTGATCGCTCTGAATCATCTCTTGCGCCCGATTGAGCTCGGCGATCGCCTCGTCAAACCGGCCGAGACCCTGCAGAGCGTAACCCCTCCGAGCATGCAATCTCGGCTCGTCGGGCAACCTCTCGAGCTCGCGATCCGCCTCTTGGAGCTCCTTCTCGAACTCCTGAACCGCCTCGTCGTCGTGCCCGAGAGCTTGCAGCACGAAGGCATGGGGGCTCCACCCCTCTCTGCTCAGAGCGACTGCCAAAGCACGCTCGAAGTCGCGCTCCCTGATTGCGAGTTCAAAGAGCATGGACGCCCTGGTTTCGTCGCTCACGGGAGCGGTGTCGATGAAGGCTCGAAGAGCAACGAGATCGCCGGAACCCTTGAACATCGTTCTTGCTTTCGCGGAATAGGCACTCTCGTTGTCCGGAGCGATTTCGATCGCCTTGTCATGCCAGCGGATGGCCTCGTCGAACAAACGGAGGGCCCCATAGGTTTCAGCGATGGCACTCACGTTCTGGAGATCCCTGGGGTCGAGCCGGTACGCCCGTTCCATCTGGTCAAGAGCCTCGCGGAGCTTCCCCTGCCGGCGCAAGATGTAGCCGATGCCCTCCGCAACCTCTGAGCTGTTCGGCTGGAGCTTCTCCAGAGCCAGGAACTCTCGCAGCGCCGGCTCGTACTCCCGACGCCCCCAATAGGCAACGTAACCCCTGGCAAGACGGACGATCGAGGCGTCCGGATCGATCGCCTCGGCCCGGGCCAGGTGCTCTTCGGCCTCCGCAAGCCTGAGCACTGGGTCCTCGCCTTGGCGCCACGAGAAAGCGAGAACACGGAACGCAGCGACCTGTGCTCGTCGTGCCCATGCCTCCACAAAGCTCGGATCGAGCTCGGTCGCGCGAGCATACAGCTCGCCAGCTCGGGTAAGGCGTTCCCAGTCCTGAGGATTCTGCCAAGCCTCCTCGGCTTGCAGGTAGGCCTGATATGCGGCCATGTTCTCCGTCGGGCGAGCAGTCAGGAGTTCGCGATCGCCCGCGCCGAGCTGCAAGCCCAGCTCCTCGATGACCCGAACGGCAATCTCGGATTGGACCTCGAAGATGTCGTCGATCATCCTGTCGTAGATGTCGGACCACAGTTCGATGTCGCCGGGTACCTGGATGAGCTCAGGGGCGACCCGAACACGGCTGGGACCGTCCCCGCTTCTAGCCCAGCGGACGGTCCCTCCCAGGAGGTACTCCACCCCGAGCTCCTTGGCGATAACGCTGACCGTCTTGTCCGTCTCAGCGTAGGTGGCGGCGCTCTTACGGGAAATGACGCCGAGACCGGCGATCCCGGCGAGCCTACTGGTGATCTCCCCCGTGATCCCCGCAGCGAAGTACTCCTCCTCGGGAGGACCTATGCTGTCGAACGGAAGAACCGCGATCATCTTCAGATCCTCAGTCCTGGCGGCTGCCGCGTCACTGTGCTTCTGCGCCTCGGCAGCTGGTTTGGCCACCTGCTTGATCCACCAGACTCCGACGATGGCGACCAGCATCAGAGCCCCGGCAGCAACCAGCCACCAGCGCTTCGGATGCGTCGGGCGAGCGGCGCCGATCTCGGCGCTCGAAGGACGCCGAGCACCGGACTCGACCTCTTTCTCGAGCCCCTCGAGCTCGTTGCGCACGTCTAGCGCCGCCTGGTAGCGCCGCTTGGGGTCCTTCTCCAGGCACCGGAGAATCACGCGACCTAGATGGTAGGGCAGCTCGGTTCGGTGATCGGCGAGGGGTGGCGGTGGGTCGCGGAGAATCGACGAGACGAGCGAAGCGCTGCTCTCGCCTCGGAATGGCCTTTGCCCGCAAGCCATCTCGTAGAGGATGACGCCGAGAGAAAAGACGTCTGTGCGGTGGTCCAGAGGCCTCCCCTCCAACTGCTCAGGGGACATGTAGGGCACGGTGCCGGCGACGATGTCCTCCAGAGTTGTTGCCTCGGTAGCCTGCTGGGTCGTTTCCAGGACGTTCGTCTCGGTCTGGCGCTGCATGGCCAAGCCGAAGTCGAGGACTATCAAGCGACCGTCCTCGGCAGTGACCATGATGTTCTGTGGCTTCAAGTCGCGATGGGTGATGCCCTTGCCGTGGGCTGCCGACAGGGCCTCGGCCAGGGGGATCGCGATCTCGAAGAACTTGTCGAGTCGCAGGCCCGCTCCGGGGATCAATTCATCGAGACGCCTGCCCTCGACGAGGCCCATGGTGATGAAGTGAGCTCCGTCGGCCTCCTCGACCGAATGCACGGTGACGATGTTCGGGTGATCCAGTGCGGCCAGGGCCTTGGCTTCACGCTGGAGTCGTTCCAGCCGATCAGGATCGGTGGCCACCTCGGGCGGCAGCACTTTGAGGGCCACGTCCCGGCCCAGAGAACTGTCCCGTGCGAGATAGACTTCACCCATGCCGCCCTTGCCGAGCAGGCCGGTGATCTCGTAGTGCCCGATCGTCTTGCCGATCAAGGCGGTCATTCTACGCCAGCGAAGTTGCTGGGCGGCCCGCCAGGCTTGTCCCGGCGTACCGAGGATGGCACCCTCGGGCCGGGCTCCCGGTGCGGGCGTTGCCGGTCTCTTCTGCGATCAGTACACTCATTCTCCTGCCGGTCCTACCGAAAGGAGGGATGCGATGAGGAAGCCCGGATCAGTGAGCACCGGGAGCGTGGCGCTCCTTGTCGCCAGCGCGTCGCTCCTCGCCGGATGCGCGACGATGGGCGAGACGCCTTCGCAAAAGGTGGACGGCGCCTCGGTCTCCTATTCGCTCGCCGGCACCGGTGCTCCCGCTGTCGTCTTCGAAGCAGGGCTGGGCGACTCGAAATCAAGTTGGTCGACCGTGTTCTCGGAGGTCGGAAAGAACACGACCGCCTTTGCCTATGACCGGCCTGGATACAGCCCCCGCCCCGGCCTCAACAGCCGTTACCGCTCCGACAGGGATGGACGTACCGGCAAGGAAGTGGCGACGCACCTGCGAGAGCTTCTCGATCAAGCGGGCGTCGAGCCGCCTTTCGTCCTGGTCGGACATTCGATCGGCGGTCTCTATGTGCTGTCTTTCGCCAAGCTCTACCCCGAAGACGTAGCCGGAATCGTCCTGGTCGACGGCAGGCCGCCCGACTTCACGGCCGCCTGCAAAGCGGAGAGCGCCAGCATGTGCGAGCTGCCGCGTTTGATGGTCGCCGTGATGCCGCCGCATCAGAGGGCCGAGGTCAAGGGGATGCCGGAGACGGAGCGTGACGCACCGGATCCGGAGGAGCTGGCCGGGGTCCCCATCACGGTGATCGCAGCCACGGAGCCGGACATCGTCTCGTCTCGAGCCTTTCAGGACCTCTTGATGGCGCGCCAGAAGGCCTTCGCCCAGGGCGCGAACGGGCGGTATGTCGAAGCCACGGGGTCAACCCACTACGTTCATCAAAAACAGCCCGAGCTCGTGGTCGGCGAGATTCAGAAGATGCTGGACGGGATCCGAAGCACGAGAACCGGGAACGCCGCGGCCGAGCTCTGACGAGCCCTCGGCTGGGCTCGGTCTCCCTCTTTGGCCCAGAAAACGGCCTCCACCCGCCGAGAATCGACCGCCCAATCCCCCTTGACCACGCCGGGACGAGTCTCCTCGGACCGCGCCCACCCGCTCGGGTGTGGGCGGCTCGGTCGATCCGTGCTAGACGGGGAGGGTGCTCCGGCGACGGCGAGAGCCGCTCGAGCCGGAGGCGCCGAGCCCCAGGGGTCCTCGCGTTCTCCTCGCGCAGGCGATTCCCCGGAGCCCCGAGCTCTCGTGGGCTCGCGACCGAAGGAGGCTCAACGATGAGGAGAGCACTGCTACGTGCCGGCTGGCTGGCGGCGCTGCCGGCGATCGCCGTCCTGGCCGCTCTCGCGGCAGAGGAGCCGCGGATCACGAAGCCGTTCGACATGTCCGGTATCGAGGCTCCACCGCCGGGACATGCCCAGGTGATGTTCGTCCGGACCACCGCCAAGGAGAGGCCGGTGTTCCTGGGCGAGCGCTACGTGGGGACCCCGCCGAAGCGCTCGTGCCTGGGCACCACGGTGGCCGGCGGCCGGCACCTGCTGTGGGGCAGGAAGGTCGAGCCCGAGTGGGTCGACCTGCGGCCGGGCCGCCACTACTGCTTCCTCCTCACGGACGCGAATCGCACGAGCCGCTGGTACCTGGAGCGTCCCTTCAAGTGCAAGCTCGCCGTCGAGGATCTCGGGTTGACGGTGCTCGAGGCTAGCACCCTCGAAGAGCCGGCCACCCTGACGCCGGCCGACCGGGAGCTCCTGGAGAAGGCGACGCGGAACGCCGGCGACCGCGGCGAGCTCGCGCTGCCGGCGTCTTTCTCGGGCGCCGTCCACACGAAGAGCCCCCTGAGCTTCAAGGCCGCCTTCGCCTTCGGCGGCACGGGACGGGGCGGCGAGCTCACGGTGGACGCGGAGGCTCTGCGCTACACGTCCCGCCGCAAGACGATCGCCATACCGATCGCCTCGATCCACAGCGTCCAGTTCGGCGGTTACGCGGTGAACAACCCGAGCCCCTGGCTCGCCGTGCTCCACGGCGACCTGGGAGGTCTCGAGGTGGACCACTTCTCGATGGGCAGCCGGTACAACGAACTGTTCACGGCGCTGATGGAAGCGGTCGGCTCGGGCTGAAGGAGCAGGCAGGTACCAACCCAACCGGCTCGATCCCCCGCTCGAGCCAGGAAGGAGGCAACGATGAAGCAACAACTCGCAACGGCGGTCCTGGGACTCACCCTGTGCTTCGTGCTCACGAGCGCGGCGGCGGCCGCCCCGGCGCTGCCGAACACTCTCACGGCGATCCTCTCCGGCAGCTTCACCCACGCTGGGGTCGACCTCAACGGCGACACGGTGGCCGGAGCCTTCCACAGCCAGGGCTCGGGCGTCGGGACGCTCGGCAAGCTCACCTGGACGAGCTTGAGCGAGGTGGATCCGAACTTCGCCGTCAACACCCCGAGGTGCCCAGGCTTGCTCGACTTCCCCTACGATGCCCTCGCGGCGGTTCTGAGCTACAAGGACGGCCGCGACCTGCTCTACCTGCGACTGGAGCCCGGGGACGTGGCCTACGGTTGCGTCGACCCGGCGACGTTCGACAACGACGCCTCCTTTGACCTCACGGTCGTCGGCGGGACGGGCCGCTTCGTCGGCGCCACGGGGTTCGCGCACGTCGAGCTCCTCGTCAACTCGCTGCTCTTCGACGCCGCCGGGGGCTACGTCTTCGGAGCCGGCGGCGGCAGCCTGACGGTCCAGCTGGACTGATCCGGGGCGCGCGGGACCGTAACCGCCGGCCCGGAGACGAAGACCGACCGATTCCTCTCGTCTAGTACCTCGGGCCGGGCACTTCACACCGGGAGCCCTTCTGTCTCACCCCCATCCCCCGCAAGCGGCTTCCAGCACGCGGGTTCCCGTCGTGACATCGTGTCGAGGACTCCTCATTACTTGCACGAATGCTTCAGCCTCTAGCGGCGGGGAAAGCCTGAGATATAGGACGGGTGCACTTTCGACTTCTCCGGGGAAGAGTCGAATGCCAAGGACGGTTTCGCCCAGATTCCAGTCCACCGGGAGTTCCCCCTTGAGATGATCGACACATGCCACCGTGCCGGAGTTGATCCACTCTGGCTCATCAAGAAGCCTGGCCAGATCAACTAAATCCATGGGCTCCCTCATATGCCGAAGGACAAACTGGCAGATGACAATGGCCCTGTGAGTAGCGGAGTATGCACGATCGTTAGCAATATTGATCCAAAATGACGCCGGCTCCGTCACGCCCTCGAGCTTGCTGATCTCAGATCGCAAAGAGTTCTCGGAAATCGTTCGCTCCGAGATTCTCTGCAAACCGTCTTGACTCATCATCTAGGCCTCTTCGCAGGGGACTGTAACGCTCCAATTCCTAGTAAGAACGATCACGCCGCGATCCTTCGGGAAGGGTCGTTGTGTTTCCATTTGACCGGCTTCGGACTCCTGTCGTACTTGCCGATGAGCCGCATGATCTTCTTCGCCAGGTCTGGCACCGAAGTGAAGATGCCTCGGTGGAGGAGTTCGCGGGCGATCTTCGAGAGCCAGGAAGTTACAGTCACTAGCTCGCTTACATGATTGTGGACAAAAAGGCGACACAACGCATTCTGGGCGTCGCATCCTCTCGAGGATGTCCTACACCGACGAGGTTGCCCGTCGCCATCGTGCCCCGGTCTACTTCTTGTCGCTGAAAGTAGTCTTCTTGTCCACAGAAGGGCAGCATTCCCAGGATGCCGTCAAGTCGTGCGAAATCGCGCCCGTCCCGCCGGTCAGCGCAGGATCGGTGACGCTGGAGCGGAGATCGCCGGCCTGCGTATCTGGATTATTTGCTTTCATATGGGCCGGCAGGGTCACGTTCGGAAAGAACTCAGGGACGCCCTTGACCACAATCGAGCCCTTGGTTCCGTCCCCCATCGTGCCGTCGGCATACGTGTCGGCATTGTGTGCGTTTGCCGTGTCACCGATGAACACTTTCCCTCCTCTGACGCCCCAGGCTTCCCAGAAAGGAAAAGTCCCGATTCCCGTAACTGGCTTGTCCTTGCCAGCGCAGTCAGTTCGATTATACTTGGCGTCTACCTTCTGCACGATGTAGCCCGTGGTAGTTGCTTCAGCATTGTCGATGCTAAACCTGACCTTCCAGGAGTATGCTCCACATTGGCCCGCAGTCGGTGCGCCTAGCTCGGTCTTCTTGACTGTCTTCGCACCCTCACCCTTGGCCGCAGATTCCCCCTCGGCCCCAGCTCCTGGCTCCCCCTTCAGAGGGCTGAAGACTTCGTCTCCAGGCACTTCGCCCTTCTCAGCTACAGGCGACACACTCTGAAGACGAGGAGGCCGCTCAGGCTGAATCACCGCGTGTCGAGGAGAAGATGGTGGAATTCGACTGAGATCGTTCTCGAAACGAGGAATTCCAGTAGGAGTCAAGGCTCGGCCGGGTTTCATCGCGTTGACTTCCAGCCGCCGCTCTCCGGCCTGATCCCCGACCGTCCGCTGTAAGTCGAGGATCGCTTTCACTTCACGGCTATGCCCGAAGCGTACCCGAGCTGGCCTCGGAACCTTGCCAGGGGCAGGCTGCCGAAACGCCCTCGCTGTTTCTGCAAAAGTGCGCATTGAATGATCTCTTGTGCCGCGATTAGAAGGATTCTACCAGGAGCCGGACGGATCTGTCGCGCACAAGGGCGGCCTGCAGACCCGCCTGAACGAGTCCCTGAGACGTGGCGCGGGTTACGCGAATCACGGCAGGAGTGCGTTGCGAGCGTGACCTGAGACGGGCGGACATGCGCCCGCTCGGCAGCAGTGCGAGGCCGCCGGGCAGGAAGGGAGGTAGACCGAACCCTCTGGCCTGGCTCGGGTTGTTGCTCCCCACCCGACGTCCAGATTGCAGCTCTCACGAGGCAGGAAGTCCGTGGCCCACGGCCCTCGTTGCCTGAAGGCCTCCCTTCCCAGCCGACCCCCAAGGTGCGATTCTCGCGAAGCGGCGGGCGGCTCGACCACCGCCCACCCTGGCCGAAACTCCTGGTCCCCCGGGCCGTAGTACCTCTCGAGCGGGCGCTCACTGCCCGCGTTTGCAGGACGGAGGAAGCGCGATGGGACCCTCGATCCACTCGGTACTGGCGGCCGTCTTCGGCGTGGTGGCGCAGCGGCGCAGCTACGCCCAGGCCTTCTACTCGCTCATCGCCTTCCCCCTGGGCACGCTCTATTTCGTGTTCCTGGCCGTCGGCCTGGCGCTCGGGCTGGGCCTCGTGCTGCTGTGGGTCGGCTTCCTCATCCTCGCCTTCGTGCTCGTCGCGAGCTGGGGGCTCGCCGTCTTCGAGCGTCAGCAGGCGATCGTCCTGCTCGATGCCGAGGTGCCGCCGATGCGCCCGGCCGGCCCGCCTTCGGAGGACTTCGGGGAGCGGGTCAAGGGCTACCTCACCAACCCCGTCACCTGGAAGGGACCGATCTTCCTGCTCCTCAAGTTCCCCCTGGGCATCCTCTCGTTCGTCGTCATGGTGACGAGCTTCTGCCTGGGCGCAAGCCTCCTCCTCGCGCCCCTCTACTACACCTGGAGCCCGCCCGACTTCTACTTCTGGGTGGCCGACACCCTCCCCGAGGCCCTGCTGTGCACCCTGCTCGGCGCCGCGGTCCTCCTCCTCGGCCTCCACCTGGCCAACGGCCTCGGCTGGGTCTGGCGCCAGCTGGCGCAGCTCCTGCTCGGCGCCAGCGCGCCAGGGGCCGAGCAGCCGACCCCGGCCGCCTGACAACGGGCGGCAAGGCCCGAGGTCCTTCGTCCTTTAAAGGGACGAGGCGAAAAGATGCTGGGTAAGGAAGGGCCTCTCGCGGGAGGACCGGCTCAGAGGCGCTCAGCGCAGTCCGAGACGCGCCAAGCGGCCCGATGGCACCGACCGGACAGCCTAACGCCAGCCAAGCGAGATCCGATCTCGCCAGAAACCGTCTCCGGCCACCTCCCTACCCGGCATCTTTTCGCGAGGAGACCCCTATCCGTGCGGTTCGGGCCACGGAGATCCTATCGCGCCGGGAACCGTCTCCGGCCACCTCCTTATCCGGCGTCCTTTCGCGACGCTGCCCTCCGCGCGCTGCGATCCGCTAGACTCTGCCCAGTTCCCTGCTCGTCCCTGCTCGTCTCGACCGGAAAGGAAGCTCGCTCGCCATGAAAGTCTCGTTCCTCAAGGCCCCGATCGGGGGGATCATCGGGCTGGAGATGATCACCTTCGTCGAGCCGCTGGGCCTCGAGTGCGTGGCCGGGGCCATCGAGCTCGAGGGGCACGAGTGCCAGATCGTCGACCTGCGCATCGACGGCGTCGAGGCGGGGCTGGCCAAGGTGCGGGCCTTCGAGCCGGAGATCGTGGGCCTGCAGTGCAACTTCACTACCGAGCGTTTCCGGCTGCTGCGGCTGGCGGAGCGGGTGCGGCGGGAGTTTCCGCAGGCCCTCGTCGTCGTCGGCGGGCACGACACGTCTCGCGACCCCGAGTGGTTCGCGCGGCCGTCGATCGACGTGCTCGCCGTGGGCGACGGCGAGGAGATCATGCCGGCGCTGGTCGCCGCCTACGGCCGGGGCGATGACCTGAAGGACGTCCCCGGACTGGCCATCAACACCTCCGGCGGGCTCGTGAGGACCGGCGCGGCGCCCGCCCGGCGCAACATCGACGAGCTCCCGATGCCGGCCCGTCACCTGATCGCCGACTACGCGGGCGAGTACTACATCAACTTCCGGCGGCCCCTGGCGCTGATGGAGACCGCCCGCGGTTGCCCGTTCAAGTGCAACTTCTGCTCGGTGTGGAAGTTCCACGAGAGCACCTTCCGCGAGAAGTCGCCGGACCGCGTCGTCGCCGAGCTCGCCGCCATCGAGGCGCCCAACGTCTTCATCACCGACGACATCTTCTGGATGAACGTCAAGCGGGGCCGCGAGCTGGCGGCGGCGATCAAGGCCTCGGGCATCAAGAAGCATTACACGATCCAGACCCGCTCGGACATCATCACGCGCTTCCCCGAGCTCATCGAGCAGTGGAAGGAGTGCGGCCGCATGACCGTCTTCCTCGGGCTCGAGAAGATCGACGACGCCGGCCTGAGCTCGGTCAACAAGTCCAACACCGCGGCGAACAACGATCTCGCCATCGAGATCCTGCAGGACCTCGACATCGGCTACACGCCGAACTTCATCATCGACCCGGGCTGGGAGCACGCGGACTTCGACAAGCTGAAGCGCTGGATCGACCGCACCGGCGCCTACAACAGCGGCTTCTCGGTGCTCACCCCGCTGCCGGGCACGGATCTGTGGGACGAGGTCGTCGACGACGTGAACACCCGCGACTGGGAGCTCTACGACATCACCCACAGCGTCCTGCCGACCAAGATGCCGCTGCCCGAGTTCTACGCCGAGCTGGCCGGCCTGTGGCGCCACACGATGAAGGTGCGCTACGAGACCCACGGCCGCCTCAAGGTCAACCTCGGCCTCCTGGCGGCGCTGGCGACCGGCAAGGTGACCCTCGGGGCCATGCGCAAGGGCATGCGCATGGGAACCGTGCTCGGCCGTGCCGAGACCTTCCTCAAGGCCCACCGCGACAGCGCCGGCCGGCTGGCCGAGGCGGCCGAGCTGCTCGCCACCGGCTGACGGCCAAAGCCCGCTGGCCGGGCGCGGTCGACGGGCTCGGGGCGACGGGCGCGGGGCGACGGGCGATCGACGAATCAGTGGACGTTGATCGTCAAGAGCTCGACGTCGAACACCAGCATCCCCTGCGGCTGGCCCTCGGCGCCCTTGTAGGCGAGCTTCTCGGGGATCCAGAAGCGGCGGACCTCGCCCTCGACCATCAGCTGCAGCCCTTCCCGCCAGCCCTGGATCACCCCGGAGAGCGGGAACGTGGCCGGGACCGC
This sequence comes from Acidobacteriota bacterium, assembly GCA_029862975.1. Classification (GTDB taxonomy): domain Bacteria; phylum Acidobacteriota; class Thermoanaerobaculia; order Multivoradales; family JAHEKO01; genus CALZKB01. The sequence goes on from JAOTWP010000033.1 coordinate 18,799, forward strand.
GGTGATGGCGGTGGTGTCGAACATCACGCCATCCGTCGTCCAGCCCGTGTAGTGCACGGTGACGGTGCTGCTCGACTTCGGGTGGCGCTCGCCGCCGCCCGCCCGGAGCCGCTTGCTGGCGAGGCCCCGCTTGTGGACCTCGGCGTCCGCCGGCGGCGCGGCGACGTCGGCGGGCGCCACCGGGGGATCGACGATCTCGAGCAGCTCGATGTCGAAGACGAGCATGCCGCGCGGGCGGTCCGGCTGCCCCCGGTAGGCGAGCTCCTGCGGGATCCACAGGCGCCGCTTCTCGCCCTCCACCATCAGCTGCAGGCCTTCGCTCCAGCCGGCGAGCACGCGGTCGAGCGGCACGGTCAGGGACTTGCCGCTCTCGACCGAGCTGTCGAAGAGCTCGCCGTCCCCGGTCCAGCCGCTGTAGTGGACCCGCACCCAGGCCGCCGGCCCCGGATGGCGGTCGCCGCTTCCCGCCTGGAGCACCTGGGACGCCAGGCCGCTCTCGCTGACCTCGGCCGTCGCGGGCGGCGCCGCGAGCTCCGCGGGCGGCGGCGCGACGACCTCGCCCGACACGGGCAGGGAGGGAATCAAGCCCGCCAGAGCGAGCGACAGGGAAGCGCGACGGAGCCGGCGTGCGATCTCGAACATCGGCGTAGGGTAACCCATCCGGACGTTGCCCGCAGCTCCAAGACCGCGAAGTACCAGCGGTCGATCTGCCGGCGATCCTCCTCGCCAGCTCGAGCACGGCCTCGACCGAGCGGGCCCCGTCGATCCTGCGATACATTGCCGAGCCATGACGGCCAAGGCGCGGCACGACGACCTCGAAGCGCGGATCGGCGAGTGGCGCGGCTACCTGCGCCGCCACCGGGCGATCCACTCGGTCGACGTCGAGGAGCTCGAGGATCGCCTGCGCGACCAGGTCGCACGGCTCGTCGAGACCGGGCTGTCCGGCGACGAGGCCTTCCTCGTCGCCGTCAAGCGGATGGGCGACCTCGACGCCCCGGCGCGGGAGCTCGCCCGCGGGTACTCGGAGCGGCTGTGGAAACAGCTGGCCGGCGCTCCCGGCTCGGCCCACGAGCCCGGCGGAGAGGCCGGGAGAGAGGCGCTGGTGGCGCTCGGCCTGGCGCTCGCCGCCGCCGCCGCGATCAAGCTGCCGGAGCTCTTCGGCATCCGCTTCGCCTCCGAAGCCTCCTTCTACGCCCGCAACTTCAGCCTCTTCACGCTGCCGCTCCTGGCCGGCTACTTCGCCTGGAAACGGCAGCTCGGCGGGACGAGCCGCGCCTGGCTGGCGCTGCCCTTCGTTGCCGGCGCCGTCCTCGCCAACGTCTTCCCGTTCACGCCGCAGGGTCACACCGAGGTGCTGACCGCCCTCCACCTGCCGATCGCCCTGTGGCTGGCGGTCGGCCTCGCCTACGCCGGGGGGCGGTGGCGCGACCATGGGAGACGCATGGACTTCGTCCGCTTCTCGGGCGAGTGGTTCATCTACTACGCGCTCATCGCCTTCGGCGGCGGCGTGCTGATGGCCTTCACCGCGTTCGTGTTCGGTGCCATCGGCGCCGACGCCGGCTGGCTGCTCGAGTCCTGGCTGCTGCCGTGCGGCGCCGTCGGGGCGGTCATCGTCAGCGCCTGGCTGGTGGAGGCCAAGCAGAGCGTCGTCGAGAACATGGCGCCGGTGCTCACCCGCCTCTTCACGCCCCTCTTCCTGTTCGTTCTCGTAGCCTTCCTGGGCACCATGGCCTGGACGGGCAGCGGCATCGACGTCGACCGGGAGGTGCTGATCGGCTTCGACCTCCTCCTCGCCCTGGTCCTCGGCCTGCTCCTCTACGCGATCTCCGCCCGCGATCCGAGCGCGCCCCCCGGCGCCTTCGACGCCCTGCAGCTCTCCCTCGTGGGAAGCGCCCTCGTCGTCGACGCGCTCGCGCTGGCCGCCATCGCCGGCCGGATCGCCGACTTCGGGTTCAGCCCCAACAAGGTGGCGGCCCTGGGCGAGAACCTCATCCTCCTCGCCAACCTCGCGGGGTCGGCGGTCCTCTACTCCCGGTTCCTGACCGGCCGCGGCTCCTTCACGACTCTCGAGCGCTGGCAGACCGCCTTCCTGCCGGTCTACGCGGCCTGGGCCTGGCTCGTCGTCGCCGTCTTTCCGCCGCTCTTCGGTTACCTATGAGCGACCGGAGACCTACGACACGATGCCGAGGGGCTCGTTGACCTCCCACCGGCCGCGGGTGAAGTCCGGGACGTCCATGGGCTTGGCCTTGGCGGCCACCGACTTCTCGCTGAGCTCGATCACGGCCGACAGGGTCGCGGCGTCGTAGACGTCCATGTCCGTCGGCTCTCCGGCCACGAGCGACTGGATGAGCCGGTAGTCCTCGAGGTAGTCCATCCCGCCGTGGCCGGCGCCCGCGGCGTCTTCCTCGAGCTTCGTCCACAGGGGGTGCTCGAACTCGTCCCGGTAGGCGGCGGCGTCCTCCCAGGCGTGGCCGCCGTCCGGGGTCGGGGTGCGGCCTTCGATGTAGATCCGGTCGGGGTAGCCCACGAAGCAGCCACGCGTCCCCTGGACGAGGTTGATGCGGCTGTAGGGCCGCGGCGTCGTCGTGTCGTGCTGCAGCACGATCGTGCGGCCGAGCTTCGTCTTGATGAGGGTCGTGTTCATGTCGCCCAGGGCGTAGCTGCGCCGGCGCGAGTCCGAGGCCGGCAGGTGCTCGCGGGCGTAGAGCTCGAGCCCGCGGGCGTTCGAGCTCATGGAGACGAGGTAGTCGAGCCGGTCGCCGCGGTTGACGTCCATGTACTGGGCGATCGGGCCCAGGCCGTGCGTCGGGTACAGGTTGCCGTTGCGGGAGACCGAGTGCTCGAGCCGCCAGAGCCCCTCGCTCTCGTTCGCGAACTTGACGGCCCGCAGATCGTGGATGTAGGCGCCCTCGCCGTGCAGCAGCTCGCCGAAGAGGCCGCGGCGGACCATGTTCAAGACCATCATCTCCGAGCGCCCGTAGTTGCAGTTCTCCATCATCACGCAGTGGCGCCGGGTCCGCTCCGCGGTCTCGACGAGCTCCCAGCAATCGTCCACGAGGTAGGCGGCCGGGACCTCGGTGGCGGCGTGCTTGCCGGTGTTCATCGCCTCGAGGCAGACGGGGACGTGCCAGCGCCAGGGGGTCGCGTTGAAGACCAGGTCGATGTCGGGCCGCTCGCAGAGCCGCCTGAAGTCCTCCGGGCCGCGGGTGTAGAGGTCGGGTGCCGGCCGGCCCGCCGCGACGACCCAGTGCCCGACCTCGGAAGCTCGCGGCCCGTCGACGTCGCACACGGCCACGATCTCGACCCCGGGGATCCGCAGGAAGTTCTCGACGTGGCTTCCCCCCTGGAGCCCGACGCCGACGAAGCCCATCCGCACCGTCTCGAGCGGCGGCGCCGCGAAGCCGGCCGCCGGCCGGTAGGCTTCCGCCGCCCGCGCTCCGCGGCCCGCGGCAGCCGCCCGCCCGGCCAGCGCCAGCCCCAGGCCGGCTCCCGCCACTCCGGTCAGGAAGTCTCTACGCGTCGTCTCGTTCGCCACCGTCGATCCTCCTCCTGGCCCCGCCCCGCGGGCCCGCGTCGGAAAGGGCATCCAGCCTACGCCAAGGCGGCACGAGCGCTATCACGGAGATCACTGCCACCGCCGTCCACGCGACGGTCGCCGGGAGATCGCCGTAGAGCCAGCTGCCCGTCGCGAAGAGCGCGCCGTAGATCGCCGCCGAGCCCAGCCCCATGCAGGCGAGGCCCGTCTTTACGGGCCACGGCTCGGCGTCGCCGCGCGCCGTGGCGACCGCCTCCAGGCGCCGCCAGCCCGGCCCGCCCGGGCGGACCAGGGCCTCGAAAGCGACCAGCGTCGCCCGGTCGGTGGGCCGTGTGAGCCAGGTGGCGGCGAGCCAGCCGAGCGTCGTGAGAGCGACGCCGCACAGCAGCTCCTGCCATGGGCGGAGGCCGGACTCGACGGCCGAGAAGACCACCGCGACGGCGAAGGAGACGGCCATCGCCGCGATCTCGCTCCAGGCGCTGATCCGCCACCAGAACCAGCGCAGGATGAACAGCAGGCCGGTGCCGGCGCCGATCTGGAGCAGGATCTGGAAGGCCTGCAGGGCGCTCTCGAGGCGCAGGGCGACGAACGCGGCCGCCGCCATCAGGAGCACGGTGGTCACCCGGCCGGTGCGGACCAGCTCGCGCTCCCCCGCCGCGGGGCGCACGAAGCGGCGGTAGAAGTCGTGCGTCACGTAGGAGGCGCCCCAGTTGAGATGGCTGGAGATCGTCGACATGTAGGCCGCGGCCAGGGACCCCACGACGAGCCCGAGCCAGCCGGCGGGGACGAAGGTGAGCATCGCCGGGTAGGCGAGATCGTGCCCCAGGACCGACGCCTCGACTCCCGGGAAGGCCGTCCGCAAGGCCTCGAGATCCGGGTAGACGACCAGCGACGCGAGGGCCACGAGGATCCAGGGCCAGGGGCGCAGCGCGTAGTGGGCGGCGTTGAAGAGCATCGTGGCTCCCACGGCGTGCCGCTCGTCGCGGGCCGCGAGCATGCGCTGCGCGACGTAGCCGCCGCCCCCCGGCTCCGAGCCCGGGTACCAGGCCGCCCACCACTGCACCGCCAGCGGCACGAGAAACAGCGGCACGTAGGCGGCCGGGTCGCCGAGGTCGGGCACCAGCGCGAGCCGGTCCGCGACCGCCGGGTGGCTCATCAACGCCCGCAGCCCCCCGACCTCGGGCCGGTGGACCGCCACCCACGCCGCCACGACTGAGCCGGTCATGGCGACGCCGAAGAGCAGAAGATCCGTCAGGACGACCGACCGGAAGCCGCCCGCGGCGCTGAAGACCACCGTCACCGTGCCCGCCACCGCCACCGTGGCCAGGGGCGAGAGCCCGAAGAGCACGCTGCCGATCTTGATCGCCGCCAGGGTCACCGCCGCCATGACGACGACGTTGAAGAACACTCCCAGGTAGATCGCCCGGAAGCCGCGCAGAAAGGCCGCCGGGCGGCCGCTGTAGCGCAGCTCGTAGAACTCGAGGTCGGTGAGAACGCCGCACCGGCGCCACAGGGCGGCGTAGACGAAGACGGTCAGCATCCCCGTCAGCAGGAAGGCCCACCACACCCAGTTGCCGGCCACCCCGTCGCGGCGGGTGATGTCGGCCACCAGGTTCGGCGTGTCCGTCGAGAAGGTCGTGGCGACCATCGACACGCCGAGCAGCCACCAGGGCATGGAGCGGCCCGAGAGGAAGAACTCCCCGGCGTCGCGGCCGGCCCGCCGCGCCGCCCAGACGCCGACCCCGAGGGCGAGGGCGAAGTAGCCCCCGATGACCGCCCAGTCGATGCCCTGGAGGATCACGTCGCGCCCCTCCCCGCGGCGGCGCCGCCGGCCGCGGCCGGCCAGCGGGCCCCCGCACCGGGACGCGAGCGGAAGAAGACGCTCCGCGCCGCCGCGGCGGGAAACTCCGCGGCGTAGGCCGCGCGCCAGCGCGCGGCGAAGCGGCCGGCGCGCTCGCGCCGGACGACCGCCCAGACCGCGCCGCCGAACCCGGCGCCGAACGCGGAGGCGGCGAGCGCGCCCTCGCTTCCGGCCAGGCGGACGAGAGCGCTGGTCTCCGGGACCTGGTTGCGCAGGAGGCGCTCGGCGAGCTCCTGCGAGCGGGCGGCGGCGCGGGCGAGCCGTGCGGCGTCGGCGCTCGCGAAGGCCGCCGCCGCGGCGGGCACCAGCCGGCCGCTCTCCTCCGCGAAGTGCTCGACGCGGGCGAGCACCTCGCCAGCGGCGGCCCCGGCCGCGAGCCCGGCTTCCACCCCGGCCCGCAGGCCCGCCGCCGAGCCGGCGGCGGCGAGCGCCGCTCCCAGGTGCTCGGCGCCGCCCCCCGCGGCCCGCCGCCAGGCGGCGGCGCCCTCGGCGGCCAGCGCCGCCAGGCGGTTGAACCGCTCGCGGGCCGCGCCGGTCTTCTTCGCCCGCACGCCGCTCGTCGCCACCACGAGGGTCCACTCGGCGGGCAGCTCGATCTCGCGCTCCAGGCGCAGCGGCCCGAAGCCGTAGAGCCGCAGCCGTCCGCCGCGCGACCCCAGGATCGCCGCGTGGTCCTCGCTGCCGCCGGACGTCCCCACCCCGGCCGCGCCGCGCAGACCCCGGAACGCCGCGCCGCTCTCGACGGCGCCCAGGTAGCCGGCCAGGTCGTTCGGGTCGTGGATCGCGGCCCGGTAGGCGGGCCGCGCCGCGAGGTCGTTGGCGGCGTCGAGCGCCAGGAAGGCGGCGACCACGAGGGCGCTCGAGCTGCTCAGCCCCGCGGCGGCGGGCAGATCGCTCGTCATCGCCGCGTCGAGCCCCCGCGGCAGCGGCCCGAAGTCCGCCGCGGCCCGGCGGGCCGCCGCGCGCAGGTAGTCCGACCAGTGGCCGGGCCGCCGCCCCGGCCGCCCGGCCTCGAGCTCCGCCTCCACCCGCCTCGTGAGGTCGCGCCAGCGCACCCGCGAATCCGTCCGCGGCGCGATCAGCACGGCCAGCCCGCGGCGCGTCGCCGCCACGAGGCTGCGTCCCCCGGCGTAGTCCGTGTGCTTGCCCGCGAGCTCGATGCGGCCGGGAACGAAGAGGGCCGCCGCCGGCCGCTCCCCGGCGACGCCGGCCTCCACGAGCCCCAGGGCCAGCGCACGCCAGCGCTCCCGGGCCGCGAGCCAGCGGCGCGCGGGACGCCACCTAGGCATGGGCGCAGGCTTCCGGCGGACCGGCTCCGGCGGCGACTCGGGCGAGCTTCTCGACGTGGACGATTCGACCTCCCCGAACCCCGGACGCCAGCGCCGCGGTCCAGTTGCCCCATGCTATCGTCGTCGCGGCCACCGCTTCGAGGCCTTCCGGAGGTTCCCCAGTGCCCAAGATCACCTCACTGCCAGGCCGGAGCCGCCGGCGCGGCTCCCGGCCGGCCGCGACCGCCGCTGCGCTCGGCTGCCTGCTCGCCGGGGCCGTGCCGGCCGCCGCGGCGCCCCCCTTCACGCCCAACGCCACGCAGCCGGGGATCGAGTTCCCGATCCTCCACGCCTACGCCGGACCCGGCGCCTGCGACAACTGCCACGGCAACTACGACCCGAAGAACGACCTCGAGCCGTTCAACCTCTGGTCGGGTTCGATGATGGCCAGCGCCGGCCGCGACCCCGTCTTCTGGGCCGCGCTCGACGTGGCCAACAACGACCTGCCCGGGGTCGGCGAGTTCTGCCTGCGCTGCCACGCCCCCAAGGGCTGGCTCGAAGGGCGGGCCAGCGCCGGTCCCGGCCCGACGCTGGGCGACGCCGACGGGTGCAGCCTCGCCGGCAACCTCGACGAGAGCCAGACCAACGACTTCGAGGGCGTCACCTGCCATCTCTGCCACCGGATGATGATCAACGAGAATCCGCCACCCGGCGAGAGCGGCAACTACCTCGAGAACGCCCAGTACTGGGTTGACGACGAGGTCTGCCCCAACGGCGAAGACCCGCTGGCTCCGTGCCGGCGCGGCCCCTACGACTACCCGCCGCCGGAGGTGCCGCCGTCGCACGAGTGGGCATATTCGGAGTACCACGAGGGATCGCAGTTCTGCGCCACGTGCCACAACGTGACGAATCCCGTGAAGACGCTCATCGACGAGAACGGCGACGACACCGGCATCCCCTACCCGATCGAGCGGACCTACGGCGAGTGGCTGCGCAGCGACTACAGCGACGCCCAGGGCTCGGCGGGACAGACCTGCCAGCAGTGCCACATGCCCGACCCCGGAGTGAAGGGCCAGGTCGCCTGCATCCAGGGCGACAACGACCGGACGGGCAACATGCCGGGCCACGAGTTCGTGGGCGGCAACACCTGGATCCCGGGAGTGCTGCGCGACGAGTACGGCGCCACGATCGACAACGGCGACGGCTTCGACAACGCGATTCTGCGCGCCGAGGAGATGCTGCAAGGGGCGGCCCAGTTGGAGCTCATGGCGCCTCCCGAGGTCGGTCCCGGCGGCACGCTCCACTTCGACGTCCGGGTCACCAACCTCGCGGGCCACAAGCTGCCGACCGGCTACAACGAAGGGCGCCGCATGTGGCTGGACGTCGTCGTCGAGGAGGCGGACGGCGACCCCCTCTGGGAGAGCGGCGCCTACGACCCGGCGACCGGCGAGCTCACCCGCGACGCCCAGGTCAAGGTCTACGAGAGCCGCCGCGGCATCTGGAACCGGCTCGGAAACGACACCTGCGACTTCGTCGACGGCGGGGGCGTCGAGGAGTTCCACTTCGTGCTCGACGACTGCATCGCGCTCGACAACCGCATCCCACCCCTCGGCTTCACGGGCGGCACCGACCTCGAGACCCGCCCGGTGGGCTACACCTACCCCGAGACGGCGCCCGGCTCCGGCATCCTCGTCAACTACGACGACACCTCCTACGCGGTGCCCATCCCGGTCGACGCCCTGAGCCCGCTCACGGTGCGCGCCACCCTGCGCTACCAGACCTCGAGCAAGGAGTACATCGAGTACCTGCGCGACGAAGCCGTGAACAACGACTTCCCCGACGACTGCATCCCGCGCACCGCCGGCTACAGCTGGCCGACCCCCCCGGGCGAGCGCAGCCGCGGCGAGCTCCTCTACGCGCTGTGGAACGACGGCACCAAATCGGCGCCCTTCGACATGGCCGTCGAGAGCGCCGGCGTGGACATCGACGCGAACATCTTCGCGGACGGATTCGAGAGCGGCGACACCTCGGCCTGGTCGAGCACGGTCCCCTGAGCCGACCCGGGCTCGGAGGTCTGGAGGCTCGTATGCGACGGATTCCGGCCCGGGCGCGGGCCCCCCTCAGCTCCCACGCCCGGTGGACCGCTCCAGCTCTGCCAGGGTCGCCCTCCAGGTAAGAGAGAAACCGGCGTCGCGTGGGCCGATCGTCGGCGTGCCGCCGGACGTAGCGTTCTTTCCCACCCGAAAATACAGGCGGATCGAGCCGAGCCGCCTCCTTGCCTCACCCGGAAAAGCGACCTACGCATGGCTGCACCGATCCACCGGGCGTGGGAGCTGAGGGGGACCCGCGCCCGGGCGTTGCCGATCGCAAACCAACCGTCGGACCGAGACCGACCGCCTGCTCACTCCGGCCGGAGCAGGTGGAGGGCGGTCCAGTCGCCGAGGGTGCGGCTGGATCGCAGCTCGAGGGGCGCGAGGGCCGGGGTGGCTCGGACCTGGTCGCGCTCGGATTCGAGGAGGCCGGAGACGTAGAGGGAGCCGCCGGGGCGCAGGGTGCGCACCACGGCGGGCGCCTCGTCGAGCCAGCGTTGCGGCAGGATGTTGACGAGGACGACGTCGAAGCGGCCGCTCAGGGCGTCGACGCGGCCGGCGAAGAGGTGGGGCGCCAGGGCGTTGAGCCGCGTGTTGTCGCGGGCCGTGACGACGGCGCCGACGTCGGGGTCGAGGGCGGCGACCGTGCGCGCTCCGCGGCACAGGGCGGCGAAGGCGAGGATTCCCGAGCCGGTTCCGACGTCGAGGACGGAGCGGCCGGCGAGGTCGAGCTCGCCGAGCTCTTCGAGCAGCAGCCGGGTCGATTCGTGGCTGCCGGTGCCGAAGGCGTTGCGGGCCGGGATCCGCAGCGAGTGATACACCCCGCCGCCCCCGCCGGCGCGGTCGGCCGCCTCACCTCCGGCGTCCCCGGAGCCCGCGGCCAACCCGGGAGACGGAGCACGTGGGCCGCACGGCTCCGGCTCGCGCGGGTCGATCCGGAACGGCCCGATCGTCATGGGCTCGCAGAGTGCCCGGTAGGCGGCCAGCCAATCCTGGGGCTCGACGTCCACCGCTTGGATCAGCTCCGCGCCGTAACGGGCGCGCAGGCGATCCAGATCCTCGGCCGCGATGCGGACGCTCTTGTCGAAGTAGGCGTCCAGGACCTCCTCGCCGGCGCTCTCGCCGGCCGCGAGCCTTACCTGAATGCCGTCGGTGCCCAGCACCCAGAGCTCGGCCGCGACCTCGTCCTCGCGCGCGGCGGGGACGCGGAAGGTCAGGCGCCGGACGTCCATCGGCTCCCGGCGCTCAGCCGCGGGTCGTGCCGACGACCCGCCGCACCTTGACGCCGGAGCGGGAGACCTCGACCTTCAGGGACTCGATCTCCTGCGCGGTCAGCGGCTGCGGCGTCGAGAAGGCCATGACGTATTGGCTGCGCAGCTCCTGCTCGATCTGATCGTAGGCCGCGGTGAGCGCCCGCTCGAGGGCGTCGTCGGGGTCCACGGCGTTCGGGTCGCCGAGGATCGTGAAGACGCGCCCCCCCGTCGCCTTGGCAAGCCCCACGAGCGGCAGCTTGGCGCCCCCGGGCACGCCACCCATCGCGCCGCTCAGGTCGATCGAGTAGACCGGCACCCCACCCTCGACGGCGAGCTGGATGCACCGCCGGGCGCCGAACTCCCCTCCCGACGGGATGCCGTCCGTGAGCACGACGAGGGCGCGGCGGCCCGGGGCGTCGTCGAACTGCAGCGTGCCGAACACCACCGCGTCGTAGAGCGCTGTCCTGCCCTCCGCCTCGAGCTGGCCGAAGCGCCGCAACAGCGCGCCGACGTCGGAGGTCAGCGGATGGGCCAGCCGCGGCCGGGTGTCGAAGTCGACGAGGAAGGCCCGGTCCTTCCCGCCCAGGACCGAGTCCAGGAAGCGAGCTCCCGCTTGCTTGGCGCCCGGCATCAGGACGTACATGCTGCCCGAGGTGTCGAAGACGAGGCCGAGGGTCAGGGGCACGTCGACGGCGCGCTCGAAACGCTCGATCTCGACCTTGCGCCGGCCGACGCGGATCTCGAAGTCCGCCGCCGTCAGGTCGGTCAGGGGCTCGCCGCCGCGGTCGCTGGCGACGGCGAAGACCTGCACCAGGTTGACGTCGATGCGCTCGCCGGCGTCCGCGTCGGCGACCAGCCGCACGTCGTCGAGGCTCGAGCCGTCGCTCAGGTAGGCGACGGTGCGCAGGTAGTCCTGGCGCCCCAGGCCGGCCCGCGCGACCCGCGTCGAGAACGGCCCCTCCGCGAGCGTCGCGAGCAGGTCCTCGTTGCGGTAGAACTCGACCCGGTCGAGGGTCTTGTCCCGCGGCACGGTCACCACCGCCTCGACCGTCAGCGCGCCGGGGTCGGCGGGGTCGGGGGCAAGCGCCATCCGCAGGTCGAAGAGCTCGAGTCGGGAGTTGAGCAGCAAGCGGTCGCGGCCGATCTCGCGCTCGCCCGCCGAGTACGCCACCGCTACCACCTCGCGGGTCGCCGGCTCGGAACCGAGGTCGGTCTCGAGGACGAAGGGCTCGCGATCGTCCACGGCGACCTCGCGGCCGTCGAGCCGGAAGCTGACCCGCGCGACCTCGTCGGAGGTGACGAGGGTGCGAATGCGGACCGCTCCCACCTGCTCGTCGCCGCGCGGCGGCACCAACCGCAGCACCGAAGGGCGCTGCGGTTCGCCGGCGGGCCGCGCCTCCGGCCCGAGCGAGTCGACGATGACGCCGCTCGCCCGCGGCGCGGGCTCGGGCTCTCCCAGGGGCGCGCCGTAGCCCACGCGGGCCCCTCCCTTGCCGCCGCCGTCCAGGTCCTCCACCACCACCACCGCCTCGAGGAACTCCTCGGGGAGGAGGACGCTGCGCCGGTAGATCCACCAGGCGGCGTTCGCGGGCGGCCCCAGGGCGACCGTCTCCTCGAGCACGAGGGGGTCGTCGTCGAGGTTGTAGGAGACCAGGGTGACGCGCAGCCGCCGCCCCTCCGCCCAGCTCGGAGCGAGGCGGACGGCGACGTCCACGGTGACCTCCGTGCGCCCCGCCTCGCCCTCGACCTCCGAGCCGGTGACCAGGGTCGCCGCCACCTCGAGGCCCCCGCCCGCGCCGGAGGCGTCCTCGAGCAGCCGGTCCGCGTAGCCGAGTACCGCGGACGCCGCCACCTCGACCGGACCGGAGCTCTGCGCAAGGGCCGGCCGGGCCGCCGACAGGGCGCCGAGGGCGAGCAGCATCCCAAAGGCTGCCGGCGCCAGCAGGGACGTCACGACTCGGCTCGCCGGGGCAAGGTCAGTGCTCAAGCGGCGCGGGGCGAGAGCAGCCAGTAGACGTTCGAGGCGTCCTCACGGCCGTCGGCCCGGAAGCTCTCGACCGCCTGCAAGCCCGAGGTCTCGACCATCTCGGCCATCTCTTCGAGGTCGCTGTGATGGCAGTACCGCGCCTCGTCTCCGTCGCCCCAGCGCAGCAGGTAGTCGCCCGCCTCCAGCGCGTCGGCGGCCAGACCGACGGTGGACGGCTCCACCGTCCGTGCCATGAGCCGATCGGAGGTCTCGAGCTGCCAGAAGGAGACGGCCAGCAGGCCGCCGGGAGCGACGCAGGCGCCGGCCCGGCGCAGCAGCTCCAGCCGGCGCTCCGCGCTCGGCACGTGGTGCATCACCCCGAAGAGCGTCACGAGGCCGAAACCGCGCCGGGACCAGAACGGCGCCGCGGCGGCCAGGAGGTCCCCGACCTCGACCTCGAAGGCCGCCGGGGCGATCTCCTCCAGCCGCTCGCGGGCCTCGGCGACGAGCTGCGGCGACTCGTCGACCCCGACGTAGCTCCAGGGAGCGCTCATCTGCCGCGCGCAGGCCACGGCGAAGCGTCCGTTGCCGCAGCCGAGATCGAGGATCGACAGGGGCTCGCCGTCCGCCGCCCCCGCCGCCGCGCGCTCGATCACGCGCCTCCATCCCTGCCAGGGCTGCTGGCGGGTGCGGCTGAACTCGGTCGCTCGCGCGGCGTAGAAGCGGCGGTTGAGATCGAGGAGAACGTCTCGGGTTTCGGGTTTCAAGGCGGGTCCCCTCCCGGGGCAGCCTACACGATAGCAGTCGTGGTAGAACCGCGGGGCCATGACCCGCACCGCAGCTCGAACGCGACCGGTCCCGCGCCCCAGCCCATGGTGAAACGCCCTCCGAGCGGCGCCGGGAGGCCCTGGACGCCCCCCGTGGCGATCCAGACGGCCGCCATCGCCGGCGGCGTGGGGTTCGCCGCGGCGCAGCCGCTCTACGACGTGCTGGCCCGCAACGCGACCTTCTTCGTCGCCCACCAGGCCGACGGCCTCGACCTGGCCCTCTTCTGCCTGGCGCTGAGCGTCGCGCTGCCGCTGGCCGCGACGCTCGTCGTGGCGGGCCTGCGGGCCCTCGGCCGCTGGCCCGGAGCCGTCGCCTTCACGGCGGTGCTGGCGGCCTGCGGAGCCGTCCTCGCCCTGGGTCTCGTCCGGCCGCTGGCGCCGGGAGGCGCCGCCGCGGCGCTGGCCGCGGCCTTCGGCGCCGGGCTCGCCGGCCTCCTGGCGCGCTGGCCGCGGGGAGTCCGGGGCGCAGCCGTCCTCGGGATCGGGACGCTCGTCTTCCCCGTCCTCTTCCTCGCCAGGCCCGACGTGCGGGCCCTCTGGCGCAGCGAGGAGGCGGCGCCCGCCGCCGCTTCCGAAGACCCGGCGCCGCGCGCCGCGAATCCGGTCGTGGTGGTCGTCTTCGACGAGCTGCCGGCCGCCTCCCTGCTGACCCCCGACGGCGAGATCGACGGCGGGCGCTTTCCGAGCTTCGCCCGGCTGGCGGCGACCGCCTCGTGGTACCGCGAGGCGACGACGGTGTCCCAGGCCACGATCTACTCCGTGCCGGCGATTCTCACGGGCAGCTACCCGGAGGCCAGGGTGGCGAAGTCGCCGATCGTCAAGTACTACCGCTCGAACCTCTTCACGGTGCTCGCCAAAGCCATGCCCGTCAACGCCTGGGAGACGATGACCCACCTGTGCCCGCGCCGGATCTGCAGGCCCGCCGAGCGCTGGCTGATCCCGCGCCGCGAACGGCTGCCTGCCATGCTGAGCGACGCGGCGGCGGTGCTCCTGAGCCTCGTGGCGCCGGCCGACTGGGGCGGCGCGCTGCCGACGCTCGACGACCAGTGGCGCGACTTCTGGGGAGCCGGCCGCGCGCCCGTGCCCGCGGACGCGCCGCGGACGATCGATGAGCGCGCCAAGCGGCCCGGGGAGCTCTTCGACTGGTTCCTGAACACGATCGAGCAGCGGGGGACCGAGCCCGCGCTGCACTTCGCCCACGTCATGCTCCCCCACCGCCCCTGGGTCTGGATGCCGAACGGCCGGCGCTTCCCGTCCTACCTCCGCTACCCGCACGGCCTCGTCAGCCAGACCTGGCACGGCAGCGAGTGGGAGACGACCCAGGCACACCAGCGCCACCTGCTCACGGTCGGCTACGTCGACACCTTGGTCGGCCGCCTCCTGGACACCCTCGAGCGGACCGGCATCTTCGACGAGACGCTGCTGGTGATCACCTCCGACCACGGCGCCACGTTCCGGACCGGGCGCCTGCGCCGCAACCTGGCCCTCCAGGCTACCTACGAGATCGTCGGAGTCCCCCTCTTCGTCAAGTACCCCGGCCAGAGGGTGGGCCAGAGCGACGGCCGCAACGCCGAGACGATCGACATCGCGGCGACGATCTACGAGGTCCTCGGCCGCGAGCCCTTCGAGGCCGTCGACGGCAAGAGCCTGCGCGGGCCCGCCGCGGCCAAGGGGGAGCTCAAGAGGACCTTCCGCTCCGGCAACAAGTCGTCCACCGCCGGGGGCATCCTCGAGTACGCCACGGGCGACGAGGAGGGAAGGCAGGAGGCGCTGGCGGAGATCGCCCGCCGCTTCGGCACGGGCTCGTGGGAGACGCTCTACGCCGCCGGACCGCGGCCGGAGCTCATCGGCCGCCGCTCGAGCGGCGGCGCGGCGGCGGCGGGCGGCACCCGGGTCGAGATCGTCGATCTCGACGCGCTCGCCGCCGTCGACCTCGAGGCCCCCGTGCTCCCGGTGCACCTCTACGGCACGGTCGTCGCGCCGCCCGGCGCCGCGCCCCACCTCCTGGCGCTCGCCGTGAACGGCCGGATCCGCGCCACCACCGAGACCTTCGCCGGGGACGGCGGGCCGGCCTTCACCGCCCTGCTGCCGCCCGCCGCCCTGCGCTCGGGGGAGAACCGGCTGGAGGTCTTCGCGATCGAGGGCGAGGGCGGGGCGACGACGCTGCGCCGCCTGCCCGCCTCGAACCGGCCGCGGGAGGCCGCGTGAGCCGCGGGGCCGGCGGCCGCTACGCCTTCGACCCCGGCCGCCACGAGGCGGCCCTGAGCGGCCTCGTCGAGCGAATCCGGGAGCTCGACGCCATCGACCCGGTTGCCCTGGGGGAGCTCCTCCGCCGCTACCCGAAGGACGGCCGCGGCTTCTTCTCCAAGTCCGAGATCATCCGCGGGTTCCGCCATCTCAACGCCGCGCGAGCCGCGCCCTGGGACGAGCGGGCGTTCCTCGACAAGCTGCGGATGAAGCCCGTCCGCACGGCCAGCGGCGTCGCTCCGGTGACCGTGCTCACGAAGCCCTTCCCCTGCCCCGGCCGGTGCATCTTCTGCCCGAGCGACGTGCGGATGCCCAAGAGCTATCTCTCCGCGGAGCCCGGCGCCCAGCGCGCCGCCCAGCATCAGTTCGACCCCTACCTCCAGACCCTCTCCAGGCTCGTCTCCTACCACCACACGGGGCACCGCTGCGACAAGGTGGAGCTCATCATCCTCGGCGGCACCTGGACGTCGTACCCGGAGCCCTACCAGATCTGGTTCGTCAAGCGCTGTTTCGACGCCCTGGCCGCGTTCGCCCGCGTGCTCGACGGCTGGACGCCGCGGCTCGAGCCGAATCCGGCGGTCGACTTCCGCGACCTCGACGAACGGGTCGACGGGCGCCGTCCGGGCGACGAGACCCGCTACAACGAGATCGTCCGCCGCTTCGCCGGTCCGCCCGATCCGGCCGAGAGCGCCTCGTGGCGCGAGCTCTTCGCGGTCCAGCGGGCCAACGAGAGGGCGCGGGCCCGCTGCGTCGGGCTGGTCGTCGAGACCCGCCCCGACCATCTCACGCTGGACGAGGCCGTGCGCCTGCGACGGCTCGGCGCGACCAAGGTGCAGATCGGCATCCAGAGCCTCTCCGACGAGGTCCTGGCCGCCAACCGCCGCGGCCACGACGTGGCCGCCACCCGGCGCGCGCTGCGCCTGCTGCGGCGGACGGGGTTCAAGATCCACGCCCACTGGATGCCCAACCTCTACGGCTCGACCCCCGGCCGCGACGTCGAGGACTTCGAGCGGCTCTTCGCGGATCCCGGCTTCCGGCCCGACGAGCTCAAGATCTACCCGTGCAGCCTGATCGCCAGCGCCGAGCTGATGGCCTACCACGAGGCGGGCCGGTGGCGACCCTACGAGCCCGACGAGCTCCTGGGCGTGCTCGAGGCCTGTCTCCTGGCGACCCCGGAGTATTGCCGGCTGACCCGGGTGATCCGCGACATCCCGGGCACCGACATCGTGGCCGGGAACCGGCTGACCAACCTGCGCCAGATCGCGGAGCGCGGGCTGGCGGCGCGCGGGCTGCGCTCGCGCGACATCCGCGCCCGCGAGGTAGGAGAGCGCATCGTCCGCCGCGCGGAGCTGCGCCTGGCGACCACGAGCTACGAGACGTCCTGCGGCCGCGAGCTGTTCCTGCAGTACGTCACCGCGGACGACCGCATCGCGGCCTTCCTGCGCCTCTCGCTGCCGGCGGAGCCGGAGACCGGGACCCAGAAGACTGGGACCCAGGAGACCGCGATCCAG
>JAOTWP010000306.1 GCA_029862975.1 Acidobacteriota bacterium
TGGTACTCCCCCGCCACGCCCTCGTCGACGAGGCGCCGGGTGGAGATCTCGATGCGCCGCACCTTGCGCATCAGCTCCTGGGACAGCGGCGGCGGAGAGGCGGGCTGGCTGGCCATGCTCGTGTGGATGTGGGGGGGGTCCGGGGGGCCGGGGGTCAGGGCACCTCGATGCGATCCAGGATTCTCCCCACGAGGTCGTCGGTGGAGACCTCCTCGGCCTCGGCCTCGTAGGACGCCACGATGCGGTGGCGCAGGACGTCGGCGGCGATCTCCTTGACGTCCTCCGGGATCACGTAGGCGCGGCCGCGCAAGAGCGCCATCGCCTTGGCGCAGCGGGCCAGGAAGAGGGTGGCGCGGGGCGAGGCGCCGAAGGAGATGAGGTCCGCCAGGTCCGGGCAGCCGGCCGCCCGCGGGTGGCGGGTCGCGCCGACCAGATCGAGGATGTAGCCGCGCATCTTCTGGTCGAGGTAGACGGCGTCCGCCAGCTGCCGCAGGGCGGCGAGTCGGCCGCCGTCGACGACCGCCCGCACCGCGACCTCCTTCTCGACCATCATGCGCTCGAGGATCGCCTCTTCCTCGGCCCGGGTCGGATAGTCGAGCTTCAGCTTGAGGGTGAAGCGGTCGATCTGGGCCTCGGCCAGCGGGTAGGTGCCTTCCTGCTCGATGGGGTTCTGGGTGGCCAGCACCATGAAGGGATCGTCGAGCGGATACGTCGTGTCCCCGAGCGTGATCTGGCGCTCTTCCATCGACTCCAGCAGGGCCGACTGCACCTTGGCCGGCGCCCGGTTGATCTCGTCGGCGAGCAGCAGGTTGGTGAAGAGCGGCCCCTTCCGGGGCACGAACTCGCCCCGCCGCTGGTCGTAGATCAGCGTGCCGAGCAGATCGGCGGGCAGCAGGTCGGGGGTGAACTGGACGCGCTGGAAGCCGACGTGCAGCGTCCGGGCCAGGGTCTTGACGGCGAGCGTCTTGGCGAGCCCGGGCACCCCCTCGATCAAGAGATGCCCGCGCACCAGCAGGCCGACGAGCAGGCGGTCGAGCAGGTAGTCCTGGCCGACGATGACCTTGCGGATCTCGTTCTCGATCTCGCGCAAGACCAGGCTGTCGCGCTCGACCCGGGCGGTCAGCTCTCCGATTTCCGGTTCCATTCCCCCTCCCGCGCGGCTCGAGCCGCGTTGCACTGCGCGCTAAACTGCAAGCGCAGTGCCAACCCCGAGGGGCCCGCCGGGGCCGGCGCGAGGGCGGTCGCGGGCTTCCCGGGCTCCTCCGCGGTGCTGCCGCACGGCGCGTCGATGCCAATCTGGCGTAGAGCCCGGACGGGAAGGCTAGGAGAGAAGCCCAGAAAGAGAACCCCGGAAGAAGCCGGAAGAAGCCGGAAGAAGCCCGCGAGAAGCCGGTAAGCTGGACCCGTGGAGCGACCGGCCCTGAAGAAGGCCCTCGGCCAGCACCATCTGCGCGCCGGCGCCCTGTGCCGGCCGCTCGTAGAGTACCTCGCGCCGCGCGGCCGGCGGGTCGTCGAGATCGGGGCGGGCGGCGGCGTGCTCACGGCGGCGCTCGTGGCGGCGGGGGCGCGGGTCACGGCCTGGGAGCTCGATCCGGCGTGGGCGTTCCGGGCCGCCCGGCGCTTCGCCGCCGAGCCGGCCGCCCGCTTCGTCGTCGGCGACGCGCTCGACCTGCCCTGGGAGAGGATCCCGGCGCCGGCGCTGGTGGCCGGCAACCTGCCCTACAACGTGGCCACGGCGTTGATCGACCGCCTGCTCGCCCATGGCGACCGCGTCGAGCGGGCGGCCTTCCTCGTCCAGCTCGAGGTGGCGCGGCGGCTGGTGGCGGAGCCGGGGAGCAAGGCCTACGGTGCCCTGACCGTGCTCACGGCGGCGCGCGCGGCGGCGCGCCTCCTGGGCCGCGTGCGGCCGGGCAGCTTCGACCCGCCGCCCAAGGTCGAGAGCGCCTTCGTGGGGCTCGAGCCGCGGCCCGGGCCGGTCGCCGCGGCGCAGGCGGAGGCGCTGCGGGTCCTCGTCCACGCCGCGTTCGGGCAGCGGCGCAAGACCCTGTTGAACGCCCTGTC
>JAOTWP010000034.1 GCA_029862975.1 Acidobacteriota bacterium
TTGCCGACGAGCACCGCGAGCTCGAAGGGGAGCTGCGGCGCCTGCTGGACGACCGTCTGGCCCGTGGGCGCGTGGACGTGCGGGTGGTGATCGAGCCGCTGGCCGACGAGGAGGCCTCCGTGGCGCTCGACGAGACGGTCGCCGCCGGATTCCTCGCGGCCGCGCGGCGAATGGCCGACCTGGGGCTTGCCGCGGCCACCGTGACCGCCGGCGAGCTGCTCCGCTTGCCCGAGGTCGTGCGGATCCGGCGCCGTCCCCGCGCTCTCGGGCAGGAGGGTCGAGGCCTCGTCTCCGCGACCCTGGAGCGGGCGGTCGATCAGCTCGTGGCGACCCGCGAAGCGGAGGGAAGTCGGCTGCAGGCCATCCTCGAGCAGCGGCTGGGCCTGCTCCGGGAGCTGGTCGAGCGGCTGGCCGGCGCTCGCGACGAGGTGCGCCGCGGCATCCTCGATCGAATGCGCGCGCGGCTGGACGAGCTCGTCGCCGGCGGCGAGCTGCCGCCGGATCGCCTCGCTCAGGAGGCGGCGCTCTACGCCGAGAAGACCGACATCCAGGAAGAGCTCGACCGCCTGGACGCCCATCTCGAGAGCTTCGAGAAGGCGGTGCGGGGGCGGCGGCCGGTGGGGCGGCGGCTCGAGTTCCTGACCCAGGAGATCCACCGCGAGCTCAACACCCTGGTCAGCAAGTGCCGCGACGCGCGGATGGCCGAGTGGGTGGTCGACGGCAAGGTCGCGTGCGAGCAGCTTCGCGAGCAGGTGCAGAATGTCGAGTAGCCCGGGCCCACCCGGCCCGCCGCCGGCACTCGGCGACGTCTTCGTCGTCGCGGCTCCTTCGGGGACGGGCAAGACGACGCTCGTGTCGATGGCGCTCGCGGGCGAGTGGCCGGATCCGGGACCGCCGGAGTTCTCCGTCAGCCACACCACCCGCGCCCCGCGCCCCGACGAGGTCCACGGCCGCAACTACTTCTTCGTCGACGAGGCGCAGTTCGAGGCGATGGTGGCCGGCGGCGAGTTCCTCGAGTGGGCCGAGGTCCACGGGCAGCTCAAGGGCACCGCGCGGGCCGAGGTCCACGACCGCCTGGCCGCGGGCGCCGACGTGCTCCTCGACCTGGACGTCCAGGGCGTGGAGAGCGTGCTCGCGGTGATGCCCGACGCCTGCGCGATCTTGATCCTGCCTCCGAGCTACGCGGAGCTCGAGCATCGGATCGTCGAGCGCGGTCACGACCGGCCCGCCGACGTGGCGAGGCGGCTCGCCGTATCTCTCTGGGAAATCGAGCGTTATCCGATGTTCGACTATGTTATCATCAACGACGACGTCGAGCGCGCCAGCCGCGAGCTCAAGTCGATCATCGTCTCGAGACGGACCCTCCTCGCGCGCAACCAGGCCCGCGTCCAAGCCATCGTTGCGGACTTCCGCGACGCCTTGGAGCCCGTCGACCCACCGCCTTCAGCCGACAGTCCCGACCCACCCCACTCACCGCCCATTCCCCGATCGGAGATTCCTTGATGGACCGCATTCCCGAGAAGATCGACAGCCGCTTCCGCTACGTCCTGCTGGCCGCGGAGCGCGCCGAGCAGCTCATCCGAGGCGGGTCTCCGAAGATCGAGACCCCCGAGACCAAGCCGACGCGCATCGCGCTGAGCGAGATCTCGATGGACCTCGTCGCCTGGGACTACGGCCCGCCGCCCCCGGAGGTGGAGGAGCCGGGCACCGAGGGCGCCCCGGCGGAGGGCTAGCCGCGTGCGCGTCCTGCTGGGCGTGTGCGGCGGCATCGCCGCATACAAGGCGGCGGAGCTCGTGCGCCTGCTCCGGGCGGCGGATCACGACGTGCGCTGCGCGCTGACCCGCGGCGCCGAGTCGTTCGTGACCCCGCTGACCCTCGAGGTGCTGAGCGGGTACCGGGTCTACCGGCAGGAGTACCTGAATCCCAACGACTCCGGGGAAGAGCTGCACGTCGAGGCGGCGCGCTGGGCGGAGCTGCTGTGCGTCGCTCCGGCCACCGCGCACACCCTCGGCAAGCTGGCGCTCGGGCTGGCGGACGACTTTCTCACGACGACGGCCCTCGGCTTCGAGGGGCCCGTGCTCGTCGCTCCGGCGATGCACTCGACGATGTGGATGCAGCCGGCCGTCCAGGCCAACGCGCAGACGCTGCGCGAGCGGGGAGTCAGCGTGCTCGGTCCGTCGATCGGCGCGCTGGCGTCCGGCGACACCGGCGTCGGCCGCCTGGTGGACCTCGGCGTCCTCGTCCGTGAGGTCGACCGCTTCCGGTCGACCGGCGAGCTCGCCGGCAAGCGCGTCCTCGTGACGGCGGGCCCGACGAGAGAGGCTCTCGACCCGGTGCGTTTCCTCAGCAACCGCTCGAGCGGCCGGATGGGCTTCGCCCTGGCCGCAGAGGCGGTACGGCGCGGCGCCGACGTGCAGCTCGTGGCCGGCCCGGTCGAGCTGCCGACGCCGCGCGGAGTGGAGCGGTGCGACGTCGTCAGCGCGGCGGAGATGCGCGTCGCGGTGGAGGAGCGGGCGGCCGCGGCGGATCTCATCGTCATGGCCGCGGCCGTCGGCGACCTCCGGCCCGGGAAGACCTCCGCGCGCAAGCTCAAGAAGTCCGAGCTCGGCGGCGAGCTCGCGCTTGCGCGCACGGCGGACATCCTCGCGGGCCTGGCGGAGTCGGCGCCCGACGCGGTGCGCGTCGGCTTCGCCGCCGAGACGGAGAACCTCGAGGCCGAGGCGATACGCAAGCTCGAGCAGAAGCAGGCGCAGTTCATCGTCGCCAACGACGTCTCCCGAGCCGACATCGGGTTCGGCCAGTCCGACAACGAGGTGACGGTCTTTCGCAGCGGCGCCGAGCCGGTTCACGTCCCCAAGGCATCGAAGCCCGCGATCGCCCGGGCGGTCTTCGATCTCGTCGTTCCCGCGGTGCTCGCGAGAGGCGGCGCCACGAAGCGCGCGGCGCGCTGACCGAGCATGGGCCGGCCGCTCAACGGGACCGAGCGCGAGTGGCTCGCCTACCTGCATGACCTCGGCTTCGAGGAGGTCTATCTGCCGCGGCCGGGCGCGGATCTCGAGGCGGTGGCGCGCGAGGCCGCGGAGTGCACGGCCTGCAAGCTGGCCGCGGGACGGCTCAACGTCGTCTTCGGCAGCGGCCGCCCCGGAGCCCGGCTGATGCTCATCGGCGAGGGACCGGGAGCGGCGGAGGACCGGCAGGGCCTGCCGTTCGTGGGACCGGCCGGGGACCTCCTCACGCGGATCCTCGGGGCGATCGATCTCGAGCGCTCCGACGTCTACATCGCCAACATCGTCAAGTGCCGGCCGCCGGGCAACCGGGACCCGGAGCCCGACGAAGTGGCGGCCTGCCGCGGCTACCTCGAGCGGCAGATCGACCTCGTGGCTCCGCGAGTCATCGTGGCCCTGGGCCGGGTGGCCGCCCAGACGCTGCTCGGCCGCGACGCGCCCCTGGGACGGATGCGGGGCGTCTGGCACGAGATCCGCGGAATCCCGGCGCGCGTGACCTACCATCCGGCCGCCCTGCTGCGCAATTCGGGCTACCGGCAGCCGACCTGGGAGGACATGCAGGCCGTCCGCGATCGCCTGGTCGGCGGCGCGGGCGAGCCGCCGGGAGAAGCGTTGCTAGAATGACCGTCATGGAACGACAGACTGCGCCGGCGGCGACGCTTTCGCCCGCGGCGCCCGAGCCCGCGCCCGAGGTCAGCGTCCTCGTCCCGGTGCTCGACGAGGAGGGCACCGTCGAGGAGCTCGCGCGGCAGGTGGCGAGCGTGCTCGAGGAGGCCGGCCGCGCTTTCGAGATCGTGTTCGTGGACGACGGCTCGACCGACGGCACGGCCGAGCGGATCCGGCAGGCCCGCAGCGCCGACCCGCGCGTCCGTCTCGTTCGCCTGCGGCGCAACTTCGGCAAGGCGGCCGCGCTGTGCGCCGGGGTCGAGGCCGCGCGCGGCGCCATCCTCGTCACGATGGACGGCGATCTCCAGGACGAGCCGCGGGAGATCCCGCACCTCCTCGCCAAGCTCGAGGAAGGCCTCGACCTGGTCTCGGGCTGGAAGAAGGAGCGGCGCGATCCGATCGGCAAGCGCTGGCCGTCGAAGCTCTTCAACTGGACCACTCGGTGGCTGGCCCAGATCGAGCTGCACGACTTCAACTGCGGCTTCAAGGCCTACCGCCGCGAGGTCCTGGAGCAGATCGCGATCTACGGCGAGCTCCATCGCTACATCCCGGTGCTCGCCAGCCGCAAGGGATTCGCCGTCGGCGAGCTGGCGGTGGTGCACAACCCGCGCCGCCACGGCCGCAGCAAGTATGGCTGGGACCGCTACTACAAGGGGCTGCTCGACCTGATCACCGTGCTCTTCATCACCAGGTACACCCGCCGCCCGCTGCATCTCTTCGGCGCCATCGGTCTCGTCTGCTTCGCGACGGGCTTCGCGATCAACGGCTATCTGGCGGTCCACTGGTCGCTGGGCGGTACGCTGAGCAACCGGCCGCTGCTGCTGCTCGGGGTTCTCCTCATGCTCGTCGGCATCCAGGTCCTCACCACCGGCCTCATCGGCGAGATGCTCACCTACAAGAACTTCCGCGGCTCCGACACCTACAGCGTGAAAGAACGCCTCGGGTGAAGATCCTCTTCCTGACGCAGACCTTCCCGCGCTCTCCGGTCGACACCTCGGGACCCTTCATCCGCGACCTCGCGCGCGGCCTCGTCGGCCACGGCGACGAGGTGACGGTGCTGACCCCGCACGCGCCGGGAGTGGCCCCGGCGTGGGACGACGGCGGCGTCGAGGTGCGGTCGTTCCGCTACGCGCCGGAGGCCGGCGAGGTGATCGGCTACAGCCGCAGCCTGCGGGCGGACGAGAAGGTGCGCTGGCGCGCCGGCCTCGTCACGCCGCTCTATCTCTGGGGCGCGCGGCGGGCGGTCTCGAGGCTTCTGCGCGAGCGCCCCTTCGACGTCCTGCAGGGCCACTGGGTCGTGCCCAACGGGCTGGTGGCGGCCACGTTCGCCGCCCGGCTGGCCGTGGGAACCGGCCTGCACGGCAGCGACGTCTTCATGGCCGAGCGCCGCGGCGTCCGCGCGTGGGTCGGGAGGAGCCTGGGCCGCTGCCGCTTCCTGACCGGCTGCTCGCCGGAGCTCGTCGAGCGCGTTTGCAGGCTCGGCTTTCCGCTCGACCGGGCGGCGGTGATCCCCTACGGGGTCGACGTCGAGACGTTCTCGCCCCGACCCGACCGGCGCGGGATCTGGCGCGCGCGACTCGGCGTCCCGGACGACGGCGTGCTGCTGCTGTCGGTGGGCCGGATGGTGAGCAAGAAGGGCTATCAGGTGCTGCTGCCGCTGCTCCCGGAGCTGCTCGCCCGGCACGACGCGCTGCACGTGGTCCTGGCCGGCGCCGGCGATCTACTGGACGACCTGCGGCGCCGCACGCAGCCCTGGGGGGACCGCGTGCACCTGCCCGGCGTCGTGCTGCGGGACACGCTGCCCGATCTCTTCCGCGCCGCGGACGCGTTCGTGCTTCCGGCCCTGCACGACGCCAGCGGCAACGTCGACGGCCTGCCCAACGTCATCCTCGAGGCCATGGCCAGCGGACTGCCGGTGGTCGCTTCGGGGATCTCGGGGATCCCCCTCGCCGTCACGGACGGCCGCGAGGGCCGGCTGGTCCCGGAGCGCGATCCGGGCGCGCTCGCGGCGGCGCTCGCCGAGGTCGTGGCCGACGGCGCGGCCCGCCGCAGGATGGGGGCGGCGGCCCGCCGCAAGGCCGAGACCGAGCTCACGTGGAGCGTCGTCGCGGGGCGCTACAGGGCGGTCTACGAGGAGGCCGTCGCGGCCCGGGAGGGAGCGGCGGATGCCGCGTGAGGGGCGCTTGGCCCGGGAGCTGGTCTGCTCGCGAACGGGCGTCGCCGCGCCGCTCGACGAGCCCGCGTTCCTCTCGCCCGCCGGCGCGCCCTGGCTCGTCTCCTACGACCTGGCGGGCGCCGACGGCGCGCGGCTGGCCGCCGCCTGGCGGACCCGCCCGTGGTCGATGTGGCGCTACCGCGAGCTCCTGCCGCACCGGCGGCACGACGATCGCGTCGATCTCGGCGAGGGGGGCACGCCGCTGGTCCGCCTGCGCCGCATGGCTCCGGCGGGCGTCGACGTGCTGTTGAAGGAGGAGGGGGGCAACCCCACGGGCTCGTTCAAGGCGCGGGGGCTGTCGCTGGCCGTCAACCGGGCGCGCGAGCTGGGGGCGCCCGGAGTGCAGCTGGCCAGCGCCGGCAACGCGGCCCTGGCTCTGGCGGCCTACGCGGCCGCGGCCGGCCTGGCGGCGCGGGTGGCGCTCCCCGAGGACACTCCGCCCGGCATCGCCGAGCGCTGCCGGCTGCACGGGGCGGAGGTGCTGACCGCGCCCGGCACGCTCGTCGAGGCCGGGGCGCTCCTGGCCGGGCGCGAGGACGGGTTCTGGACCGTGTCCACGATGAAGGAGCCCTATCGCGTCGAGGGCAAGAAGACGATGGGCCTCGAGCTCGCCGAGCAGCTCGATTGGCGGCTGCCCGACTGGATTCTCTATCCCACCGGCGGCGGCACCGGGATCGTCGGCATGCGGCGGGCGTTCGACCAGCTCGAGGAGCTGGGCCTCCTTGCCGGCCGGAGGCCGCGCTTCGTGTCGGTCCAGGTCAGCGGGTGCGCGCCCATCGTCCGCGCCTTCGAGCGCGGCGACGAGACCGCGGCGCCGTGGGAGGAGCCGCGCAGCCGGGTCTGGGGGCTGCGGGTCCCCAAGGCCATCGGCGACTTCCTCGTTCTCGCCGCGCTGCGCGAGTCCGGGGGCACGGCGCGGGCGGTCGACGAGGCGGCGATCCCGGCGCTGACCCGGCGGGCGGCCCGCGAGGAGGGGCTGGCGGTCGGGCCCGAGGGCGCGGCATGCCTGCTGGCGCTCGAGGAGCTCGCGGCCGCCGGGGTGATCGAGCCCGGCCAGAGCGCGGTCGTCTTCCAGACCGGCCATCCGGCGAACTACTAGCGATGGCGAGTCGGCTGAAGGCCCTCGCCGGCGAGCTCGTGGAGTCGGGCGCGGCCTCGGCGGTGGCGGCGATCGCCGGCCGCGGCGCCGAGGTCGTCGCGGAGGCTGCGGCGGGGTGGCGTGACGCGGGCAGCCGGCTGCGTCGCGCCGATCGCTTCGACCTCGCGTCTCTGACCAAGCCGTGGGTCGCGACGCTGGCCCTGCGCCTCGCCGAGAAGGGGCTGCTGCCGCTCGAGACGAAAGTGGGCGCCGTCTGGGCGAAAGCGCCCGCGGCGCTGGCCGGCCGTTCCCTGGAGGACCTGCTCAGGCACCGTTCCGGGCTCCGGGCCTGGAGCCCGCTGTTCCGCCAGACCGTCGATCCGCGGCGCGCCGTGGCTCGGATCCTGCGGTCCGAGAGCCTCGGGGCGCCGCGTCCGACCTACAGCGATCTCGGGTACATCCTCTGGGCGAGAACCGCCGAACGGGCTCTCGGGGGGGCGCCGGGATCGCTGATGGAGCGTCACGTGCTGCGCCCGCTCGGGCTGTCGACCGTCGAGCTGGCGCCCGCGGCGGATCGCGCGGTGGCGGCACGGAGCCTCGGCAACGACCGCGAGGTGGAGCTGGCCGCGGCCCTCGGCGTGACCGTGGCGCTGCGGCCCGGGCCGCCTCCCGGCGTCGTGCAGGACGGCAACGCCCGCCACCTCGGCGGCCTGGCGGGCCACGCCGGCCTCTTCGCGCCGGCCCGCGCCGTGTGGCGGCTCGCCGCCGAGTGGCTACGGCCGAGGCGGGTGTTGACCGCGAGAGCCGTGGCCCACGCCCTCGCCGGCCGCGGCCCCTACCGCCTCGGCTGGTGGCGACCGGGCGCCGCGCCGCGGGCGACCCGCGGCTGGTCGCGGGCGGGCTACGGCCATCACGGCTTCACCGGCGGCAGCGTCTGGATCGACCCGGAGCGCGAGCTCGTCGCCGTCCTGCTCGCCCAGCGCACCTCCGTCGCCGCCGACCTCGACCCCTGGCGCCGGCGATTCCACGAGCTGGCTCGCTCCCTGTGACCGACGGAAAGAAGCATGGGAACGCCGGGGCGTGGTAGAAATGACCTCCGGGCCGGAGCCTCCGGCCCGCCGAAATCGATCCCTCGGGAGGTCCCATGACGCAAGATCTGGTGCTGGTGGATGGCGCGCGCACGCCGATGGGCGAGTTCGGTGGCTCGCTGGCCGGGCTGTCGGCGCTCGAGCTCGGGGCGCTGGCCGCCAAGGCGGCCCTGGAGCGCAGCGGCTACGAGCCCGGCGAGATCGAGCACACGATCGTCGGCAACGCCTTGCAGACCTCGCGGGACGCCATCTACGGCGCCCGCCACGTGGCGCTCGGAGCCGGAGTGCCGGTCGGGGTGCCGGCGCTCACGGTCAACCGGCTGTGCGGCTCGGGCATCCAGTCGATCGTCTCCGGCGCCCACCTGATCCTGGCGGGGGAGGCGCGGACCTGCCTCGTCGGCGGCATGGAGAGCATGAGCCAGGCGCCGCACTGCATCTGGGGAGCGCGGCAGGGCTTCAAGCTCGGCCAGGGCAAGCTCGAGGACCTGCTCATGGAGTCGCTCTACGACCCCTACTGCGGCTGCACCATGGCGCAGACGAGCAACAACCTGGCGCGCGACTACGGCATCTCGCGCGAGGACCAGGATCGGTTCGCCCTGACGAGCCAGCAGCGGGCCGCCGCCGCCATCGCGGCCGGGCGACTGGCCGAGGAGATCGTCGCGGTCGAGGTCGGCCGCGGCAAGCGGGCGCGGACGGTGGCCGCCGACGAGCACCCCCGTCCGGAGACGACCCTCGAGGGGCTGGCCGCGCTGCCCGTCGTCTTCGGCGAGGAGAGCTTCGTGACGGCCGGCAACGCGTCCGGCATCGTCGACGGCGCCGCGATGATGGTCCTCACGACGGCGGCGGCTGCCGCGGCCAGGGACGTCGAGCCGCTCGGCAGGATCCGCTCGTGGGCGACGGTGGGCGTCGACCCCTCGCGCATGGGGATCGGCCCCGCGCCGGCGATCGGTCTGGCGCTCGACAAGGCCGGCATGGCGCTCGCCGATCTCGACCTGCTCGAGATCAACGAGGCGTTCGCCGGCCAGATCCTGGCCGTGGCGCGGGAGCTCGAGCTCGACATGGACAAGCTCAACGTCAACGGTGGGGCCATCGCCCTGGGCCATCCGCTGGGGGCCACCGGCACGCGGATCGTCCTGACGCTGCTCAAGGAGCTGCGGCGCCGCGGCGGCGGGGTCGGCGTCGCGTCGGCCTGCATCGGCGGCGGCCAGGGCATCGCGATGATCGTCGAGACGCTCTAGCCCGCGCTCCCCGGGCTCCTCGCCGGCCTCGCGGCGCCGGCGCGCGGCCCGGGCGGCCGCGCCCGTCGGGGCTCGCGGCGCGCTATTCGATCGGCTCGAGCGGGGAGCGGCGCCGCCACCAGCGGCGGGCCGGCGGTTTGTGTCGGCTGCGGAAGAGGTGGAGCTCGGCGCCTTCCCTCCGGGAGGCGAGGCGCAGGCCCGAGTCGGCGTCGACCCAGGACTCGACGATCCGCCGCGGGCGAGCCGGCACGTGGGGACGCAGCGACCCCGCGGCGCGGGCCACGAAGTCGCGCCAGATGGGCTCCGCGGCGCCGGCTCCGCCGAGTCCGAGGGGCCGGCCGTCGTCGAGGCCCACCCAGACGACCGTCACGAGGCGACCGTCGCCGCCCGCATACCAGGCGTCACGCCGCTCGGAGGAGGTTCCCGTCTTGCCGAAAACGGTCGGTCCGAGCTCCGGTCGGCGGAGCAGGTCCCAGACGAGGAACGCGGCGGCGGGGGAGGCGGCGCGGCGGATCCCGCCGCCGTCAGGGAGCAGGGGCAGGCCCGCTCTTCCGCGCGCCGTCCGCACGGCCCGCGGCTGCCGAACGCGGCCCCGGTTCGCGAAGAGCGTGTAGGCCCCCGCCAGCTCGAGCGGCGAGGTCTCGACCGCTCCCAGGACGGACGAGGGCGGCGCCGCGGGCGGCAGCGCCAGGCCGGCACGGCGCATCCGATCGGCCGTCGGCTCGAAGCCGCAGTGGCGGGCGATCCGCACGACGGGCACGTTGAGCGACTCCGTCAAGGCCTGGCGCACGCTGACGACTCCGCGGAAGCGCTGATCCGCGTTGCGCGGGGTCCAGTCGCCCGTCGGCAGCGGCAGGGTCAGGGGCCGGTCGAGCACCCGGCGCGAGGTGAAGAGGGGCGCTCGATCCCCGCACGACGCGAGGGCCTCGAGCACCACGAAGGGCTTGACGGTCGAGCCCGGCTGGCGCCGGCTGCGCCGGGCGCGGTCGAGCCCGTCGTCCGCTCGCGGGTCGCCCCCGACGTAGGCCAGGACCTCGCCGGTGGTGGCGTCGAGCGCCACGAGGGCGGCGGCGAGGGGGGCCCGGCGCAGCTCCGGGCTGGCGCGGCGGAGGCGGTCGAGGCCGGCGCCGACCGCGCTTACCGCCAGCTCCTGCAAGTGGGCGTCGAGCGTGCTGTCGATGCGCAGGCCCCCCGGACGCTCCGCCGGCCCGAGCATCTCTCCCAGCCAGCCGCGGAAGAGCCGGGCCGGCTCCGGAGCCGGAGAGCCGGCGACGGGCGGCGGCGGTCCCGCGCGGCGCGCGTCGTCGAGGGCCGCCGCCGGCAGCCAGCCGAGCTCCGCGAGGCGGTCGAGAACGAGGCCGTACCTGGCGGCGAGAGCCGCCGGGGCGCGGACGGGAGAGAGCCGGTTGGGCGCTTGCACCAGGGCGGCCAGGGCGGCGCCATGGGCCAGGCTCAGGCGTCTCGGATCCGTCGCGTAGTAGGCCCGGGCGGCGGCCGAGATGCCGTAGAGGGACAGGCCGTCGACGTGGCCGTAGTAGACGCTGTTGAGATAGGCCTCGAGGATCTCCTCCTTGGAGTGCTCGACTTCGAGCGCCAGGGCGCGCACGGCCTCCGACGCCTTGCGGCCCAGCGAGCGCTTGGGACTGAGGTCGCGCAGCTTGATCAGCTGCTGGGTGATCGTGCTGCCGCCCTGGACGACCCCGCCGGACCTCACGTTGGCCAAAAGCGCCCTCGCCACGGCCCGGCCGTCCAGCCCCGGGTGGTCGAAGAAGCGCGCATCCTCGATCGCGAGCAAGGGGCGCCAGACGTGCTCGGGCAGCTCCGCGAGCGGGATCCACTCGGAGCGGGCCCGCCGTTCCCCGAAGCTCGTGCCCAGCAGGAGCGGCTCGAGCTCGATGGCGTCCTCTGGGGCGACCGATCCTGTCGCTTGCGGCCCGTCGAGGAAGGCGAGGATGCGGCCGAGCGGGGGCTCGAGCCGCCAACCGACGAGCCGCGGAGTCTCGTCCCGGGGCGTGGCGCGGCGGTACATCCAGAACGTCTCGTGGCCCCAGAAGTACTCCCCGGGTGCCGTGGGGCGCGCGTGGACGCGGCGGAAGCCGAGGCCGTCCAGCCGCGCGGCCAGTCCGACCTGCTCGACCGTGGAGCCGAGGGCGGGCACGAAGGGCGCCGCGTAGATCCGCACCTCGTTGCGTCCCAGGGCAGTGCTGAGCTGGGCGCCGGCCGCCGGGCCGGTGCTCGCGAGCGCGCCGATCACGATCGCGGGCAGCCAGGCTCGCCGGGCGGGCCGGTGGGGACGGAAGGCGGGCACGGGCAATCGGACGGAGATCGACTTCACGCTCGGGTGCGACAACGTCCCCGCGCAAGAAACGATTCCCGGTTTCCGTCTGTGGCGGTGGATGCAGGGCGGTGGATTGCAGAGCGAGGGATTGCAGAGCGCGCGCCAGGCGGCGGCCTCGGAGAGGGCGACCGCGATCCGCGAGCTGGAGCCGGGCGAGCGGCCGCGGGAGCGGCTTCTCGAGCACGGCAGCGGCGTGTTGACCGACACCGAGCTGGTCGCCGTCCTGCTGCGCACCGGCAGCCGGCGGCAGTCGGCCGTCGACCTGGCGCGGGCGCTGCTGGCCGCCTGCGGCGGGCTGGTCGGGCTGCTCGGCGCCGCCCCGGAGAGCCTGCGGCGGCACGGGCTGGGCCCTGCCAAGGCCGCCTCGCTGCTCGCGGCGATCGAGGTCGGCCGCCGGCTGGCCCGCGCCCGCCTGCCGCACCGCCAGCCGCTCGACCGGCCCGAGGCGGTCGCCGAGTACCTGGCCCTGCGCTACTCGCGCCGCGACCAGGAGGTCATGGGCGTGCTCTATCTCGACAGCCGGCAGCGCCTCATGGCCGAGGCCGAGGAGATCTTCCGCGGCACCCTCAACCGCGCCGCCGCGGAGCCGCGGTCGATCTTGAAGCGCGGTCTGCTGCAGGACGCCGCCAGCTTCGTCCTGTTCCACACCCACCCGAGCGGCGATCCGACGCCCAGCGCCGAGGACGTCGCCTTCACGCGCCGGATCGCCGAGGCCGGCGACATCGTGGGCGTCCGGCTGCTCGATCACCTGATCATCGGCGGCGGCGGGCGCTGGGTGTCCTTGCGCAGGCGGCGGGCGTGGTAGCGTATCGACCCCGCGGCGGCGTCTGCCCGCGCGACTCCAGGCCATGCGATCGTTCTACGTCACCACGCCGATCTACTACGTCAACGCGCGGCCGCACCTCGGCCACTCGTACACGACGGTCGTGTGCGACGTGCTCGCTCGCTACCACCGACTGGAGGGGCGTTCCGTCCACTTCCTCACCGGGACGGACGAGCACGGGCAGAAGATCGAGCGCGCGGCCACGGAGCGCGGGCTCGCGCCGATCGCGCACGCCGACGAGATCGTGGCGGGCTACCAAGCGCTCTGGGAGCGGCTCGGCATCTCCCACGACGACTTCATCCGCACGACCGAGCCACGGCACCGGCTCGCCGTCGAGGAGATCATCCGGCGGATCGCCGCGGCCGGCGATCTCTACTCGGGACGTCACGACGGCTGGTACTGCACGTCGTGCGAGCTGTTCTACACGGAAAAGGAGCTCGTCGACGGCAAGCGGTGTCCGGTCCACGACAGCGAGGCCGAGTGGCGGTCGGAGGAGAACGTCTTCTTCCGGCTCTCCAGGTACGAAACGCCGCTCCTCGAGTGGTTCGCGAGCCATCCCGAGTTCGTGCGGCCCGAGAGCCGCTTCAACGAGGTCAAGCGCTTCGTCGAGGCCGGGCTGCGGGATCTCAGCGTGAGCCGCGCCGGCCTGAAGTGGGGAATCCCGTTTCCCGGCCACGAGGGGCAGGCGGTCTACGTCTGGCTCGACGCCCTCACGAACTACGTGAGCGCCCTGGGCTTCGGCCGCGAGGCGCCCGCAGACGACCTCTGGAACCGGTTCTGGGGGGGTGGCGAGAGGGAGGTCCTGCACATCGTGGGCAAGGACATCCTGCGCTTCCACACGATCTACTGGCCGGCGTTCCTGCTCTCCGCCGGGCTGCCCCTTCCCGACACGATCTGGGTCCACGGCTGGTGGCTCGTCGACCAGCGCAAGATCTCGAAGTCGGGCGCCAGGGTCGTGCCGATCGAACCCCTGATCGACCGGTTCGGCGCCGACGCCGTTCGCTACTTCCTGCTGCGTGACATGGTCTTCGGCCAGGACGCCGGCTTCTCCGACGAGGCCTTCGTCGAACGCTACAACAGCGATCTCGCCAACGGCCTCGGCAACACGGTCAGCCGCCTCGTGACGCTTTCGCGGCGGGCCTTCGACGGCCGCACGCCGCCGTGCGCCTGTGACGACAACCCCTTGAAGGAAGGCGCCGCGGCCGCGGTCGAGAAGTACCGCGACGCCATGGCCGAGCTGCAGTTCGACCGCGCGCTGCGGGCCGTGAGCGAGCTGGTCGGGCAGGTGAACCAGTATCTGGTGGAGCGGGAGCCCTGGAAGCTGATCCGGCAGGAGGAGCAGCGCGAGACGCTGTCGCGGATCCTGTGGAACGGCCTCGAAGCCGTACGCGTCGCGGCCTGCGCGCTGAGCCCGGTGATGCCCACCGCGTCGTCCGCCGTTCTCGCGGCGATCGGCGCCGAGCCGCCCGCCGGCTGGGCCGATCTCGCGTGGGGCGGGCTCGCCGTGGAGCGCCCGCTGCCCGAGAGCGAGGCGCTCTTCCCCCGCATCGACAAGGACAAGTACCTAGCCGCTCTGGCGGCCGACACGGAGGCCGACGCCTCCGAGGAGGAGCAGGACCCCGTGATCTCGATCGACCGCTTCTTCGAGACCGAGCTGCGCGTGGCCACGATCGTGGCCGCCGCCGCCGTGCCCAAGTCCGACAAGCTCCTCCAGCTGACCGTCGATCTCGGCTCCTCGCGGCGCACGGTCGTGGCCGGCATCGCCAAGCAGTATGGCGCCGCCGACCTCGTGGGGCGGCAGGTCGTCGTCGTGGCCAACCTCGAGCCCGCCAAGCTCATGGGCATCGAGTCCCAGGGGATGGTGCTCGCCGCCTCCGACGACGGCGAGCCGGTTCTCCTGCACCCGGAGCGGCCGGTGCCCGACGGCACCCGGGTCCGCTGAGCGCCGCCCTCAGACCGGGTTCGGCACGTCGATGAGCTCGACGCCGACGCCGAACCGCTCCGCGACGTGCTCGCCGAGCGCCGCGATGCCCAACCGCTCCGTGGCGTAGTGGCCGGCGGCGACGAAGTGGGTGCCGGATTCGCGCGCCACGTTCATCACCCACTCGCTGGCCTCGCCGGTGACGAAGGCGTCGTAGCCTTCCGCGATCGCGTCGTGGAACAGGCGCTCGGCGGCGCCGCTGACGAAGGCGACCGAGCGGATGGGGTCCGGACCGGCGCAGAAGGCGAGCGGCTCCTGCCCGAAGATCTCGCCGCAGCGCTCCACGAACGCGGCAGGCGCCAGGGGCTCGGGCAGGAGGCCGCCGCAGCCGAGCGGAAGTCCGTCGCGCGACCCGAAGGGCCGTGGCGCGGCCACGCCGAAGCGCCTGGCGGCCACCCCGTTGTTGCCCACGACGGGATGACGGTCGAGCGGCAGATGGTAGGCGATGAGGCTGACGTCGGCCGCGATCAGGATTCCGACGCGGCGCCGCAGCAGACCAACGAGCGGCCGCGCGTCGCCGTTCCAGAACAGCCCGTGGTGGACGAGGATCGCGTCGGCGCCCGCCGCGACGGCGCGCTCGAAGAGCTCCCGGCAAGCGGAGACCCCGGTCACGACCTTCGCGATCTCGGCGCGGCCTTCGACCTGCAGCCCGTTCGGGCCGTAGTCGCTCCCGAGCCCCGCTTCGAGATACCGGTCCAGATAGCCGACGAGCTCGTCGCGACGGGTCATCCGGGCGCCGCCGTCAGCGAGGCCGTCCCGTCGTGGAGGCGGCGGGCGATCGCCCGGAAGTCGTCGGCGCAGGTCGCCAGGGCCTCGGCCACGGCGGGATCGAAGTGGGATCCGGAGTCCGCCGCGATCCTGCGCAGGGCCTCCTCGTGGCTGAGGGCCCTCTTGTACGGCCGCACGCTGGTGATGGCGTCGTAGGCGTCGCAGGCCGCCACGATCCGAGCGGAGATCGGGATCCGGTCGCCGCTGAGGCCCTTGGGATAGCCCTTCCCGTCCCAGCGCTCGTGGTGGCTGTAGGCGATCTCCATGGCCATCGTCAGATAGTCGTGGCCCTCGTAGCGCTCGATGATCTGCCGCAGGGTGTCTCCTCCGATCGTCGTGTGGGTGCGCATGACGGCCGTCTCCTCCTCGTCGAGCGCTCCCGGCTTCAGGAGGATTTCGTCGGGCACGGCCACCTTGCCGATGTCGTGGAGGGCGCTCGAGATCTCGATCTGCTCGATGAAGAGCTCGTCGACCTCCAGCCGGCCGCCTTGCGCGAGGCACCGCGAGAGCCTTCCGGCGAACGCGCTGATCCTCTCGAGGTGCCGGCCGATCTCCGGATCGCGAGACTCGGCCAGCTTGCCCATGGCGAGCAGGGCGATGTCCCGCGTCTCGCGCAGCTCGCGGGTTCGCACCTCGACCATCTGCTCGAGCCGCGCCTGGTAGCGGCGGGTCTCGCGCAGGAGGTGAAAGCGCTCCACGGCGCGCTCGACCGTGTTGCGCAGCTCCTCGAACTCGAACGGTTTGACCAGGTAGTCGTAGGCGCCCCGCCGCAGGCAGTTGCGCACCGTGCCGAGATCCTGCATCCCCGTCACCATCACGACCTGGATCGAGTCGTCGGTGCTCTTGATCGAGCCCAGCAGCTCGACGCCGCTGGTGCCCGGCATGTCGACGTCGGTGAGGACGAGCGCGATACGCCCGGACTCCGCGCGCACGAAGGAGAGCGCCGCCGCCGCATCGGCGAGCGCCTCGGCTTGATAGCCGATCTGCGAGACCTGGCTGGCGACGAGCCGGCGGACGGCCGGCTCGTCGTCGACCACGAGGACGAGTGGATCTACAGCCATGCTCGCGGGAGTATACGCTCCCCGCGGGCTACCGACGGGGCGGCCGCCGCCCTCCGCGCTGGGGCCGCCGCCCCCTGGAATCCCGGTCTCCCGCCTTCGCGGCGACGGGTGGGCCGTCGTAGCCCATGCCCTCGTACTCCTTCGGGTCGTAGCCGGGGGCCTCCATGATGACGGCCTTGCGGGACAGCCGCACCCGGTTGTCCTCGATGCTGATGACCTTCACCTCGGCCTCGTCGCCGTCCTTGAGGATGTCGGTCACGGACTTCACCCGGTAGGGAGCGAGCTCGCTGATGTGCAGAAGCCCGTCCGTGCCGGGCAGGATCTCGAGGAAGGCGCCGTAGTCCTCGATCCGCCGCACGATGCCGGTGTAGTTCTTGCCGACCTCCGGGGTCTCGGTCAGGCGCTCGATGATCTCGATGGCGCGCTGCGCGGCGAGCCCGTCCGGCGAGCCGATGACGATCTTGCCGTCGTCGCCGATCTCGATCTCGCAGCCGGTCTCCTCGGTGATCGAGCGGATCGTCTTGCCGCCCGGGCCGATGATGTCGCGGATCTTCTCCTTGTTGATGTAGATCGTGTGCAGGCGGGGAGCGAACTGCGAGAGGTCTCCTCGGGGCTCGCCGAGCTCGCGGGCCATGGCGTCGAGGATGTGGATGCGCCCCGCCCGCGCCTGCTCGAGGGCCGTCTGCATGATCTCGCGCGTGACGCCCGCGATCTTGATGTCCATCTGCAAGGCCGTGATGCCGTCGCGGCTGCCTGCGACCTTGAAGTCCATGTCTCCCGAGTGGTCCTCCTGGCCCGCGATGTCCGAGAGCACGGCGAAATCGTGCTCTCCCTTGATAAGCCCCATGGCAACGCCGGCCACGGGCGCGAGCATCGGCACCCCGGCGTCGAACAGCGCGAGCGAGCCGCCGCAGACCGTGGCCATCGAGGAGGAGCCGTTCGACTCCATGATCTCCGAGACGACGCGGATCGTGTAGGGGAAGTCCTCGGTGCTCGGCAGCACCGGCGTGAGGGCTCGGCGGGCCAGCACCCCGTGGCCGATCTCGCGACGGCCGGGTCCCCTGAGGAACTTGACCTCGCCGACCGAGAACGGCGGGAACCCGTAGTGCAGCAGGAAGCGCTGCCGGCTCTCGCCCTCGTACTCCTCGATGATCTGGGCGTCGCGCCCCGTGCCGAGCGTCGTGGTGACCAGCGCCTGCGTCTCGCCGCGCGTGAAGAGCGCCGAGCCGTGGGTGCGCGGCAGGAGTCCGGCCTCCATCGAGAGCTCGCGGATCTCGTCGAGGGCGCGGCCGTCGAGCCGGACCCGGCGGCCGAGCACGGTCTCGCGCAGGATCTCCTCCCGCACGTCCTGGATCGCCTTCTTGTACTCGGCCTGTACCGCCTCGTCTTCGGGGACCGTGGCGAGGAACTCCGTGACCACGTCCTTGATCGCGGTCTTCTGGGCGAGCTTGCCGCGGGTGGCCGAGGCCTCGCGCAGGCCGGCCCCCAGCTCGGAGCGGACCCGGTCGATGACCTCGCCGGAGTAGTCGGCGGGCGCGACCCACTCGGGCTTGACGACCCCCATGGCCGCCTGCATCCGCTTCTGAGCCTCGACCACGTTCTGGATCTCGGCGTGGGCGGCGAAGATGGCGTCGAGGATGACCTGCTCCGGGAGCTGGTTGGCCGCCGCTTCGACCATGACGACGGCCTTCTCCGTTGCCACCACGATGAGGTCGAGGTCGCTCACCTCGCGATAGGAGTTCGTGGGGTTGAAGACGAGCTGGCCCTCGACCCGGCCGACCCGGACCGCGCCGAGCCGTTCGTAGAACGGGATGCCCGACAGGGCGAGCGCCGTGGCCGCGCCGTTGATGGCCAGCACGTCCGGGTCGTTCTCCCCGTCGGCCGAGAGCACGAAGGAGATCAGCTGGGTCTCGTGGAAATAGCCCTTGGGAAAGAGCGGCCGCAGGGGGCGATCCGTCATCCGGCAGGTCAGGATCTCCTTCTCGGTGGGGCGGCCTTCGCGCTTGAAGAAGCCGCCCGGGATGCGGCCCGCGGCGGCCGTGCCTTCACGGTAGTCCACGGTCAGCGGCAGGAAGCCGCGGGGCGTGGCCTCGGGCGCCCGGCAGGCGGTGCTGAGCACCATGGTGTCGCCGCAACGGATGATGCAGGAGCCGTCCGCCTGCTTGGCGATCCGGCCGGTCTCGATCGAAAGCGTGGTCTCGCCCACGCGAGCTTCATCGACGTGTTTCATTTCTCTTCCTCTTTTCCTGTGTCGTCTGTCCACCCGGCGGACGGGTCGAGCTCAGCTCGCAGTGCAAGATGAGCGAATGCCCTTCGATCCCCGTCGGGCGGGCACCGGCGCTCGGCTTGTCGATCGGCTGGGCTGGGGTGGGGTTACTTGCGAAGGGACAAACGCTCGATGGCCGTCCGGTAGCGCTCGACGCTCTGACGCTTGAGGTAGTCGAGCAGCCGGCGACGCCGGCCGACCAGCTGCAAGAGGCCGCGCCGGCTGTGGTGGTCCTTGGCGTGGGTCTTGAAGTGCTCGGTGAGCTGATTGATCCGCTGCGTCAGGAGGGCGATCTGTACCTCGGGAGACCCGGTGTCCGTCTCGTGGGTGCGATAGTCCTCGATGACCTGAGCCTTGGCTGCTTTCACTGGAACAACTCCCTCTTCCTCCTGATCTTGCGCTCTGTCTTCTTTCAGTCTTCTATCTGTCTTCTGCGGTCTTTTTCCGCGCCGGACTCTAGCACAGAAACCGCCGTCGCGAAGGGGCTCCGGGTCTCTAGGAGAACACGATTCGCGGCTGGACGATCCCGGCTCCGGAGCCGATCCGCTCGCTGATCGTGCCGACCGCGATGAACCGGTGGCGGCTGTCGAGCAGCTTGACCCAGTCCCCTTCCTCGCCCTCGAGGTCGCGGACGAGCACCGTCTGGCCGTGGAGGAGCCGGCGCGCCTGGCGAGGCTCGACGACCAGCTGGCCGAACGGCAGCGGAATCGCGTGGAAGGGAATCCACCAGGCCCCGTCCGCGGGGTCCTCGAGGGCGGCCAGCGGCTCGAGGCCGATGGCCTCGTCGACCCGGAAGGGTCCGACCCTCGTGCGCCGCAGCGACGCGAGGTGGGCGCCGTAGCCGGTGGACTTCCCGAGCTCCTGCGCCAGGGTCCGCACGTAGGTGCCGGAGGTGCACTCGAGCCGGAAGGGCAGCCGGCCGTCCTCGAGGCGGCCGCTCGCTTCGAACGAGTAGACCGTGATCTCCTTGCGGATCTCCGGCACGTCCTCGCCCTTGCGGGCGAGCTCGTAGTGTTTCCGGCCGTCGACCTTCTTGGCGCTGAACGGCGGCGCGGCCTGCGCGTAGGTGCCGACGAAGCTCGGCATCGCCGCGGCGACGAGCTCGTGGGTCAAACCCGCGATCGGCCGCTCGCCGGTCACCTGACCCAGGGCGTCGTAGGTGTCGGTCGACACGCCGAACCGGATCTCTCCCTCGTAGACCTTCGGCGCCTGGATGAGGAAGCGGGTCAGCCGGGTGGCGCGGCCCAGGGTCAGGACGAGCAGTCCGGTGGCGCCGGGGTCGAGGGTGCCGCAGTGCCCGACGCCGCGCTGGCCCACGATGCGCCGCGTGCGCTGGACGACGTCGTGCGACGTGCAGCCGCCCGGCTTGTCGACCAGCAACAGCCCGTCTCGGGCGGCGGCGGAGCTCAAGCGAGGGCTGCCCGGAGCCGTTCGACGAGCGTGGCGGTGAGCGCGGGGAGCTCGCCCTCGGCCTCGAAGCCCGCCGCGTTCTTGTGTCCGCCGCCGCCGTAGGAGCGGGCGATCGCCTCGACGTCGACGCTGCCGCGGCTGCGCAGCGAGCCCTTGTACCCGCCGGGGGCGATCTGCCGGAGCAGGAGCACAGCATCGACTCCGGCGATGGAGCGCGGGTAGTCCACGAGATCCTCCGCGTCGGCGGCCGTCGCGCCGCTGCGCTCGAACATGCCGTCGGTGAGCGACACGGTGGCGATCCGGCCGCCGTGGTGGAGCTCCAGGCTCGTCAGCATCTCGCCGAGCAGCCGCACGGTGGCTTCCGACTGGCTCTCGTAGATCCAACGGCTGACCTCGTCGGGCTGCGCCCCGCCGCGGACGAGGGCCGCCGCCGTCTCGAAGGCGCCCGCCGTCGTGTTGCCGAACCGGAAACCGCCGGTGTCGGTCATCACGGCGGTGTAGAGGGCCGTGGCGGTGGCCGCGTCGACCGCGACGCCGAGGGCGGCGGCCAGGCGGTAGATCATCTCGCCGAGCGCCGGGGCGCCGGTATCGATCCAGTTGGTCTCGCCGAAGAGCTCGTTGCCGAGGTGATGGTCGAGGTTGAGGATCGCGAGCTGGGACAGCGCCGCCTCCAGGCCGGTGCGATCGAGGCTCGGGCACTCGAGGCAGATCGAGTAGTCGAAGGCGTCGGGGAAGCCTGCGGGCGGCTCTTCGCCCACGTGGACGCGGTCGCTGCCGGCCAGGGCGCCGTAGACCGGAGGCATGGGGTCCCGATTCCAGACCAGGGCTCCCTTGCCGAGCTGCCGCAGGATGCGGGCCAGTCCGAGCGCGGATCCGAGCGAGTCTCCGTCGGGACGTCGGTGGCCGGTCAACAGGAAGCGCTGGCCGTTGCGTAGCGCCTGCATCAGTCCGTCGGGTGGGGGCACGCTGCTCATTCGGAGTTCTCCAGGAGTTCGCTGATTCGTTGGCTGTGCTCGGGACCGCGGTCGAGCTCGAAGGCCAGCGCCGGCGCCCGCCGCATGTGGCGCAGGCGGCCGGCCAGCCGGGTGCGGAAGAACCCCGCCGCGCGGTTCAACGCGTCCAGGGTGGCCCGCCGCTCCTCGTCGCCGGCCAGGATCGAGACCCGGACCCGAGCGCTGCCGAGGTCGGGAGAGACCTCGACGGCCGAGACGTGAGCCTCCCGCAGGCGCGGGTCACGCGCCTCGCGGAGGAGCAGATCCGCGAGCTCGGCCCGGAGCAGGTCCTCGACCCGCTGGGTGCGGCGGCTCATCCGCCGTCCTCCACGAGCCGTTCGTCCCAGCGGGTGACGACGATGTCGTAGCGCTCGTCGAAGAGCCGCCGGAGCTGCTCGCCGAGGCGGCGCAGGTGCGCGCCGTCCGGAGCGACCGCCGCGATCCCCAGCTCGCTTCTCTGATGAAGCTCGTGGAGCGCGGTCTCGGCGATCGACACCCGGAACCGGCCGTGGATCCGGTCTTTGAGGCTCTTCACGATCCTTCGCTTTTCCTTGAGGCTGCGGGCGCCGGGCAGGTGAATCTCGACGGTGACGACGGAGACGGGCATGGGAGCCGTCGGCGAGGCGGCGGGGGAGCGGCGCGGCCGCGCGGGCCACCGCTCTCGCCCCCTCCGGGGCCGCCTAGAGCGAGGCGGCGACCTCTTCCTGGACGTAGGCCTCGATGATGTCCCCGGGCTTGACGTCCTGGTAGCCGTCGAGCCCGATGCCGCAGTCGAAGCCGCTGCGCACCTCGCTGGCGTCGTCCTTGAAGCGCTTCAGGGACGCCAGCTTGCCTTCCCAGACCACGACGTTGTCGCGCAGCAGGCGGGCGCGCGCGCTGCGGGGCACGAGGCCCTCGACCACATGGCAGCCGGCCACGCGGCCGAGCTTGGGAACCTTGAAGACCTCCCGCACCTCGGCCCTGCCTCGAGTCACCTCGCGGAAGGTCGGGTCCAGGAGTCCCACCATCGCCTTCGTGAGCTCGTCGACGAGCTCGTAGATCACGGTGTGCAGGCGCACGTCGATCTCTTCTTTGTCCGCCAGCTCGGCGGCATTGCGCTCCGGGCGGACGTTGAAGCCGACGATGATCGCCTGCGAGGCGGAGGCCAGCAGCACGTCGTCCGTCGTGATGCCGCCGACGCCGCCGCGGATCACGTGCACCTTGACCTGGTCGGTCGAGAGCTTCGCAAGGGTGTCCTTGAGGACCTCGAGCGACCCCTGGACGTCGGCCTTGAGGACGACTGCCAGCTCCTTGGCCTCGCCCTCCTGGATGCGATCGAAGAGCTGCTCGAGGGAGACCTTGCCCGGGGTCGCGACGAGCTGGCGATTGCGCAGCTCGACCTGCCGGAACTCGGACACGCTGCGCGCCTCCGACTCCTTCTGCACCACCTGGAAGGGGTCGCCGGCCGCCGGCAGGTCGTTGAGGCCGGTCACCTCGACGGGAGTCGAGGGCCCGGCCTTCTCGATCCGCTCTCCGAGATCGTTCGTCATCGAGCGTACCTTGCCCCAGGTGGCGCCGGCCACGAAGACGTCGCCCACCGCCAGCGTCCCGTCCTGGACGAGGACCGTCGCGAGCATGCCGCGGCCCGGTTCCTTGCGCGCCTCGATGACCACGCCCTGGGCGTCGAGGGCCGGCGACGCCTTGAGCTCCAGGAGCTCGGTGGTCAGCGCGATCATCTCGAGAAGCTCCACGACGCCCTCGTTGTTCAGGGCGGAGATGTCGACGCTCACCGTTTCGCCGCCCCACTGCTCCACGAGCAGCCCTTGCTCGGAGAGCTCCTTCTTCACCCGATCGGGGTTGGCGTTGGCCTTGTCGATCTTGTTGACGGCGACGATGATCGGCACGTTCGCCGCCTTGGCGTGGTCGATGGCCTCGAGGGTCTGCGGCATCACCCCGTCGTCGGCGGCGACGACGAGCACCACGATGTCGGTCGCGGCGGCGCCTCGGGCCCGCATCATCGTAAACGCCTCGTGCCCCGGCGTGTCCAGGAACACGATCTTCGAGTCCTTCACCGGCACCTCGTAGGCGCCGATGTGCTGGGTGATGCCGCCGAACTCGCCCGCGGTGACCTTCGACGAGCGAATGGTGTCGAGCAGGGTCGTCTTGCCGTGGTCGACGTGGCCCATGATCGTCACGACCGGGGCGCGCGCCACCTTTTCGACGCCCGCGTCGTCGCCCGTGAGCTCCTGGCGCAGCTGGACCTCTTCCTCGAAGGTCACGGTCATCGCCTGAGCGCCGAGGCCCTCGGCGATCTCGATCGCCGAGGCGGGGTCGAGGAGGTGGTTGACGGTCACCATCTGCCCGCGCTCCATGAGGAGCTTGATCAGGTCCTTGCCCTTGAGCCCGAGCTTCTCGGCGAACTCGCGGACGGTCATCCCCTCGGTGACGGTCACGGGGGCGTCCGGGATCTCCGGCAGCTCGATCGACGATCCCGCGCCGCGCCTCGCCTTGCGCCGCTCCCCGCGGCCCGGACGGGCGGTCCCGGGCTGGGGCCGCTTGTCGCGGCGGGGCGGCGCGGCGGGGGAGGTGGCCGCCGGGGGCGGCGCGCCCGGTGCGGACGCCGCGGGCTGGGGAGCGGCCGCCGGCGCGGACGGGGGGACGGACGGGGGAGCGGGCGCCGGACGCTCGGTGACGGGAATCGTCCGGATCCGCGGCTCGACCTTCTGGATGAGCGGCCGGCGCCGTGGCGGGCGCGCGGGGCCGGGGCGCGAGGGCCGGATGGGCCGGCGCCGCGGCGCCGGCGCCGCGGCCTTCGCCTCCTCGTCCCGCAGGATGACCTCGCGGGGTTGGGTGACGTTGCGGCCCTCGAGCGCCGATTGCAGCAGGCTGGCGTCGATCTCGGTCTCGACGCTGTCCAGTCGCAGGCCGATCGACTTCAGTTTGAAGAGGAGGTCCTGATCGGGGAGCCCCATCTTCCGTGCCAGGTCCTTGACCTTGATCTTTGCCATCTGCCGTCGCTGCTCCTCGCGATCCTCGTGCTTGCCGGATCCCATCGCCGGGACTCTACTACTCTTCTTCTCCGGTGCCGGCCGGGGCGTCCTCGGCCTCGGCCTCCTGTCCGGTGCCGGCCGGGGCGTCCTCGGCCTCGGCCTCCTGGAAGGCCTTGCTCAGCGCGGCCATGAAATCGGTGCCGCCGATCGAGGGCTCCGCCTCCTCCGTCCCCGCCGCCGCGGCCCCCGCGGCGGCCTCTTCCTCCGACATCGCCAGGTGCAGCATGTCGGCCAAGGCGTCGGCGACCTCGCCCTTGACGTCCGACTCGCTCTTGATGTCGATCTTCGCGCCCAGCAGCTCGGCCGCCAGCCGCACGTTGTGGCCGCGCTTGCCGATCGCCAGCGAGAGCTGGTCGTCCTCGACGATGACGTCGAGATGCGGCTCTTCGCCCGGGTGGGTGACCGAGACGCGGGTGATGCGCGCCGGCGCCAGGGCGCTCTGCGCGAAGGTGACGAGATCCTCGCTGTACTCGATGATGTCGATCTTCTCGCCACGCAGCTCGCGGATGATGGACTGGACCCGCGACCCCTTCATGCCGACGCAGGCTCCCACCGGGTCGACGTCGCGCTCGCGGCTGAAGACGGCGACCTTGGCGCGCTCGCCCGGGGCGCGCACGGCGGCCTTGATCTGGACCGTCCCGTCGTAGATCTCCGGCACCTCCATCTCGAAGAGCTTCATCAAGAGCCG
Source organism: Acidobacteriota bacterium (assembly GCA_029862975.1). Taxonomy (GTDB): domain Bacteria; phylum Acidobacteriota; class Thermoanaerobaculia; order Multivoradales; family JAHEKO01; genus CALZKB01. Next base: position 24,648 of record JAOTWP010000034.1, read on the forward strand.
CGGGTCGGTGCGCGAAAGCACGACCTGGGGGCCTTTCGGCTGGGTATGGACGTCCGCGATGACGGCGCGGATGCGCTCGCCCTGGCTGTAGCGCTCGTGGCGCGACTGCTCGCTGCGCGGCACGGCGGCCTCGGTCCGGCCGAGGTCGACGATGATGTCGCCGCGCTCGAATCGCTTGACGGTCCCGTTGACCACCTCGCCGACGCGGTCGATGAACTCGTTGTAGATCTTCTCCCGCTCCGCCTCGCGGATGCGCTGGTAGAGCACCTGCTTGGCCGACTGGGCCGCGATCCGGCCCAGTCCGGCGGTCGAGACCGGGATGTGGATCTCGGTGCCGACCTCGGCCTCGGGATCGTGGTCGCGGGCCTCTTCGAGGGTCCATTCGGCCTGCGGGTCCTCGACTTCCTCCACGACCGTCTTGACGATGAAGGCCGAGAAGGTCCCGTTCTTGCGGTCGAAGGTCGAGCGCACGGGAGCCTTGATGCGGTGCTGCTTCTTGGCGGCCGAGGCCATCGCGTCCTCGAGCGCCGCGATCCAGCGCTCCATGTCGATGTCGCGCTCGCGCGCCGCCTGTTGCAGCACTTCTTCGAGACTGAACTCCGGGGTGTGTGTCGTTGCCATGGGTGTCGGGACCTCTGCGCGCTAGAGCTCGGGAACGAGTCGAGCGATCTGAATGGACTGCAAAGCGATGTGGTAGGACTCCTCCGGACCAACGCGAACCTCGATCTCGCCCTGGCCGCCGGCGTCTTCGGCCGGCCCCGCGGCGAGCGTGCCCACCACCGTGCGCTTGCCATCCGGCGGCTGCCAGGTCACCTTGATCAGGCTCCCCGCGAACCGGCGGAAGTCCGCGGGCCGGACGAGCTCGCGGTCCAGCCCCGGCGATGTGACCTCGAGAGTGTATCTCCCCCGCCCCCAATCGGCCACGTCGAGCAGCGCCGAGACCTGTTTGGAGACCGTCTGGCAGTGCTCGAGGGTCACTCCGTCGCGATGGTCGAGGACGACGCGGAGCATCCCGCCGCGGAAACGAGCGTCCACGAGCTCGCAGCCGGCGCTCTCGGCGACCGCGGCGAACTCGGCCATCAACTCGTCATCCAGCTTGGCGTGAGTCATCTCCTCTCCGTCGCGCCGTCGGGAGGGACAAAAAAAAGCGGGCTCACGCCCACTCCATCCACCGACAGCGAACAGGTGAGGCGGGAGTATACCCGCAAAGGCGAGAGACGGCAACGGGCTCTGTCTCACAGGTCTCTGAGCTAGCTCACGGGCGGGCTGGCGTCCGCGGCTGCGGACTCCGGACCGCGACCCGCCGCCGCCCGGGTCAGCGCTGCCGTTCACGGCGCCAAATTGGCAGCGCCGCAGGGTGTGGCGGCGCCGGGAGCGCGAGTTCCGCCCTGCCGGGGCCACGCCCGCGAGCTTGGCAGCAACCTTGCTTCAATGAGCGTTCCCTGGTGGAATACACGACCGGCGAAGGAGATTCGAGACCATCATGAGTGAGAACGTGAAGAGACAGACGACGACGGCGGCGCTGGTGCTCGGTGCCGTGATCTTCGGGATCGTGCTCGCGGGCGGCCTGGACCTGACGCCGGCCGCCAGATCGGAGGCGGCGCGCGAATCGCAGGTCGAGATGCCGCAGGCCGGCGCCCCGGTCCTGCCGAGCTTCGCGGATCTGGCGGAGCGGGCCTCCATCGCCGTCGTGTCGATCGACGCGAGCTCCTTCGAGAGCGCCGAGGAGCATCGGCGCAGCCAGCCCTTCGACTTCTTCATGCGGCCGCGCGGCCCCGAGCGTGGGGACGAGGACCGCGAGTTTCGCCGCGATTCCGGCGGCAGCGGCTTCCTCGTCTCGGCCGACGGCTACGTGGTCACCAACAACCACGTGATCCGGGGCGCCGAGCGCCTGCAGGTGAGGATCGGCGACCGGGAGTACGACGCCGAGGTGCGGGGCGCGGACCCGGCGACGGATCTGGCGCTGCTCAAGGTGGAGAGCGACCACGACCTCGAGTACCTGGAGCTCGGCGACAGCGAGTCCGTCCGCCCCGGCGACTGGGTGATGGCGATCGGATCGCCGGCGGGGCTCCTGAACACGGTGACCGTCGGCGTGGTCAGCGCCAAGCAGCGCCGCATCGGGATCTCGAGCGAGACCTCGTCGTTCGAGAACTTCATCCAGACCGACGCGGCGATCAACTTCGGCAACTCGGGCGGCCCGCTGATCAATCTCTCGGGGCAGGTGATCGGGATCAACACGGCGATCAACTACGGCTCCGAGAACATCGGTTTCGCCGTTCCCGTCAGCACGCTGAAGGCCGTGCTGCCGCAGCTGCGCGACTCGGGCCGGGTGCGCCGGGGCTTCCTGGGCATGCAGGTCACCGACCTGGTGCCGGAAGCCGCCGAGGCCTTCGGCCTCGAGTCCACGGATGGCGCCCTGGTGATGAGCCTGACCCCCGACATGCCGGCCGAGAAAGGCGGCGTCGAGGTCGGAGACATCGTGCTCGAGATGGACGGACGCGCCGTGCGCAACACCAGGGAGCTCATCGACTACGTCTCGGCGCAAGGACCCGAGGCCGAGGTCGAGCTGGAGATCCTGCGCAACGGCAAGAAGATCAAGCGCGAGGTCGTGCTGGCCGAGCGCCCGGCGGAGGGAGTCGAGACCGCGCCGGCCGACGAGGAGACCGAGGGCGGAATCGAGTGGCTGGGAATCCGCTACCAGGATCTCGCCCCCGGCCTGCGTGCTATGCACCGCATTCCCGACGACGTGGCAGGGGTCTGGGTGACGGCCGTTTCGCCGCGCAGTCCCCTCTATGACGCCGGCGTCCGGGCGCAGGACGCCGTCAACATCATCTCCGAGGTCAACGGCCGGCCGGTGACCAGCAGCGCCGAGTTCGAGAGCATCATCGGCGAAGCGCGTTCGGGAAGCCGGCTGCGGTTGTACGTGCGCCGGTTCGTCAACGGCGCGGAGGGGCAGCCGGTCTTCGCGTTCCCCGCCAAGCCCTAGAGCGAAGGTCGCCAGGCGGTCCGGAGTGCTCCGACTCCGGACCGCCCGCGCCCGCCGTCCCGGCTCCCGACCGCTGGGATGTGGATAGTGCCATAATCGGCCTCCGGCGATCCCCCTGAGCCAGCTGCTCTGGCGTCCTGTCGGGACCGCGGGAGAACGCATCGGGGTGACGGAGAATCCAGCGCGCAGCGAAGCGGCGGTCGTGGAGGCCGCGCCCGGGCCGAGGTGGTTCTACACGCTCGAGCTGCCCGCCCTGCAGCTGCGGGCCGGAGAGGTGACCGCCGCCAACGGGCGCGCCGTGGAGCTCTTCGGCGACCGCGTCGTCGGCGGCGCCTTCGATGAGCGGTTCTCCGCCCTGGCCCACGTCGCCGCGCCCTCGAAGGAGACCGGGGAGGGGGCGAGCCGCAAGGTGCGGGCTCTCGCGGGCCCCGCCGCCGGCCGCCGCTACGCCCTCCACCGTCAGGCGGGGCAGGGGCACGACGAAGAGACGATCCTGCTGCTCGACGTCACTCGCGACAGCCGGCTCGAGGAAGCTCTCACCAACCGGCTGCGCGAGGTCAATCGGGCGCATCGCTCGGGGCGGTTGACGAGCTGGGAGCTCGACCTCAAGCGGCTCCGGGTGACGGTCCCGCACCGTCTCCCGGAGGCGTTCGGCTCGGTGCTGCGCTCCCTCGCGTTCGAAGAGGCCATGGCGCTCTTCCACCCGGACTCGGTGGGCGAGGTCCGCAACGCCGTCCGCCGCGCCATCGAGTCGGGCCGCCTGCGCCTCGAGGTGCGCGTCCTGGACGCGTCGGGCGGCGAGCACTGGGTCCTGCTGCGCGGCGCCACGACCAAGAACGCGAAGGGCGATCCGGTCACGCTCAGCGGCGTCGCCATCGGGATCACGGACGAGACCCGGGGGCAGAATCAGGTCGAGGAGCAGCTGGCCCTGCAGCTCGCCCTGCTCGACCACCTCGCCGACGGCGTCGTGCGGATGAGCGCCGACGGCACGATCGTGGCGATCAACTCCTCTGCCGAGCGCATGACCCGATGGCGCTCGGAGGAGGCGCTCGGCCGACCCGTACAGACCGTCGTCCACCTGGTCGACGACAAGACGGGGGAGCGCCTGCGCGTCCAGCCGGAGGAGCGCGGCTTCGAGGGCTCGATGAACAGCCGCCTGATCCGGCGCGACGGCACGGAGCTACCCGTGCGCTGCGAGATCCGCAAGCTCATGATGCCGGCCTCGGACCCGGCCTGGGTGGTGGAGATGCGGGACCTCTCGGAGCTGCGCGGCCTGGAGAGCCAGATGCTCTTCCGCGCCACGCACGACGGTCTGACCGGTCTCTTCGACCGCGTGGAGTTCGAGCGCCGCCTGGGAGAAGCGCTGGCCGACGCCCGCGGCGAGCAGCACACCCACGCGCTGTGCTACGTCGATCTCGACAACTTCAAGATCATCAACGACACCTGCGGACATCTCGCGGGCGACGAGATGCTCAAGCAGATCGGTTCGCTCTTGCGGTGCAACTTCCGCGGCTCGGACACCCTGGGGCGGCTGGGGGGGGACGAGTTCGGCATCCTGCTGACCGACTGTCCGCTCCAGAAAGCGACCGACATCGCGCACTCGCTGTGCAAGGACATCAAGATGTTCCGGTTCTCCTGGGACGACAAGGTCTTCAACGTCACCGCCAGCGTCGGTCTCGTGAGCCTCGACGGCCAGGCGGCGAGCGTGGCGGAGGTGATCGGGGCGGCGGACGGGGCGTGCTACATCGCCAAGCAGAAAGGCGCCAACCGTGTCGAGATCTACCGGCCGGACGATTCCGTGCTCTCGGAGCGGCGCGACCAGCTGCAGCTCATCCAGGTGGTGCAGAACGCCCTGGCCACGGACACCTTCGAGCTCTACGGGCAGCCGATCGAGCCGCTGTACAGCAGCGAGCGGCGGATCATCGAGCTGCTGCTGAGGATGCGCGACGAGCAGGACCGCATGGTGCTGCCGGCGGAGTTCATGCGGGTGGCAGAGGCCCACGGGCTGGCCGTCCTGATCGACCGCTGGGTCGTGCGCAAGGCACTCGCGGAGCTGGCCGTTCACGGCAACGCGCCCGGCTTTGCCGGCGTCGCGTTCGCGATCAATCTCTCCGGGCAGTCGCTCGGCGACGAGACCTTCCTCCAGTACGTCCTGGAGCAGTTCGAGACCTCGCGGGTCGATCCGGCCCGGGTCTATTTCGAGATCACCGAGACGGCCGCGATCTCGAACCTCGGTCGCGCCATGCGCTTCATCACGGAGCTCAGAGGCCAGGGCTCCGTCTTCGTGCTCGACGACTTCGGCGCCGGCCTGAGCTCGTTCGGCTACCTGCGCAATCTCCCCGTCGGCCTGATCAAGATCGACGGGCAGTTCGTCAAGGGGCTGACCCGCGACCCGATCCAGCGCGCCCTGGTCGAGGCGATCAACCAGATCGGCCAGGTGATGCAGATGAAGACGGTCGCCGAGTCCGTGGAGGACGAGCCGACCCTCAAGGCCCTGAGCGCAATCAAGGTGGACTACGCGCAGGGATTCCACGTCGCGCGCCCGGCGGCGCTGTCCGTGCTGCGCGAGCGAACACGCTAGCGTGCCGCGGCCGCGAGGACCGTCCGGGGGCCACGGGACCCGCCCTTGCCGGCTGCTAGACTGACGCGATGAGCGCCGGGAGCGATGCGGTACGGGGCGTCGTGCTGGTGGTCGACGACGAATCGTCGATCCGCGACAGCCTGCGGATGATCCTCGAGTTCGAGGGCTACCGCGTCGAGGAGGCGGCCAGCGGCCGCGAGGCCCTGGTGCGGCTGGGCAAGGCGCCGCCGGACGCCGTGCTTCTGGACATCAAGATGCCCGAGATGGACGGGCTGGACGCGCTGACGGCCTTCCGCGAGCGCGGCTACGACATGCCGGTGGTGATCATCACCGGCCATGGGGACGTCTCGACGGCGGTGGAGGCGACCCGCCGCGGCGCCTACGACTTCATCGAAAAGCCGCTCGAGCGCGACCGCGTCCTCGTGAGCCTGCGCAACGCCGTCGAGAGCTACCGCTTGCGCCGCGAGGCCATCGCGCCGGCCGCCGACGAGATCATCGGCTCCTCGGCCGCCATGCGCCAGCTGCGCAGCACGTTCGAGAAGGCGGCGCCGACGCCGGCCACGGTCCTCATCACGGGCGAGAGCGGCACCGGCAAGGAGCTCGTGGCGGCGGCCATCCACCGCTTGAGCGCCCGCGCGCAGAAGCCCCTCGTCCAGGTCAACTGCGCCGCGATCCCCGAGGAGCTCATCGAAAGCGAGCTCTTCGGGCACGAGAAGGGCAGCTTCACCGGCGCCGTGCGCAAGCAGCTCGGCAAGTTCATCGCGGCCGACGGCGGCACCATCTTTCTCGACGAGGTGGGCGACATGTCGGCGCGCACCCAGGCCAAGGTACTCCGCGTCCTGCAGAGCGGCGAGGTCGAGCCGGTCGGCGCCCAGCGCACGGCGACCGTGGACGTTCGCGTGGTCGCCGCCACCAACCGCAACCTCGAAGAAGCGATCGCCGCCGGGGACTTCCGGGAGGATCTCTTCTACCGGCTCAACGTGATCCCCGTCCGCACGCCGCCGTTGCGCGAGCACCTGGAGGACATCCCGGAGCTCGTGGACTACTTCGTGCGGGTCTACGCGCGGACGAACAACTACCGCGGCAAGGACTTCGAGCCCGAAGCCCTGGAGCGGCTGCGAACGCTGCCCTGGAAGGGCAACGTCCGGGAGCTCAAGAACGTGGTGGAGCGGCTGCTGATCCTGGCGCCGGGCGAGACCGTCCGGGCCCAGGACGTCGTCGTCAGCCTCGGCGACGGTCGCCCCGGCCTCGGCGGCGCGCTCGCCGCCGCCAAGACGCTGCGCGAGTTCCGGGCCAGCGCGGAGAAGCTCTTTCTGGTGCGCAAGCTGCGGGAGAACGACTGGAACGTGACGGCGACCGCCAAGGCGATCGACACGCCGCGGAGCAACCTCTACAAGAAGATGGAGCAGTACGAGATCGCGCGCGAGTCGGGGGTCGGCGGCGACGCGGGCGAGCTCCCGTGACGCCGGCCGCCGCGCTTCCTTGACCCCCGATTCCCCCGGTTGCTAGCATCGCGGGGCATTCCCGGCCGCCCGTCCCGGCCGCTCTTGCACCCACAGGCCGCCGGAGGAAGCCGCCCCGCATGCACGTCCAGTTGAGCGAAGAGCAGCTCCTCCTGCGGGAGACGGTGCGCCGATTCGCCGCCGAGGTCGTGGCACCGCGGGCGCGGGAGATCGACGAGAGCGGCGAGTTCCCGCGCGACTTCTTCGACCGCGCCGGTGAGCTCGGCCTGGCGGGCGTGGCGGTGCCCGACGAGTACGGCGGCGCCGGGATGGACGGCGTCTCCTACTGCATCGTCGTGGAGGAGATCGCGCGGGTCTGCGCCTCGAGCGCCGTGGTCCTGTCGGTCAACAACTCGCTCGTCTGCGACCCCCTCCTCGCGTTCGGCAGCGAGGAGCAGAAGCAGCGCTTCCTCGAGCCTCTGGCAGCGGGCAGGAAGCTCGGCTGCTTCGCCCTGACCGAGCCCGACGCGGGAAGCGACGCCGCGGCCCTGCGGACGACGGCGCGGCGCGACGGCGACGACTACGTGCTCGACGGCAGCAAGGTGTTCATCACCAACGGCTCGCATGCCGATCTCGCCCTCGTCTTCGCGTCGGTCGATCTGGAGGCGCGGCACAAGGGCATCACGGCGTTCATCGTCGAGACCGACCGGCCGGGCTTTCGCCGCGGCGCCCACGAGTACAAGCTGGGGGTCAACGCCTCGGGCACGACGGAGCTCGTCTTCGAGGATCTGCGGGTGCCCGCGGCCCAGAGGGTGGGCGAGGAAGGCATGGGATTCAAGATCGCCATGGCGACCCTGGACGGCGGCCGGGTGGGGATCTCGGCACAGGCCGTGGGCATTGCCCAGGGCGCGTTCGAGGAGGCTCTGGCCTACTCGCGGGACCGCCGTCAGTTCGGCCGTTCGATCGCCGACTTCCAGGCCATCCAGTTCTACCTCGCCGACATGTCGACCGAGATCGACGCCGGACGGCTCCTGACCTGGAAGGCGGCATGGGCCAAAGAGCACAAGAAGCGCTACAGCCTCGAGGCGGCGCAGGCCAAGCTCTTCACCTCCGAGATGGCCCAGCGGGTGACGAGCAAGGCGCTGCAGATCCACGGCGGCTACGGGTATACCAAGGACTACAACGTCGAGCGGTACTTTCGAGACGCGCGGATCACCGAGATCTACGAGGGCACGAGCGAGATCCAGAAGGTCGTGATCGCCAGCGCGATTCTCGGCAGCTAGATCCGCCCCCAAATGCCGACCTCGAGCTTTGCCCTGACCGCGGAGCAGGAGCTCCTGCGCTCCGAGGTGAGGCGCTTCGCGGAGGAGCGGATCCGGCCCGGCGTCGACGAGCGGGAGCGCACCCACGAGTTCCCCGCGGACATCCTGCGGGAGATGGGCGAGATGGGCCTGCTGGGGATGCTCGTCGGCGAGCGCTACGGCGGCGCCGGCTTCGACACCGTCAGCTACGTCGTCGCGGTGGAGGAGATCGCCCGCGTCTGCCCCTCGGTGGCGGTCACGATGAGCGTCTCGAACTCCGTCTGCGCCTGGCCGATCTACTGCTTCGGCAGCGACGAGCTGCGCGAGCGCTTCCTGCCGCCGCTGGCGGCAGGCGTGCATCTCGGCGGGTTCGGCCTTACCGAGCCCGGCTCCGGTAGCGACGCGGCCGCCATGCGCACCACGGCACGGCGCGACGGCGATCATTGGCTGCTCAACGGCGAGAAGGCCTGGATCACCAACGCCGGATTCGCCGCGACCTACGTCGTGATGGCGAAGACGGATCCCGCGGCCGGAAGCCGCGGCGTGACGGCGTTCGTCGTCGCGGCCGACAGCCCCGGACTCGCCGTTGGCGAGCCCGAGACGAAGATGGGGCTCAAGGCTTCGCGGACCGCTCCTCTCCTCCTGACGGATTGCCGGATCCCGGCGGGCAACCTGCTGGGGCAGGTCGGGGAGGGCTTCAAGATCGCCCTGGCGACGCTCGATCACTCGCGGCTGGGCATCGCGGCACAGGCGGTCGGGATCCACCAGCGGGCGACCGAGCTGGCGATCTCGTACGCGCGCCAGCGCGTCCAGTTCGGGGTGCCGATCGCCCGCCATCAAGCCGTCCAGTTCCAGATCGCGCAGATGGCGACCGAGCTGGAGGCGGCCCGCGTCCTGACCCGCCACGCAGCAGGTCACGAGGGCGAGCACCACGGCGGCCGCCTGGCGTCGCAGGCCAAGCTCTACGCCTCCGAAGCGGCCAATCGGGCCTGCTACACGGCCCTGCAGATCCACGGCGGCAACGGGTTCAGCGACGACTCCGAGATCTCGAGGCTGTACCGCGACGTGCGCGTGACGACGATCTACGAGGGGACGAGCGAGATGCAACGGCTGGTCATCGCGCGCCACGTCCTGCGCGGCTGATCCCTGCCGGGCGGAGGAGCCCGCCGGGCCGGCTCCGGCCGGGCCGGGCAACTGCACTATACTCACCGCGTCCTGGACGTGGACCTCGACGGGGACGCGGGCGGGGACCCGGGCGACCGACCGACCGGCCGATTTGGGAGGGCTCGATGAACAAGCGGATTCTACTCGCGGACGACAGCCTCACGATCCAGAAGGTGGTCGAGCTGACGTTCATGGACGAGAGTTTCGACGTCGATGCCGTCGGCAGCGGCGACGAGGCGCTCGCGAGCCTCGAGCGAGCCCTGCCGGACCTCCTCATCGCCGACGTCCACATGCCCGGGCCCGCGGGCTACGAGGTGTGCCGCCGCGCCAAGGAGATGAGCCCGGAACTGCCCGTGCTCCTGCTCGTCGGCACCTTCGAGGAGCTGGACGAGACCGAGGTGACGGCGTGCGGGGCGGAGGGTCACCTCAAGAAGCCCTTCGATTCCCAGGAGCTGCTCCAGATCGTGCGCAAGATGACGAGCGGCGCCCGATCCGCGGCCGAGCCCGCGCCGGCGGCGGCCGCCGCCGACCTCGAGCCGGGCGGCGAGCTCGCGAGCCCGGAGATCGATCTCGACCAGGGAACCGATCTCGACCGGGAGATCGATCTCGACCGGGAGATCGATCTCGACCAGGAGATCGACCTCGACCAGGAGATCGACCTCGATCCCCGTGGGCAGGCGGCGGCGGCCGGCGTCGACGGGCTCGAGGAGATCGACTTGACGGAGCCGGGCGGGCCGCTCGAGATGGAGCCGGAGCCGACCACGGACTGGGAGCTCTCCTCCTACCCGCCGCGCTTCGATCGCCTCCGGCCGGCGGAGCCGGCGAGGTCGGAGCTCGAGATCTCCGACCTGGAGCTTCCCGACCTGGAGCTTCCAGAACCGGAGCTTCCCGGCCCGGAGGCTGCCGGCCTGGAGCTTCCCGAGCTCGAGGTTCCCGAACCTGGGCTTCCCGAGCTCGAGCTTCCC
>JAOTWP010000147.1 GCA_029862975.1 Acidobacteriota bacterium
CCGGCGGACCCCAGACCCGGGCCGAGTAGACGCCCGCCCGGCCGCGAACGGGAGCGTCGCGCGGGATCGAGAAGAAGCGCAGGAACTCCTCCTTGGCGCCCTCCTTGCCGGCGAAGTCCGCGCCGCCGTCGTCCGCGCCGTAGTCGTGGTCGTCCCAGGTCGCCACCACCTCCGTGGTCGCCCGCAGCCGGCGCCACCCGGGCGTGGCGGCCTGGCGGTCGTAGACGGCCCGCATGGCCGAGGCGTCGGTCGCGCCGGCCGTGTCGGCATAGACGTTGTCGCCGAGGAGCACGAAGAGATCGGGCTCGGCGGCGAGCACGGCGTCCCAGATCGGCTGCGGATGGTCCTGGTGAGCGCAGGAGCCGAAAGCGATCTTGGAGAGCGGCGCCGGGCCTCGCGGAGCGCGGGCGGCCGCGCAGCCGAGGAGGAGACACGCCAGGCCGAGCACTCCGCAGGGCACGGCGACCGGCCTTGCCGACCTCCTGACGGGACCGCGCATTCTGTGGCATCGTACCGCAGTCAATACCGCCAATACCGCCAATCCCGCCGCCCGCGAGGTGATCCATGATCCGAACCCGCAGCCCGCTCGCTCGACCGTGCCTGCCGCCCCTGGTGGCGCTGCTCGCCCTGCTGGCGCCGCTCGCCGCCGCGGCGGACGACGAGGTGACGCTCGAGAGGATCATGGCCGATCCGGACTGGATCGGCCGCGGGCCCGAGAGCCCGTACTGGGCGGACGACGGGCGGTCGTTCTACTACGAGCGCAAGGTCGCGGGCAGCGAGGAGCGGGAGCTCCTGCAGGCCGACCTCGAAGGGGAGGTCCTGCGGACGGTCGCCCCCGAGGAGCGAGGCAGGATCGACGTCGGCGGGGGCCGCTATTCCCGAGACCGCGGCCGCAAGGTCTACTCCCGCCGCGGCGACGTCTACGTCAAGGACCTGGCGAGCGGCGCCATCCGGCAGCTGACGCGGACCGCGAGCGAGGAGCGCGATCCCTTCTTCACGGCCGCCGAGGACGGCGTCGCCTTCGAGCGCGACGGCTCGTTCTTCGTCCGCCAGCTCGCGGACGGGCTCGAGGTCCAGGTGGCCGACCTGCGGCTCGCGGACGATCCGCGGGACGAGGAGGAGGACGAGGGCTTCCTCGCCGCCCAGCAGCTGCGGCTCTTCGACCATCTCCGGGAGGGCAAGGAGAAGAAGGAGGCCGAGGAGGAGCGCGAGCGGGCCGAGCAGGGGGCCGACCCCACCCGGGCGCCGCTGCCCTTCTACCTCGGCGACGCGATCGAGATCGAGAGCTCGTCGCTGTCGCCCGACCTGCGCTGGCTCCTCCTCGTCACGGTTCCCGCCGACCGTCCCGACGAGCAGCGCACGGAGATGCCGCTCTGGGTCACGGAGAGCGGCGACGTCGAGACCCGCGAGGTGAGGGCCAAGGTCGGCAGCGGCGAGCCCGTGGCGCGCGCGCTCCTGCTCCTCGACCTCGCGGGCCACGCGGCCCACCCGCTGCCGCTCGCGCCGCTGCCCGCCGTCAGCGACGATCCTCTCGCCGACCTGCGGCAAGCGGCCGCGGCCCGCGCCGCCGAGGCCCGGGAGGCCGGCGCCGACCAGGCAGGAGCGGCGGCAAGCGGCGAGCCGCCGGCCGAGGCGGAGGGCGGCGAGCCGGCCCCGCGGCCGGTGGCGGTCCTCAGCGTCCGGTGGAGCCGCGACGGCGAGCACGTCGCCGTGATGCTGGAGAGCCAGGACAACAAGGACCGCTGGCTCGCCACCGTCGACTTCGCGGGCCCGGCGCTGCGACCGCTCCATCACCTGCGCGATCCGGCCTGGATCAACTACGACCACAACGACTTCGGCTGGCTGCCGGACGATCGGACTCTCTGGTACCTGTCCGAGGAAGAGGGCTGGTCGGGGCTCTACACGATCGGCACGGCGGCGGGGGCGCGGGCCGCACGGCTCGCCGGCGGCGCCTTCGTCGTCTCGGAGCCGGAGCCGAGCCCCGACGGGCGCGCCATCTACTACCTGGCCAACCCCGAGCACCCCGGCCGCTACGACGCCTTCCGCGTCGATCCCGCGACCGGCGAGACCCTCCAGATCACGGCCCTCGGCGGCGTGAGCTCCGCCCGGCTGTCGCCCGACGGCGCGCGCCTGCTCGTCGAGCACTCGACGGCGACGCGGCCGCCCGAGCTCTTCGTCCAGGACGCGGTGCCCGGCGCCGCGGCGCGCCAGGTCACCCACACCGTGAGCGACGAGTTCCTCGCCGTGGATTGGACCGCCCCGCGGTTCGTCGCCGTGCCTTCGACCCACGTCGACCGCCCCATCCACTCGCGCCTCTACCTGCCGCCGCCGGGCGCCGCGGCGCCGGGAGAGAAACGCCCGGCCGTGATGTTCGTCCACGGCGCCGGCTACCTGCAGAACGCCCACCAGGGCTGGTCGGGGTACTTCCGCGAGTTCCTCTTCCACACCCTGCTGACCCGCCGCGGCTACGTCGTCCTCGACATGGACTACCGGGCGTCGGCGGGCTACGGCCGCGACTGGCGCACGGCGATCTACCGGCAGATGGGCACCCCCGAGCTCGAAGACCTCGCGGACGGCGTCGCCTGGCTCGTCGCCCACGAGAACGTCGATCCCGCGCGGGTCGGCGTCTACGGCGGCTCCTACGGCGGCTTCCTGACGCTCATGGCCCTCTTCAAGGAGCCGGACCTCTTCGCCGCCGGCGCGGCCCTGCGCCCGGTCACCGACTGGGCGCACTACAACCACGGCTACACGTCCAACATCCTCAACACCCCCGAGCTCGACCCGGAAGCCTACGCGAGAAGCTCGCCCATCGAGTTCGCCGCCGGCCTCGAGAAGCCGCTCCTCCTCTGCGCCCCGATGCTCGACGACAACGTCTTCTTCCAGGACACCGTGCGCCTCGTGCAGCGCCTCATCGAGCTCGAGAAGATCACCTTCGAGACCGCGCTCTTCCCCGTCGAGCCGCACGGCTTCCGCGAGCCCGCCAGCTGGCTCAACGAGTACCGGCGGATCTACAACCTGTTCGAGACCTGGGTGCGGCCGGCCGGCGAGGCCGCGCCCGGCCCCTAGCCCGCGAGGATCGCCTCGCGCTCGCGGCGGATCGCGGCGGCCAGGTCGCGCGCCGCCGCCGCGATGGCCGCCCGGCCGCCGGCGTAGATCACCGATCGCGAAGCCGAGACGATGACCCCGTCGCCGGCGGCCGTGAGCCCGGCGCGCAGGCTCGCGCGCAGGTCGCCGCCCTGGGCGCCGATCCCGGGGACCAGGAACGGCAGCTCCGGGGCGAGGCGGCGCACCTGCGCGAGCTGCGAGGGGTAGGTGGCGCCCATGACGAGAGCGAGGTTGTCGTTGGCGCTCCATTCCGCCACCGCCACGCGGGCCAGGCGCGCAAACAGCGGCTCGCCGTCGACGACGAGGTCCTGGAGCGTTGCCGCGCCGGGGTTCGAGCTGCGGCAGACGACGATCGCGCCGCGGTCGCGGCGGGCGAGGAAGGGCAGCACCGAGTCCGCGCCCAGATAGGGGTTGACGGTGACCGCGTCGGCGCCGTAGCGGTCGAAGGCCTCCCGCACGTAGCGCTCCGCGGTGCTGGCCACGTCGCCGCGCTTGGCGTCGAGGATCACGAGCACGCCCGGGCAGCGCTCCCGGATCGCGCGAATCGTCAGCTCGAGCTCCCGCTCCGCGCCGACCGCGGAGTAGAACGCGATCTGGGGCTTGAAGGCGCAGACGTGCGGCCCGCAGGCCTCGACGACCGCAAGGCCGAAGTCGAGCAGGGGGGTGGCGGACGAGAGGAGCTCGTCAGGCATCCGCTCCAACTGCGGGTCGAGCCCGACGCAGAGGAAGCTCCCCGTGTCGCGCCAGGCCGCCCGCAAGCGCTCGTGGAAGCTCGCCATCACGTCCGCACGAATCGTACACCACGGGCCGAATCCCATGCCCGGGGCCGCGAGTGGAGCTTAGCCTCCGACCGCCGAGAGGACGTCGCAGGACCGGCGAACGTCCTCGGGATCCCGATCGCTGAAAAAGACTCCAGGTAAGGAGGGCCGAGCACGGAGCTCGAAGTCTCAGTTGGCCCGCCCTGTCTTACCCGATGTCTTTCCGATCGCAGATCCTCGCGGGCGCACAGGCCCGCGGCGATCCCTGGCAGTCTCGGGATCCCGATCGCCGAAAAAAACTCCAGGTAAGGAGGGCCGAGCACGGAGCTCGAAGTCTCAGTTGGCCGCCCTGTCTTACCCGATGTCTTTCCGATCGCGGATCCTCGCGGGCGCACAGGCCCGCGGCGATCCCTGGCAGTCTCGGGATCCCGATCGCCGAAAAAGACTCCAGGAAAAGAGGGCCGAGCACGGAGCTCGAAGTCTCAGTTGGCCCGCCCTGTCTTACCCGATGTCTTTCCGATCGCACATCCTCGCGGGAGCGCGGCCCGCAGCGCCCTGGCAGTCCCGGGATCCCGATCGCCGAAATAGACTCCAGGGAAGGAGGGCCGAGCACGGAGCTCGAAGTCTCGGTTGGCCCGCCCTGTCTTACCTGATGTCTTTCCGATCGCAGATCCTCGCGGGAGCACGATCACGCTTCCCTAGGTCTTCGGCTCGTCACGACGCGCCTTCCGCGCTCGCGCCCGCAGCTCGTGGAAACGCTCGAGACGGGCGTTCAGCTCGGCCTCGAAGCCCTCGCCCTTGGGGGCGTAGAAGCGCTCGCCCGCGAGAGCTTCGGGCAGGCACTCCAGGCCGCCCACGCCCTCCTCGGTGTCGTGGGCGTAGACGTAGCCGGCGCCGTAGTCGAGCTCGCGCAGGAGGCGCGTGGGGGCGTTGCGGAGGGCCCTGGGGACGGGCTCGGCCGGGCGCTCCTGCACGGCCCGGCGAGCCGCGCCGTAGGCCCGGTAGACGGCGTTGCTCTTCGGCGCCAGCGCCAGGTAGACGCAGCACTGGGCGAGCGCCAGCTCCCCCTCCGGCGGGCCCAGGCGGGCGAACGCGTCCCAGGCCGAGAGCGCCAGGCCCAGCGCCTGCGGCGCCGCCAGGCCCACGTCCTCGCTGGCGAAGCGCACGAGGCGCCGGGCGAGGTAGCCCCCGTCCTCGCCGGCGGCCAGCATCCGCGCCAGCCAGTAGACGGCGGCGTCGGGATCGCTCTCCCGCAGCGACTTGTGCAGGGCCGAGATCAGGTTGAAGTGCTCCTCCCCCGCCTTGTCGTAGAGCAGCACCTTGCGCTGGGCGACCCCGGCGATCCGGTCCACGTCCACGGCGGCCTCGCCGCGGCCCGCGGCGTCGGCGACGACGAGCTCGAGCAGGTTGAGCGCCTTGCGCGCGTCGCCGGACGCCAGCTGGGAGATGGCCGCCCGCCCCGCGGCGGGCACCTCGACCCCCAGCGCGGCGAGCCCGCGCTCGCGATCTTCGAGGGCGCGTCCCTGAATCGCCGCCAGATCCGCGATCGAAAGGGGCTCGAGCACGAGCACCCGGCAGCGCGAGAGCAGGGCCGCGTTGAGCTCGAAGGAGGGATTCTCGGTCGTCGCGCCGATCAGCACGATGTCGCCGCTTTCGACGTACGGCAGGAAGGCGTCCTGCTGGGCCTTGTTGAAGCGGTGGATCTCGTCGACGAAGAGCAGGGTCCGCCGTCCCTGGGCGCGGCGCAGCCGCGCCGCGTCCACCATCACCTGCCGCACCTCCTTGATCCCCGAGGTGACGGCGCTGAACGGCACGAAGCGGGCTCTGGTCTCCGCGGCGAGAATGCGGGCGAGGGTCGTCTTGCCGCAGCCGGGAGGTCCCCAGAAGACCAGCGAGGGCAGCCGGTCGTCGGCCACGGCGCGGCGCAGGAATCCCTCCGGACCGACGAGCTCGTCCTGGCCGACGACCTCGTCGAGCGTGCGCGGGCGCATGCGGTCCGCCAGGGGGCCGCCGGCCGGGCCGAGCGCCGGCTCGTCCGCGGGCGGATCGAACAGGCTCGCCGCCATCCCGCCTAGCCGCTCTCGATCTCGCCCACCAGGGCGTCGGTGAACTCGGAAGTGGACGCCGTGCCGCCGAGGTCCGCGGTCCGCGTGCCGCCGGCGAGCACCGCGTGCAGCGCCCGCCGGACGCGCCCGGCCTCCTCGCGCAAGCCGAGATGCTCCATCATGAGCACCCCGGACTGGAGGAGCGCGCAGGGGTTGGCGATCCCGCGGCCCGCGATGTCGGGAGCGCTCCCGTGGACGGCCTCGAACACCGCCAGCTCGTGGCCCAGGTTGGCGCCGGGAGTGACCCCCAGCCCGCCGACGAGGCCGGCGGCGAGATCGGAGACGATGTCGCCGTACAGGTTCTCGAGGATCAGGACGTCGTACTGCTCGGGCCGCAGGACCAGCTGCATGCACAGCGCGTCGATGATCCGGTCGTCGAGCTCGACGTCGGGATAGTCGCTCCCGACCTGGCGGCAGCACTCGAGAAACAGGCCGTCCGACAGCTTCATGATGTTCGCCTTGTGCACCACGGTCATCCGCCGGCGGCCGTGGGCGCGGGCGTAGTCGAAGGCGAACCGGGCAATGCGAGTCGACGCCACGCGCGTGATGACCTTCAGGCTCTCGACCACGCCGTCGACGACCTCGTGCTCGATGCCGCTGTAGAGCCCCTCGGTGTTCTCGCGGACGACGACGAGGTCGACGCCCTGGAAGCGTGACGGCACGTTCGGCAGGTTCCGGACGGGGCGCAGGGCGGCGAAGAGGTCGAGCGCCTTGCGCAGCTCGACGTTGACGGACCGGAACCCGCCGCCGACGGGAGTGGTCACGGGCCCCTTCAAGGCGACCTTGTTGCGCACGATCGAATCGAGCACGGCGGCGGGCAGCGGCACGCCGTGCGTCTCCATCGCGGTGGTCCCGGCGGAGTGGCGCTCCCACTCGAAGTCGCCGCCCGCCGCCTCCAGCACCCGCACCACGGCGGCGGTGACCTCGGGGCCGATGCCGTCGCCCTCGATGAGCGTGATCGTCCTCGTCATCGTCCCCCCGCCGCCGCGGCCGCCCGCTCTCCGGCCGGACGGAGGCGGGTCCATTCGACCAGGCCCGCTCCGGAGAACACCTCGCCGAGCGAGAGGACCCGTGCCCCGGCCCGGAAGTCGAAACAGAGGTCCTCGTAGTCGAGCAGCCCCGCCGCGCCGCGGTCCTCGTAGAGGACGACGACCCGCTCGCCGGCGCGGAGCAGATCTCCCGCGGCGACCGAGCTCGGGGACCAGGCAGGCCCGGCCGCGATCTCGAGGGCCCGCCACTCGAGATCTTCCCAGGACACCCCCGCCCGGTCGACCATGGCGCGCAGGAGCGCGACGTAGGAAAAGGCCAGGTCCGCCTCGTACCAGGCCTGGAGCGCCTCCGCCTCGCGGCTCCGGGCCGCGCCCTGGAGATCGAGCTGCGACAGTCCGAAGACCCTCGACGGCGGGGCGAGCGGCCCCGGGAGAGACGCGATCACGGTCGGGAACCGGTCGGCCGCGGCGGGCAACGCGTCCGCCGGGAGAGAGTCGTGGGTCGCCACCGGGACGAGCGTGCTGGCCACGCCGAAGAGCTCGATCCGGACGTGGAAGCGCTGCGTGCCGAACGGCCGCTCGGCCGGATTCTCGAAGCCACCGGCGGCCGCCTCGCGGGCCGGCAGCAGGGTTCCGGGGATCGACCAGGCGCGGGGCCAGTCGGGGCGGAAGATCTGCTGGAAGCGAAACGAGTCGAGCGCCGTCCCCTCCGGGAGCTCGACGAGAGGCCGGGCGCCCTCGACGGAGAACCAGAGGACCTTGGCCTTCTCGGGACCCGGCCAGGGCCTCACGTCGGCGGCGGGGATCCGCGCGCCACCGACGACGAGCGCCGGGGCCTGCGTGAAGAACACCCGCCGCCCTCCCCGGCCCGCCGCCTCGAGCACGGCGTGCAGCCGGAAGGAGGTGCCCGCGGCGACCTCCACGCGGCCCTCCGTCGCGAAGTCCTCGCCGGCCACCTGGATCGCGACGAAGGCGCCCACGGGCTCGGGCCGCAGCTCACGCCGTACCTTCCCGGGCAGGAAGAGCGCGCCGAGCACGGCGGCCAGCCCGCCGACCACGGCCCAGGCGATCTTGGATTCTCTGGACACGGAGGCGGCGAACGGCGGCTGGCGCCTAGGCCGGCAGCTCGGCCAGCTTCGCCACGACGTCGCGGTAGTTGGAGTTCACGCCGTAGATCTCGAGAAAGCGCTGGCGCGCCGCCTCGGGCTGCCCGACGGCCGCCAGCAGGGAGCCCAGCTCGTAGAGCAGGCCGAGCTTGGACTCCGGGTCGACCACCGGCGAGTCGATCGCCCGCACGTACCACTGGATCGCCAGGTCGTGGAAGTTCTTCTCGACGAAGGACGCCGCCAGCAGCGAGCAGCTCTGGACCAGGTACCGCTCGTCCTTGGCCGCGAGCTGGAACTCGCCGATCGCTTCGTCGATCAGGCCCATCTCCCGGTAGGCAACCCCGAGGTTGTAGTGGGTGTCGTAGTCCGTCTCGGAGAGGGTCTCCGCCATGCCCTGCCGGAATCCCTCGACGATGTCCTCGAGCGACTGCTCCCGCAGGCTGGGCAGCAGCTCGTCCTCCTCCAGGCCGCCCTCCTCGAAGAGCTCCGCCTCGAGCTCGGTCGCCAGATCGACGAACTCGTCGCTCGGCGGCTCGGGGCCCGCTTCGACTCCGGGCCCGGCGCCGGCCGCGTCGAGCTCCAGAAGCCAATCGGCGTCCGCCGGGGCGGCGGCGGCGGCCTCCTCGGCGGTCCCCTCGGCCTCCGCGGGCCGGCCCCCGCGCTCGATCTCGTCGATGACCTCGCCCAGGACGTCCTCCGGGGACTCGGGTCGGCGCCGGGCGAGCGACCCCGCCTCGGCCGCCGCCCCGGCGACGACCTCCTCGAGAGATCGCGCGGCGGGCTCCGCGTCCACGGCCTCCGCAGCGGTCGCGGCGTCGGGGACCGGCTCGGGGGCCGCGGCGACGTCCGTCTCCGGAGGGGCGGCCGGCGCCTCCGCGTCCGGTCCCGCGGCGTCTGGCTCCGCGCGCTCCGGCGGCGCGGCGGGCGCGCCGGCGAAGCGTCCGTTGACGAGGGTGAAGCCGCGCTCCGCCATGCTCTCGCAGACGTCGCCCCAGCTCTTGGGAGCGTGGCCCGCGGCGACGAGATCCGCCAGCTGGTTGGCGACGACGAAGGCCTCGTCGGCCCGATCGACGCGCAGCTGGAGGCGCACGAGACG
>JAOTWP010000148.1 GCA_029862975.1 Acidobacteriota bacterium
TTGCCAGCGAGACCCGGGCGGCATCCGGCCGGGATCTCGAAAGCGTCGGTGTGGCCGCCCGGCAGCTACACAACGCGTGGCCGCGGCCGTTCCACCTTGGTGATCCGGGCTCTCCTGTTATCCGGGCTCGCCGCGGTCAGCTGCCGTCGCGAACGTCGCGAGCAGCTGGCGCCAGGCGCGGCCGCGGTGGCCGAGGCGGTCTTTGTCGGCGGCGGGCAGCTCGCCGTAGGTGCGGGTCTCGCCGGCGGGCAGGAAGACCGGGTCCCAGCCGAAGCCCTGGTCGCCGCGCGGCGGCAGCACGAGGGTGCCTTCGGTGACGCCCTCGGCCTCGAGGTCGCGGCCGGCGGCGCGCAGGAGGAGGCGGCAGCGCGCGCGGGCGCGGGCGTTCCCGGCGGCGAGGGCCACGCGGGCGATCCCTTCCGCGCCGATCGCGTCGAGCATCCACTTGACGAGCGGGCCGGGGAAGCCGTTGAGCGCGTCGAGCTCGAGGGCGGTCTCCTCGACGGCGAAGGCGGCGTCGGTGTGGCGGGCGGCCTCGTCGGCCTTGGCGCGAAGGACCGCGGCGAGGTCGAGCGACTGGATCTCGGGCAGCTCGACGGTGATCGACTCGATGCGGCGGCCCAAGAGGCGGCGGGTCTCGGCCAGCTTGCCGGAGTTGCCAGTAACGAGCACGAAGGGCGGCAGGTAAAGCGGCGTTTGCGAGCTCACTTACGGCTCTCGGCGCGGCGCCCGGTCTTGGCTTCGAGGCGGTCGCCGAGAGACGCGACGAGGTCCGCGACGGCCTTGCGGAGCTCGTCGAGGGAGCCGTCGTTCTCGAGGACGACGTCGGCTGCCGCCCGGCGCGCGGCGCCGCCGCCCTGGGCCGCCAGCCGGGCGCGCGCCTGGTCCTCGGAGAGGCCGCGCGCGATGGCGCGGCGCAGCCGCCGGTCCCCGTCCGCCTCGACGGTGACGACGACGTCGAAGTCCGGGCCGTAGCCCGCCTCGACGAGCAGCGTGGCCTCGAGCACGACGATCGGCGTCTCGCTGGCCGCGCTCAACTCCCGGAAGCGCCGGCGCACCAGCGGATGCACCGCCGCCTCGACGGCGGCGCGCAGCGGGTCGTCCTGGAACATCCGCGCGGCCAGCAGCCGCCGGTCCACGGACCCGTCGTCGGCGAGCAGCTCCTCGCCCGCGATCGCGGCGACGGCCCGCGCCCCCTCGCCGCCGCTCGCGTAGAGCTCGGCGACCAGCCGGTCGGCGTCGACGACCAGGCAGCCGGCCTCCGCGAGGAGCTCCGCGACCGTCGACTTGCCGCTCGCCAAACCGCCCGTGAGGCCGACGAGGAGCGGGGTCAAGCGAGGCCCTCGCGCCGCTGCCAGGAGAGCAGCGTGTTGGCCAGCAGCATGGCCACGGTCAGCGGGCCGACGCCGCCCGGCACCGGCGTGATGGCCGCGGCGAGCGGCTCCACGCGGGCGTAGTCGACGTCGCCGACGAGCGCCGACCCGTTCTTCTCGAAGGCCCGCATTTTGCGCGGCTGACCGGCGAAGATCCGCTCGGCGAGCTCGCGGTCTTCGACCCGGTTGATGCCGACGTCGACGACGACGGCCCCTTCCCTGACGTGCTCCGGGCCGAAGAAGGCCGGCCGCCCGATGGCGCCGACGAGGATGTCGGCGCGGCGGCACTCGCCGGCCAGATCGCGGGTCCGCGAGTGGCACAGCGTCACGGTGCAGTTCTCGCGCAGCAGCAGGGCCGCCATCGGCTTGCCCACCAGGCGGCTGCGGCCCACGATCACGGCGCGGCTGCCGGCCAGCGGCACGGAGTAGCGCTCGAGCAGCTCGACGATCCCGGCGGGCGTGCAGGGCACGAAGCCGGCCTCGTCGGACCACAGCCGTCCGGCGTTCATGGGATGCAGGCCGTCGACGTCCTTGTCGGGGTCGATGCCGAGCACGAGCTCGCGCTCCGGCAGGCCGCCGGGCAGGGGCAGCTGGACGAGGATGCCGTCGACCGCCTCCTCGCGGTTGAGGCGGGCGATCGTCGCCGCCACCTCGGCGGCCGAGGAGTCGCCGGCGAGCTTGACGGTCATCTCCGCGAAGCCCGCCTCGGCGGCCGCCCGCCCCTTGCTGCCGACGTAGACCCGCGAAGCGGGGTCGTCGCCGACGAGGATCACCGCCAGGCCGGGTGGCCGGTGCCCGGCCGCTGTCCCGCGCGCCACCTCGGCCGCGATCTCGCCGCGGATCTCGTCCCCCACGCGCTTGCCGTCGAGCCGTACGCTCACGATGCCCTCCTTCTCTCCCGTTGCGCCGTGTAGAGGCAGACCGCGCCCGCCGACAGGTCCCGCCAGCGGCCCGGCGCGAGGCCCGCCCGGGCGAGGAGCGTCACGAAGTCGTCGCGCTGCGGAAAGTCGAGGACCGAGGCCGGCAGGTAGGCGTAGGCCGATCCGCACGGCGACAGCCGGCGGCCGATCCGCGGCAGCACGACCGTGAAGTACCACAGGTACGGGCGGCGCAGGACGTTGCGCGGCACCGCCGCCTCGAGAAACGCGACCCGCCCCCGGGGCTTGAGCACCCGGGCGATCTCGCGCAGCCCGGCGTCGAGATCGGCGAGGTTGCGCAGCCCGAAAGACGCCGTGGCGCCGTCGAAGGTCTCGTCGGCGAAGGGTAGCCGCAGGCTGTCCGCCCCGGCGCCGAGCGGACCCTCGCCGCCGGCCGCCGCGTACTTGCGCCGCGCCAGGGCCAGCATCGGCAGGCAGAAATCGGCGGCCACCACCCGGTAGCCCTCGTTGCCCGCGGCCAGCGCCTGGTCGCCGGTGCCGCAGCACAGGTCCAGGACCAGGCTGTCGGCCGGCAGGGCCAGCGCCGCGGCCGCCTGGCGGCGCCAGGCGACGTCGCGGCGGGCCGACAGGAGCCGGTTCAGGAGGTCGTAGCGCGGCGCCACGCCGGCGAACATCTCGCGGATCGAGCCCCCCGTCTTGTCGAGCCCCCCGCTCTCGGGGCCCGCCGCCGGGCCTTCGAGGGCGGCCTCCACGGGGGCTTTCACGGGGGCTTTCAGGCGCGCTTCCATGCGGCGCTAGTGTACTCAACCCCATGCCGGGCGCGGCGCGCCTCCACCCCCGGGGCCTCGCCGCCTCGTCGATGGTAGCCTTGGCGCGCTGCCATGAGCGCCATGCCCACGGGCCGGTCGGTTCGTCGTCCTCTCGAGCCCTTCAAGTTCCGCGCGCCGGAGGTGACGGCGACCGGCGCCGAGCGGGCGTTCGTCGAGCTGTCGCGGCTCGAGACGCTCTGGTTCAACACCGGGACGCTGTGCAACGTGGAGTGCCTGCGCTGCTACATCGATTCGAGTCCGACGAACGACCGGCTGGCCTACTTGACGTGCGGCGAGGTCGAGCGCTACCTCGACGAGCTCGCCGCGCTGGACTCGGGGACGCGCGAGATCGGGTTCACCGGCGGCGAGCCGTTCATGAACCCCGCCTTCCCGGCGATGCTGGAGGAGTGTCTGGCGCGGGGCTTCGACGTCCTCGTCTTGACCAACGCCATGCAGCCCATGATGCGGCCGGCGGTTCGGAGCGGTCTGCTGCGCCTGCGCGAGGCTCACGGCGACCGGCTGCACCTGAGGGTGAGCCTCGATCACTACACCCCCGAGCTGCACGAGAAGGAGCGGGGAGCGCGGTCGTGGGCGGCGGCGCTCCGCGGCCTGAGGTGGCTGGCAGACAACGGGCTCCGGTGGTCGGTGGCGGGGCGAACCTGCTGGCGCGAGCCGGAGGGTGAGCTGCGGGACGGGTACGCACGGCTGTTCGCCGTCGAGGGCCTGGCGCTCGACGCCCACGACCCCGCGGCGCTCGTACTCTTTCCCGAGATGGACGCGGCCCTCGACGTGCCGGAGATCACGGTCGACTGCTGGCAGATCCTCGGCGTCGAGCCGTCGGCGGTGATGTGCGCCACGAGCCGCATGGTCGTCAAGCGGCGCGGAGCCACCGCGCCCACCGTCGTGACCTGCACCCTCCTGCCCTACGATCCCCGCTTCGAGCTCGGGCCCGCCTTGCGCGACGCGCTCGGCCCGGTGCGGCTCAACCACCCCCACTGCGCCCGGTTCTGCGTCCTGGGCGGGGCGTCCTGCAGCGTCGTCGCCTGAGCGGGAAGGGGAGGGCGGGGCTCCGTGCCGAGCTTGACAGGCGGCCGGGGGCGTCCATAAGATCGCCGTCCCTTGCGCCGGGAGGCGTGTGCCCGATAGGTGCGCGTATGGACCCGGTCCTGAACACCGACCCGTAGCACCTGGGACGACAGACCGATGAGCAAGACATACAGCCCGAAGGCGGGCGAGATCGAACGTGACTGGTACGTCGTCGACGCGGCGAATCTGCCCCTCGGCAGGCTTTCGACGGAGGTGGCGCGGGTGCTGACTGGCAAGAACAAGCCGCAGTACGCGCCGCACATCGACACCGGGGACTTCGTGATCGTCGTCAACGCCGCGCGCACCGTGCTCACCGGCAACAAGGAGACGGAGAAGAAGTACTACCGTCACAGCACCAAGCCCGGCAGCCTGAAGGTGGCGACCGCCCAGGAGGTGCGCAGCAAGAAGCCGACCATGCTGGTCGAGAAGGCCGTCCGCGGGATGCTTCCCAAGAACAAGCTCGGCAGGCGGCAGCTACGCAAGCTGAAGGTCTATGCGGGACCCGAGCACCCGCACGCCGCGCAGCAGCCGGCGCCGATGACCATCGGCTGAACCAGGAGACAGGATTGAACGACTTGCAGAACTACGGAACCGGGCGCCGCAAAGCGGCGGTGGCTCGCGTCTACCTGCGATCGGGCAGCGGCGAGATCTCGGTCAACGGCCGCACGCTGGAGGACTACTTCCCCAACAACGTGCTGCGGATGGTGGTCCGCCAGCCGCTGCAGATCACCGAGACGACGGACAAGTTCGACGTCGCCGTCACCGTGGCCGGCGGCGGTCCCACCGGCCAGGCGGGCGCCGTGCGTCACGGCATCTCGCGAGCGCTGCTCGAGTTCAACGGCGAGCTTCGCGATCGTCTGAAGCGCGAGGGTCTGCTGACGCGCGACGCTCGCATCAAGGAGCGCAAGAAGTACGGGCAGAAGGGTGCCCGCGCGCGCTTCCAGTTCAGCAAGCGGTAGGGAGACTCCAGTGCTTCAGGTCACCATGAGGAACATGCTGGAGGCGGGGGTCCACTTCGGGCACCAGACGCGGCGCTGGAACCCGAAGATGAAGCGCTACATCTTCGGCAAGCGGGGCGGCATCTACATCATCGACCTCCAGCAGACGGCGAAGCTGCTGGAAGAAGCGGTCGACTTCGCGCGCAGCCTCGGCGCCGCCGGCCAGCGGCTCCTGTTCGTGGGCACCAAGCGCCAGGCCCAGGACGTGATCGCCCAGGAGGCGACCCGCTGCGGCCAGTACTACGTGACCCACCGCTGGCTGGGCGGGATGCTCACCAACTACGTCACCATCCGGCGCTCCATCGAGCGCCTCCAGGAGATCGAGGACCGGCTGGCGGACGCGGCGACCCCGCTGCTCAAGAAGGAGAAGATTCGCCTCGACCGCGAGTATGCGAAGACCGACCGCAACCTGCGCGGGATCCGGGGGATGGAGGGGCTGCCGGACGCGCTCTTCGTCGTCGACCCCAAGCGCGAGCACATCGCGGTGGCCGAGGCCAACAAGCTCGGCATCCCGGTGATCGCCATCGTCGACACCAACTGCGACCCCGAGGAGGTCGACTTCGTGATCCCCGGCAACGACGACGCGATCCGCACGATCCGGCTCTTCGCGCGCGCCCTGGCGGACGCCTACCTCGAAGGCGCCAAGGGCCTCGCCGAGGCGATCGAGCAGGCCGAGAAAGACGCCGCGGAGGACGCCGGCGAAGCGCCCGCGCCCCTGGAGGTGGCCGCGGAGCCCGAGCGGCCGGAGCCGGTCGCGGCGGCGGAGCCCGAGGCCGAGCTCGCGGCGGAGCCCGAGACCGAGCAGCCCGAGCCCGAGCAGCTCGAGGCCGAGCAGCTCGAGGCCGAGCAGCTCGAGGAAGAGCAGCTCGAGGAAGAGGACGAGTCGGTCGAGGAGGAGGCCTCGCGGTAGACGAGGCGGCAGTCGGCGGGCGGGAGCCGGCCGACCCTGGTTGGGTACGAATCGGCCGGCTGGACGCGCCGGCCGTTTTCTTGAGGAGTGACATCCCCGGCAGCGCAAACGCTGCCGGCGCGCCGGAAGAGGAGAGGCGAGGAAATGCAGATCAACGCACAGATGGTGAAGGAGCTGCGCGAGAGCACCGGCGCGGGCATGATGGCTTGCAAGCAAGCCCTCGTCGAGAGCAGCGGCGACCTCGACAAGGCGGTCGAGCTGTTGCGCAAGAAGGGCCTGGCGGCGGCGGAGAAGAAGGCCGGGCGCGCCGCGGCCGAGGGCGCGGTGGGCTCTTACATCCACGCCGGCGGCAAGATCGGGGTGCTGGTCGAGGTCAACTGCGAAACCGATTTCGTGGCCCGGACGGAGGATTTCCAAGCCCTCGTGCGCGACCTCGCCATGCACATCGCGGCGGCCGAGCCCCGCTTCGCCCGCCGCGAAGAGGTCACGGAAGAGATCCTGGCGAAAGAGCGCGAGATCTTCCGCGCCCAGGCGCTCGAGTCCGGCAAGCCGGAGCAGGTCGTCGACAAGATCGTCGACGGCAAGATGGAGAAGTTCTACTCCCAGAGCGTGCTCCTCGATCAGGCCTTCATCAAGGACCCCGACAAGACCGTGCATCAGCTCGTCACGGAGGCGGTCGCCAAGATGGGAGAGAACATCCAGGTGCGCCGCTTCTCGCGCTTCAAGCTGGGCGAGGGGCTGGCGCGCCGCGAGGATGATTTCGCCGCCGAGGTGGCGGCGCAGATGGGCTGAGGGATGAGCGCCGCCGTCTACAAGCGGATCCTCCTCAAGCTCTCCGGCGAGGCCCTGATGGGGGCCAAGCCGTTCGGCATCGAGGAGACCGTCGTGGCGCGCCTCGGCGGCGAGATCAAGGCGGTGCACGAGCTCGGGGTGGAGATCGCCATCGTCGTCGGCGGCGGCAACATCATCCGCGGGCTGTCGGCCAGCCACCGCGGCATCGAGCGGGTGACCGGCGACTACATGGGCATGCTGGGCACGGTGATCAACGCGCTCGCCCTGCAGGACGCCCTGGAGAAGCTCGGCGCGCCCACCCGGGTGCAGACGGCGATCGACATCCGCGAGGTCGCCGAGCCGTTCATCCGGCGGCGGGCGATCCGCCACCTCGAGAAGGGGCGCGTCGTGATCTTCGCCGCCGGGACGGGAAACCCGTTCTTCACGACGGACAGCGCCGCGGCCCTGCGCGCCAACGAGATCCACGCCGAGGTGCTGCTCAAGGCGACCAACGTCGACGGCGTCTACTCGGCGGATCCGAACGTCGACCCGCAGGCCACCCGGCTGGCGGCCGCGACCTATCAGGAGATCCTGGAGCGCAACCTGCGGGTGATGGACACCGCCGCGATCAGCCTGTGCCGCGACAACGGGATCCCGATCGTCGTCTTCGACCTCGCCGAGCCCGGCAACGTGCGCCGCGTGGTGACAGGTGAGAAGATCGGCTCGACCGTCAGCTAGGGATCGCACTCGGGAATCGCACTCAGGAATCGCCACCAGCCGGGAGCCAGGAGGAGGTCATGATCGAGTTGTTCCGCGAAGTCGAGCTCAAGATGAAGCACGCCGTCGACCACCTGCACGAAGAGCTCAAGCACCTGAGGACCGGCCGCGCGTCGATCGCCATCCTCGACGGGCTGACGGCCGACGCCTATGGGACGCCGATGCCTCTCAACCAGCTCGCGAACCTGTCGGTGCCCGATCCCACGATGATCCTCGCGCAGCCGTTCGATCCCTCGACGATCGGCGCCATCGAGCGGGCCATCCAGGCCTCCGACCTGGGGCTCAACCCGTCGAACGACGGCAAGGTGATCCGCATCCCCGTCCCGCCGCTCACCGAGGAGCGCCGCAAGGAGTTCGTCAAGAAGGCCCACGACATGGCCGAGGCGACCCGCAACGTGATCCGCCTGGCGCGCCGCGACGGCAACGACCGGCTCAAGGCGATGGAGCGCGACAAGGAGATCGGCCAGGACGACGAGCATCGCGGCATGGGCGAGGTCCAGAAGCTTCACGACCACTACATCGCCGAGACCAACAAGACGCTCGAGCACAAGGAAGCGGACATCCTCACCGTCTAGCCCGCGGGCTGGCGGCGACGCGGACGCGGCGTGCCTGACGACGGAGGCTCCCGATGAGCGCGCCCGATCGCCCCGGCGGGCGCCCCGTGGCGATCGTCCACGGCCTCGTGCCGGCGGCGGGCCGCGGCGAGCGCTTCGGCGGCGGCGAGCCGAAGCAGTTCTCGCTCGTCGCCGGGCGGCCGCTGCTTGCCTGGACCCTCGAACGGCTGCTGGCCGCCGGCGCCGCCTCGCTGACGGTCGCCGTGCCGGCCGACCAGCTCGACCGCGCGCGCTCGCTCGTCGCCGACGAGCGGGTGCTCTTCGTGGCCGGCGGCGACAGCCGCCAGGCGTCCGTGCGCCTCTGCCTCGCCGCCTGCCCGGCGGATCCGGACGAGCTGGTGCTGGTGCACGACGGCGCCCGCCCGGCCGTCGCGCCGCGCGACGTGCGGGCCTGCGTCGAGGCCGCCGCCGGGGCCGACGGCGCGGTGCTCGGCCGGCCGGTGAGCGACACCCTGAAGCTGGTGGCGGGCGGCGCGATCGAGGCGACGGTCGACCGCAGCTTCCTCTTCCGGGCGGAGACGCCGCAGGTCTTCTCCCGCGAGCTGCTGGAGCGGGCGCTCGACGAGGCCGCCGCGGCCGGCTTCGTGGGCACCGACGAGGCCGCCGCCGTCGAGCGCCTGGCGGGGGTGCGGCTCGTGGCCGTCACCGCCTCGCGCCCCAACCCCAAGCTGACCGCGGCGAGCGACCTGCCGCTCGTCGCCGCCCTGCTGCGGGATAGCATCGGCTGATCATGGGCGTGCGCGTGGGGCAGGGCTACGACGTCCACCCGCTGGTGGCGGGGCGGCCGCTCGTGCTCGGCGGCGAGCGCATCCCCTTCGACCGCGGCCTCGACGGCTTTTCCGACGCCGACGTGCTGCTCCACGCCCTGGGCGACGCCCTGCTCGGCGCCGCCGGGATGGGGGATCTCGGCAGCTTCTTCCCGTCCGGCGATC
>JAOTWP010000149.1 GCA_029862975.1 Acidobacteriota bacterium
GACGCCGGGCCGTGGCCGTCGACGTGCTCCTGCTGTCGCTTCTCGTCTTCGTCGTCTACTTCGCCCGCATCGGCGACCTGCCGCCCCTGGGCGAGGAGGGGCGGCGGGCCCGGGGGGCGGTCAACATGATCGAGTCGGGCGACTGGGTCGTGATGCGGCAGGGCGGAGTGGTGTTCGCCGACCGGCCGCCGATGACCCAGTGGCTGATCGCCGTCGCCGGCCTCGCTCGCGGCCAGGTCGACATCGTCGCCGCGCGCCTGCCCAGCGTGGTCGCCGTGCTGGCGACGACCCTGCTGCTCTATCTCTACTGCGCCCGCTTCGACTCGCGGCTGGCGGCGACGACGGCGGCCGCCGCCTACGCCACCTTTGCCCAGGTGATGCAGATCGGTCGCCTCGGCGAATCCGAAGCGGCGTTCGGCTTCTTCGTCGCCGCGTCCCTGCTGCTCTGGCACCTGGCCTTCGCGAGCGGCTGGCGCCCGGTCTCCGCCTGGCTGCTCGGCTACTCGCTCGCGGCGCTCGGGGCGCTGAGCAAGGGACTGCAGGCGCCGGTGTACTTCGTCGGCACCACCGTCGTCTTCCTGCTGCTGCGGGGGAACCGGCGATGGATGCTCGGGTGGGGACAGTGGATCGGACTGACCGCCTTCGCGCTGGCCATCGCCGCCTGGCAGGTGCCCTACTCCCTGGCGACCGGCGCGCAGGCCTCGATCGACAACTGGGTGGCGGTGGCGGGAGCGAGGATCGGGCTCGGAGGCCTGCTCGGGCACCTCGCCGGCTACCCGCTGGAGACGATCGGCAGCCTCCTCCCGTGGTCGCTGGCGCTTCTCGCCCTGGCCGATCGCGGGATCCGCCAGGGTCTCCTCCGCGACCGCCCTCACCTGGCGTTCATCCTCACCGCGCTGGCCGTGACCTACCCGACGGTGTGGCTCGCGGCGGGCGCCAAGACGCGCTACTACCTGCCGCTCTACCCCTGTGTGGCGGTTCTGGTGGGAGCGCTCGTGGCGCGGATGTCGGCGGCCCCGCCCGGCTCTTTCGCCGCCCGCCTGTGGCGCTTCGCGCTCCGCGCCGCCGCCGTGGCCGCCGTCGGCGCAGTCGTGGCGCTCGGGCTCGCCCACCTCGTCGACAGCGAGCCGGCGGTGGCGATGCGGCAGACCGCCTTCTGGTCGGGGCTGGTGATCCTCGCCGCGGCGGCAACCGTCGCCGCGATCCGCCGAGCGCGCTCCGGGGTGAGCACGGGCGCGGCGCGCCGGGCCGTCCTCGCCACCGCGGCGCTGCTCGGAATCGTCCACACGACGTTCTGGCTCGACTCCCTCGCCAGCCAGCGCGAAGACCCGCGGCCTCTCGTCGCCGCGCTTCGCGCCCAGATCCCGGCGCCCGAAACGCTGGTCAGCCTGGGGCCGGTCGACACCCGCTTCGCCTTCGCCTACCGACATCTCATTCGCGAGGTGCCGTGGCCGGCAACCCTCGCCGAGGTCCCACCCGACCTCGACTACTTCTGCTTCGACGTCAGGCTCACCGACACCCCGGAGAGCCGTTACGCCGAGCGCGGCATGCACGACGCCTGGACGACCCCCGGCACGCTGCCCTTCGCCTGGGAGGAGATCGGCCGCGTCGCCATCACTCCCGAGGCGCAGGGCCTGCGCAACGTCACCGTCGTCATCGGCCGGGTGCGGCGAGGAGCCGACGGCCTGCCGGTCGGCCGCTGAGAACCGCTCCGGCCAGCAACCCGCCGGCCAGACTGACCGGTCGAGGTGAAGGCCGTGGTGTCCAGGTCGAACATCCCGGAGGAGACCTTGAAAATTGAGCGCTGATCGCTCAGAATTCACGCGTGCCCACCATCGAGCGTCAGGCGCACCTGCGCAACCTCGCCCGCCTCCTGCGGGAGAATCCGGTCGTCGCGCTGCTCGGTGCGCGCCAGGTCGGCAAGACGACGCTGGCGAACGAGCTCGTGCGCGGCGGCGGCGGGCGGGCCACGCGGTTCGATCTCGAGGACCCACGCGATCTTCGGCGGCTGGACGAGCCCACCCTGGCGCTCGAGCCGCTCCGGGGCCTGGTGGTGCTCGATGAGATCCAGAACCGCCCCGATCTGTTTCCGATCTTGCGGGTTCTGGCCGACCGCGCGCCTCGTCCGGCGCGGTTCCTCGTCCTCGGGAGCGCGTCTCCGGATCTCCTGAGCCAGGGATCCGAGACGCTCGCCGGGCGCATCGCCTTCTACGAGCTGCCCGGCTTCGATCTCAGCGAGGTGGGCCCACCCAATTGGGAGCGCCTGTGGTTTCGCGGCGGATTCCCGCCCTCGTACCTGGCTCGCTCGCACCGCCAGAGCGGCGAATGGCGCGCGAACTTCGTGCGCACTTTCCTCGAGCGCGATCTGCCGCGGCTCGGCGTCGGCATCCCGTCCCGCACGCTCATGGACTTCTGGACCATGGTCTCCCATTACCACGGTCAGATCTGGAATGCCTCCGAGCTCGGGCGAGCCTTCGGAGTCGCTCACACCACGGTGCGGCGGTACCTCGATCTGCTGACCGACACGTTCGTGATCCGCCAGCTCCGGCCTTGGAAGGAGAACGTCGGCAAACGGGTCGTCAAGTCGCCGAAGGTGTACATCGCCGATGGCGGGCTCCTTCACTCCCTGCTGAATCTCGAGACGCCGCGAGATCTTGCCGGCCACCCGAAGGTGGGAGCGAGCTTCGAGGGCTTCGCGATCGAACAGGTGATCCGGCGGCTGGGGGCGCGACCGAACGAGTGCCACTTCTGGGCGACGCATTCCGGCGCCGAACTGGATCTGCTCGTGGTTCGCGGCCGGCGGCGGCTCGGCTTCGAGTTCAAGCGCACCGACGCTCCGAGGTTGAGCCCGTCGATGACGTCGGCCATCGATGCTCTCGGCCTGGAGCGGATCGACCTCGTGCACGCGGGCTCCGGGAGCTACCCGATGCACCCCAAGGTCCGCGCCGTCGGCCTGGCCGAGCTCCTCGCGGACCTCGCGCCGATCGGCTAGCCACGAGCCGGCCGAGGGGCCGGCCGCCCTCGAAGCCCCAGGCCGACGGCTGGTCTCCGGCTGGACGTGCCCGGGGTAGCGGAGGCGATGCCCGAATCTGGGTCCAGGAAGCCCGGCGACGTCTGATCGACCCCCGGATCCCACCGTGGCGGCCAAGCAGCGCTGCGGAAACCGGCTGGGTCGCCCGGGGTGCCAGCCATCGAGTAGTGCCTCAGTGGGTGCCTCAGTGGGGGGGCCCCGAATTCCCTCGTGGCTACGAGACCGACGGGGTCGCCTCGAGACCACGCCGACGGCCAGTGCGGGAAGGGCAGGGCGCAGGGGTGGATATCGCCCAAGGGGCAACCCTTAGGTTTCCAGAGAAAGCGCGCCTATACTGCCCGCAAAGACGCACCCCAAAGAGGCTTCGAGCATTCGAGCGCCTGCAATGGGCGGCGGGATCACCCCGCCCTGTGTCGATCCACTCAAGGAGGTTCCATGCGCATCAAGTACTTGACCCTGGCACTGCTCGCCGGTTGTGCCGTCTTGCCGCTCGCCGTCGCGGCGCAGGAAGAAGAAGCACCCCGACCCTTCGTCTACTCGACCTACTTCGAGTGTGACTCGACCGACGAATGGCTTGCCGACGCCATTGTCGATCAGCTCATAAAGCCGGTCTACGACGCGGCCGTCGAAGACGGCAGCATCTCCTCCTGGGGCTGGCTCTCCCACCACACCGGCGGCCATTGGCGCCGCGACCTCTACCATGTGGCGCCCACCTTCGAGGCGATGTGGACCGCGAGCGAGGCGATGGGCGAGAAGATCGATGCCGCCAACGCCGCTGCCAGTGCCAAGTTCGGCGCCATCTGCCACACCCATGACGACTACATCTGGCAGTGGGTCATTGGCTCGAGTCCCGATGCCTCCGACGCCACAGCCACCGGTGGTGTCTCCCAATACCTGGTCTGCGACATGGCCCGCCAGGGCCGCGCCGATGAGCTGATGGCCGCCGCCGCCCCGATCTACAATCGCCACATCGCCGCCGGCGAGCTCGTGAGCTGGGGATGGCTCGAGCACGTCGTGGGCGGCGAGTACCGCCGCCTGCTCACCTTGCGCGGCGCCACCAACATGAACGCCCTGGTCGCCTGGGGCGCGATCAACGACGAACTCGACGCCGAGCAGGCAGCAGGCATGGCCGAGTTGAACGAGATCTGCGATAGCCACCAGGACTACGTCTGGAACATCGTTCACTGACGCCCGCGGCCCGCTGAAGCCAAGAGCGGGCCACGGCGACAGACCGGCAACAGCCGGTCACCAACAGAGCACCACCAGGGCGGCCTCCGGGCCGCTCTTCTTCATGGCACTTCCCACGACACCCGCACCGCCGCTTCCGCCAAGGCGGCCACGAAGGGCAGCCCCACGCCCTCGTGCTCGTAGAGGTTGTCGTTGGGTCCACGTAGCGTGTCGTCAGTTCAAACTCAGACTCAATAGCCAGAAAGCAGTGCCAGTGTTCCTGCATTGTGCGTCTTTCCCAATGTTCGGTCTTCAGCCGCCCCAACGGTCCATCGGCGAACCCGACGAGACCGACTTGGCAGATGCCCGCTAGGAGCTGGAAGTTCTTGTCCGCCGTCCTGCGAATCGGCCCGGGTAGCTCTCGATAGCGAGACCAGAACTCCCGGCTCACGACGTGCCTCACAGCTCGGTCGAATGTCCCGAGGCATGGTCGCGGAGAGCCGCTTCGGCGATCTCGTCGAGACGGCCGGCTTTGACGTCTTCTTCGAGCTCGCGATCCCAGGCGCGGGCCTCGAACTCCAGGAACCACTCACGGAAGCGAGCCAGATCCTCCTTGGGCAGCCCGGCAACGGCGTTTTCGATCTCCTCGATGCTGGACATCACTCTCTCCCTGGGACGACTCGGAGATTAGCATCCGCCCTGGGGTGCGCCGGGACCAATCGCATGGGCCGGACGCTGGTCGATGCTAGATTGCTACTGGATAGACCCAGATGGCAGCAACGGGAGCGGGTTGACGCGTTGTCGGACGAGGCTCGAACCGCTCGGCTCGTTGCCTCGACTCTCGAGAGGAGGGCATCTCCCGTGCGCAGGACTCTGGCGATCTTCCTGGTTCTCGTCCCCGCCCTGGCAGCCGCCCAGCCCCCGGTCGGCGAAGAGTTTCAGGTCAACACCTACACCACCGACGATCAGCGCCTCGCGGCGGTCGGCGCGGATGGGGCCGGCGGCTTCGTCGTTTCCTGGGTGAGCTTTGGCTCGAGCGGCACGGACACGAGCGGTGACAGCATCCAGGCACAGCGCTACGCGCCTGACGGCTCGCCGGCCGGCGCCCAGTTCCAGGTCAACACCTGGACCCCGGGTACCCAGGACTCGCCGGCGGTCGGCCCCGACGGCGGCGGCGGCTTCGTCGTCGCGTGGACGAGCTACGGCTCGGGCAACAGCGACACGGACTCTTGGAGCATCCAGGCGCAGCGCTACGCGAACGACGGCTCGCCGGCCGGAGGCGAGTTCCAGGTGAACACCTACACGACAAGCGCGCAGTTCGATCCCGCGATCGGGCCTGACGGAGCGGGAGGCTTCGTCGTCGCCTGGGAGAGCTACGGCTCCGGTGGTACCGACGCTTCCGGGTTCAGCGTCCAGGCCCAGCGCTACGCCGCGGACGGCTCGACCGTGGGGGGAGAGTTCCAGGTCAACACCTACACCACGAGCCAGCAGTACTTTCCGGCGGTCGGAGCCAACGGCGTCGGCGGCTTCGTCGTCTCCTGGGAGAGCTTCGGCTCCAGCGGTACCGACTCTTCCGGGATCAGCGTCCAGGCCAGCGCTACGCCGCCGACGGCTCACCGGACGGATCCGAGTTCCAGGTCAACTCGAACACCTTCGGAGGACAGCTGGCTCCCGAGGTCGGTCCTTTCGGCGAGCACGGCTTCGTCGTCGCCTGGACGACCACCACAGGAACCGGCACCGACGACGACGGCGACGCCATCCAGGCGCAGCTCTATTCCGCGCTGGTCTTCGCCGACGGCTTCGAGTCCGGCGACACCTCGGCCTGGTCGGCGACAGTGCCATAGGCGACAGGTTCGCCCGGTGCCTCCTGCGGCGATTCGAGCTCTCACCCCTTCGCTGCTGGGAGCCCTTGACGTCCCATCGTTCCAGGCCCGAGTCGGCGCCGTGGTTCGCGAGATCGAGCTCGAGATGGAGGGCGTCGCGGTGTGAGGGCGTGGTTTGCGGCCGGCGGCGGCTCGGCTTCGAGTTCAAGCGCACGGACGCTCCGAGGTTGAGCCCGTCGATGACCTCGGCCATCGATGCTCTCGGCCTGGAGCGGATCGACCTCGCGCACGCGGGCTCCGAGAGCTACCCGATGCACCCCAAGGTGCGCGCCGTCGCCGGGGCCGAGCTCCTCGCGGACCTGGAGCCGATCGGCTAGCCACGAGCCGGGCGAGGGGGCCGACGGCTCCGGCGCGAGGGGCGAGGACCGAGGGACTCGACGCACCGGCGATGCCGCCTAGCTGGTACTCTCTGCAGGTGCCCATTCTGTTCGACTCGGCGTTTTGGGAAGACTGCTGGACTACCAAGAGGGAGATCCGGGAGGACGTCAAGTGCGCGATCCTGGCCGCCGGCCTGGGCAAGCGCATGGACCCGCTGACCGCCCGCCATCTGCCCAAGCCGCTCTTTCCCCTCGGCGGCAAGGTGCCCATGGCGGAGGTCTGGGTGCGGCGGGCGGTGAAGTCCGGGATCGGCGCCATCTCGATGAACCTCTGCGTCATGAAGGAGCCGATCAAGCGTCACTTCCGAGACGGCACGAAGTTCGGGGCGCGGATCGAGTTCGTGGAGGAGGAGACGCCCTCCGGCACCCTGGGCGGGGTCTGCAAGCAGGCCCTGGGGGCGACGGCCAGAAGCGTCACGCCCGGGGAGGAGCCGGCGCCCTTTCCGGCGTTCTCCGGCTCGACGCTCATCGTTCCGAGCGGGGACATCGTCACCAACTTCGGCTCCGAGCTCCTGGAGGAGATGTACGACATCCACAAGAGGAAGGGCTCGGCCTTCACCGTCGTCCTGGTGCCGGTGCCCTGGGAGAGGCGCAAGGACTACGGGACCGCCGTCCTCGACCGGCCCGAAGAGCTCCAGGGCCTGGTGTCGAGGTCGGGGAGGGTCGGAGAGTTCCGGGAAAAGGATCCCGAATCCCCGAGCAACCTCAACAACGCCTCGATCTACATGATCGAGACGGAGCTGCTTCGGGCCCTCGACCCCTTGCGCACCGCGGCCGCCCCCAGCGTCGCCGATCCCTTCTACGACTTCGGCCAGCACGTGTTCCCGGCCATGCTGGGCCAGCTGCCGCACGCGCCGCTGCCGCGCGACTTCGTGCTGTGGGGAATCCGGTACGACGGTGCCTGGTTCGACGTCGGCCAGAAACGAGACTATCTGCGGGTCAACGAGTACGTGCTCGACGGCAAGCTCGACCTCAGCCTGCCCTACGAGCGGCTGCCATGGGGTTTTCTCGGCTCCGACGTGACCATCGACTTCTCCCAGGTGACGATCGTGCCGCCGGTGGTGATCGGCAACGGCTGCGTCATCGAGCGCGGCGCGACGCTCGGACCCTACGCGGTGATCGGGGACGGATGGGTCGTCGAAGAGGGGGCCACGATCCGCAATGCCGTGCTCTGGGAGCGCTACTCCTACTTCGGCGACGACGGTGTCGAGGTCACCGCCAAGGAGCGGATGCTCGTGGACCGGCACGAGGTGCGGCGCGGCGTGACGATCGAAGAGAGCATCGTCGCCGGAGGCACGGTGCGCGAGGACCTGTCGGAGAACACGGTGGACGTCAACGAAGACGGCAGCCTGGGCGTTCTGCCCATCGACTACGTCCCGTCGGGGCAGCGGGCCTGATCTCGGGGGCAGGGTCGGGATCTCGCGGGCAGGGTGGCGGTAGAATCGGCGAAGACTGCAAGGAGGCCCCGAGCGTGCGAGTCAACTTCGCGATCGTCTTCGTCAGCGACATGGAGCGCTCGGTCGCGTTCTATCGCGATCTGCTGGGCCTGCCGCTGCGCTTCGAGTCGCCGCATTGGACCGAGTTCGCCACCGAGGGCGCGACGCTCGCGCTGCACGCCGGCGAGGGGTCCGCGGCCGCCGGCGGCGCCGCCGGGAGCGAAGCGCCGGGGAGCTGCCGGCCGGGCCTGAGCGTGCCGGACCTGGACGCGTTCCACGAGCGGATGATCGCCAACGGCGTGGCCTGCCGCCAGGAGCCGAAGACGGTCTTCGGCGCGCGGCTGGCCCAGTACGCGGATCCGGACGGCTTGACGATCTCCGTAGGCGAGCACCGCAGCGGCGGCTAGCCGGGCAGAGCGCTTCCGGATCCAGCGGCTCGTCGTGGCCGGCGGCTGCGGGTGAGCTTTCCGAGCGGCTTCTGCAGGCTACTGCCGCAACCGGAAGTTGACCGTCAGGCTGTAGTAGACGGCGACCGGCTTGCCGTTCAAGGTCGCCGGCTCGAACTTCCACTGGCTGATGGCGTCGACCGCGGCCTGGTCGAGGCCCATGGGCAGCGGCTTGAGCACTTTGACGTTGGTGACGTCGCCCGTTTCGTCGATGATCGCTTGGACGATCACCACGCCCTCGATGCGGGCCTTGCGGGCGATCTCGGTGTACTGGGGCCGCGGGCCCGAGACCTTGAGCGGCCGGGCGACGGCGCCGCCGACCGGGATCGGCCCGTCGGGCGCGAGCGGCGGGGGAGCGTCGGGGATGCCGAGGACGAGGTCGACGTCGGGCAGGTCGAGGTCCTGGGCGATCGTCTCCTCGAGCCGCAGGGGCTCGGGGTCGTCCGGCGTCGGGTCGGGGATCGGGACCCTGCGTCTCGTCTCCGTCGGGAGCTCGCGCTGGGGCTCGAGCGCGGGCGGCTCGAAGCGCAGCTGGCGCACGACGAAGACCGTCTGCCGCGGCGGCTCGGCCGCCGCCCGGTCCGGCTTCAGGAACCCGAGCGGAGCGGCGAAGAGCGCGGCGTGGACGAGGACGGCGCCGGCGACGGCGTAACGCGTGCGTCGGGCGTCCTCCTCGTCCTCGAGGGCGAAGGCGAGGTACCCGGCGTCCTCGTCGTGGGGGCGCCTTTCGGTCGCCGGTCGCTGCGCGTCGTGGGCCATGGCCGCCTCCCTTCGGGGTTGCTCTCGAAAGGG
>JAOTWP010000150.1 GCA_029862975.1 Acidobacteriota bacterium
GTGTTGCCCTTGGCCGGGTTCTCGATCGTGTCGACGATCTCGAACACCATCTTCTGCGGCAGCTGCACGCCGATCGGACGCTCCTCGTACATCGTCACGTCGGCCTCGGCGTTCTCGCTGAGGAACCGGGCGGCGAAACCGAGCAGCTCGGCCGAGATCATCACCTGCTCGTAGCTCTCGAGATCCATGAAGACGTAGTTGGCGCCGTCCTGGTAGAGATACTGCATGGTCTGCGTCGACACGTCCGCGGTATCCATCTTCGTCCCCGCGCGGACCGTGTGGTCGATCACCTTCCCGGTGACGATGCCCTTCAGCTTGAACCGAACGAAAGCGCCGCCCTTGCCCGGCTTGTGATGCGCCCGCTCGAGGACCGTGTACAGCTCCCCATCGAGCAGCAGCTTGGTCCCCGGCCGGCAGGCGTTGGCGTCGATAGCACCCATCTCGAAACACCTCCTCGTCTAGGGGATTCATTCTTTCGGAGCGGAGCCGCAAGGGCAACCTGCCGTCTGCTAGCCTGTCGCCACGTCCCATGCGACTCCGCGCCCGCCTCCCGATCGAGCCGTTGCCAGCCGTCCGCCGCCTGCGCGGCGGCCCAGGCCTGCTGGCGCTCGTCCTCGTTCTGGCGGGCTGCAATTCCCCGGTGGAGGGACCCGCCGAGGGCGGGCTGTCGCCGAACGCCCTGCCGGAGGTCGTCGCGGCCCTGCGGCAGGATCTCGAGCTGCCGCGGCACGCCAGCGACGGCGCGGGCACGGTGGCGATCGCGGAAGGGCCGGCGCGGGTGACGGCCGGGGGCAGCGGGACCTGGACCTTCGTCTTCCGCGCCGGGCCGCTGGGAATCGCCGAGGGGGGCTGGCTGCTCTTCCAGGTCTCGCCGTTCTGGAACTGGAGCACTCCCCAGGTGTCCGAGCGCCACGCGCCGGGCTTCACGGAGGTGGCGACCGACGCGGCCGGCGTCGTCCTCGAGCCCGAGACGCTCGACCGCCAGCTGCTGGGCATCCGCGTCACCGGCCGGGCGCTGGCGGCCGGCGAGGCCGTCCGGCTGACCTACGGCGCCGGGGCCGGCGGCGCCCTCGTCGATCGCTTCGCCGAGACGGGCTCGCAGTTCTGGTTCGCGGTCGACGGCGACGGCGACGGGATTCGCGGGCTGCTGCCCGAGCCTCTGACCGTC
The DNA here is from genome assembly GCA_029862975.1 of Acidobacteriota bacterium. Taxonomy (GTDB): domain Bacteria; phylum Acidobacteriota; class Thermoanaerobaculia; order Multivoradales; family JAHEKO01; genus CALZKB01. The sequence goes on from JAOTWP010000150.1 coordinate 1,169, forward strand.
GACGTCACGGCCGGACCGGCGGCGCTACTCCTCCTCACGCTCCCCTCGGTGGCCCGCCCCGGCGAGACCGCCCGGCTGCGGCTCGCGGCCGTCGACGGGGCCGGCAACCAGGCGGCGCTGCCGGCCGCCCAGGCGGCGCTGACCTGGCAGCGCCGGGACGATGCAAGAGGTCCGCTGCCGCCGGACCTGCCCCGCTCCGTCGATCTGGCCGCCGGGATGACGGTCGAGCTCGAGGTCCCCGCCGCCGGCGTCCTGGCCGTCAGCGCCTCCACGCCGGAGGGCCTCACGGGGACGAGCAACCCGATGGTGGTCTCCGCGGACCTCCCGCCGGTGCTGTGGGGCGACCTCCACGGCCACTCGAACCTGAGCGACGGCACCGGCAGCCCCGCGGGCTACTTCCGCTACGCGCGCGACGTCGCGGCCCTCGACTTCGTCGCGCTGACGGACCACGACCACTGGGGGATCCAGCCGCTCGCCACCCACCCCGGCAACTGGGAGGAGATCCGGCGCCAGGTCGCCGCCTTCCACGCCCCCGGCGAGTTCGTCACCCTGCTCGGCTACGAGTGGACGAGCTGGCTGCACGGCCATCGCCACGTCCTCTACTTCGCGGACGACGGGCCGGTGCTGAGCTCCGTCGACCCGGCCTACGAGACCCCGCGCCAGCTGTGGGACGCGCTGCGCCCCTACCCCGCCCTCACCTTCGCCCACCACTCGGCGGGCGAGCCGGTGGCGACCAACTGGAGCTACGCTCCCGATCCGCAGCTCGAGCCGGTCACGGAGATCGTCTCCGTGCACGGCAGCAGCGAGGCCGCCGACTCGCCGCGGGTCGTGCGCGGCGCGCTCCCGGGCAACTTCGTGCGCGACGTGCTCGAGCGCGGCCACGTGCTCGGCTTCATCGGCAGCGGCGACACCCACGACGGACACCCCGGCCTCGCCGCCCTGGCCAACCCCAACGGCGGGCTGGCCGCCCTGCCGGGGGCCGCGCCGAGCCGCGAGTCGGTGCGGCAGGCGCTCGTCGCCCGCCGCGCCTACGCCACGAACGGCACCCGCACGGTGCTCGCCGCCACCCTCGACGGCGCCGGGATGGGCCAGGTCGTACCGCCGTCGGAGAGCCCGCTCCTGGCCGTCGAGGTCGCCGGCACCATGCCCCTGTCGCGGCTCGACATCGTCCGCGCCGGCACGCCCCCCGAGAGCATCGATCTCGAGGGCCGGTGGCACGTCCGGCTCGAGCGCCGGATCGCCGCCACCGCCCCCGGCGACTTCGTCTACCTGCGGGTGCTCGAGGAGGGCGGCGGCACGGCCTGGTCGAGCCCCTTCTTCGTCGATTCCCATCCGCCGGCGCTCCGGTAGGCGTAGAGTCCACGAGCCGCGGGCCGCCTCACCCTCTCCCCTCGCGGCTCACGCACGGACATGCGCATCGCCAACAGCGTGCTGGTCGCAGGACTGAGCCTCTTCGGCGCCTCCTGCGCGCCGCCCGGGACGGCCGCGGGCATGGAGGTCCTGCCCGGCGCCGAGCCGAGGACGGGGCAGCTGGCGGACCGGCTACGGGCCGCCCTCGCCGCCCGGGGACCGGGCTGGGAGCCCCGCACCGAGCATCTCGCGGCCGACGGCTCGCCGCGGTTCGTCAACCGCCTGATCCTGGAGTCGAGCCCCTACCTGCTGCAGCACGCCCACAACCCGGTCGATTGGTATCCCTGGGGCGACGAGGCCTTCGCCGCGGCGCGGCGGCTCGACCGGCCGGTCTTCTTGAGCATCGGCTACTCCACGTGTCATTGGTGCCACGTCATGGAGCGGGAGTCGTTCGAGGACCTCGAGGTCGCCCGCTTCCTCAACGAGCACTACGTCGCCATCAAGGTCGACCGCGAGGAGCGCCCCGACGTCGACTCCGTCTACATGAGCGCGGTGCAGATGATGACCGGCCAAGGCGGCTGGCCGATGAGCGTCTGGCTGACCGCCGACCGCGAGCCCTTCTTCGGCGGCACCTACTTCCCCGCGCGCGACGGCGACCGCGGCGTCGCGGTCGGGTTCCTCACGATCCTCGCCCGCGTCGAGACGGCCTGGGAAGCCTCGCGCGAGGAGGTCGCCGTCGCCGGGCAGCGCCTCGCGGCGGCCATCCGCCGGCACCTGCAGCCCGCGCCCGGCGAGCCGCTCCGAGGGGGGGCCGCGCCGCCGGGAGGCGACGACGGATCCGCACTGCCGGGCGTGGCGCTGGTCGATCGGGTCGCGAAGCTCTTCCACGACCGCTTCGACCCGGAGAACGGCGGCACGCGCGGAGCCCCCAAGTTCCCGAGCACCGTGCCGTTACGGCTCCTCATGCGGCACTACGCCCGGACGGCCGACCCGGCGAGCCTGGCGATGGTCGTCACGACCCTCGAGAAGATGGCGGCCGGCGGGATCTACGACCAGGTGGGCGGCGGCTTCCATCGCTACGCGACCGACGCCCGGTGGCTCGTGCCGCACTTCGAGAAGATGCTCTACGACAACGCGCTGCTCGCCGTCGTCTATACCGAGGCCTTCCAGCTCACCGGCGAGCCGGAGTTCGAGCGCACCGCGCGCGGCGTTCTCGACTACGTCGGCCGCGAGATGACCTCGCCCGACGGCGGGTTCTACTCGGCGACCGACGCCGACAGCCCGGGCCCGGAGGGCGACGGCGAGGAGGGCCTCTTCTTCACCTGGACGCCGGGGGAGCTCGCGGCGGCGCTCGGCCCGGACTCCGCGCGCGTCGTGGCGAGCTACTTCGACGTTCGGGCCGCAGGCAACTTCGAGGGCCGCTCGATCCTCCACCGCCCGAAGCCGCTCGCCGCCGTCGCCGAGGGCCTGGGGCTGCCCGCCGGCCGGGTGGAGGAGACCGTGGCGGCGGCCCTGCCGCTGCTCTACGCGGCGCGCGCGACCCGCGAGCCCCCGCTGCGCGACGACAAGATCCTCACGGCCTGGAACGGGCTCATGATCTCGGGCTTCGCCCTCGCCGCCCGCACGTTCGCCGACGACCGTTATCTCGAGCGCGCCGAGCGCGCCGCCGGCTTCGCGTGGAGCCGGCTGCGGGCGGGCGGCAGGCTGGCCAGGTCTTACCGGGAAGGCAGAGCCTCCAACCCCGCGGTGCTCGAGGACTACGCGTTCCTCGCCGCCGGCTACCTCGACCTCTACGAGGCCGGCCACGACGCCCGCTGGCTGGACCGCGCCCGCGAGCTGCAGGCCACCCTGGACGCCCGCTACCCGGCGCCGGGAGGGGGCTACTACCGCACCGCCGACGACGCGCCGGCGCTGCTCGCCCGCGAGCGGCCGGCCGTCGACGGCGCCCTGCCCTCCGGCAACTCGGTGGCCGCCCTCGTCCTCCAGCGGCTCGGCGAGCTGACGGGAGACGACGCCTACCGCGAGACGGCCGACGGCCTCCTCGCGAGCCTCGCCGCGCGGCTCGAGGAAGCGCCGGCCGGACTGACCGACCTGCTCCTGGCTCTGGAGTTCCGCCACGCCCGGGTCCAGGAGGTCGTGCTCGTCGCACCGAGCGAAGCCGCCGCCCAGCCCTTCCTCGAGCGGATGCGGCGGCGCTTCGCGCCCCACCAGGTGCTCATCGTGGCGGAAGAAGCGCGGCTCCCCGAGCTCGAGAAGGCCCTGCCCCTCCTCGCGGGCAAGACCGCCCGCGACGGCAAGACCACGGCCTACGTCTGCGAGCAGCGGGTCTGCCAGCTGCCCACGACGGACGTCGACGAGTTCGCCGCCCAGCTCCTCTCGAAGGCGGAGCCATCCGGCGCCGGGGCGGAGCCGTAGGCGCGACCGGGGGACGGCCGGCCGGCGTAGAGCAGATCCTGCCTCGCGGTGCGGTCCCGCCGTCCTCCTGGAATGAGCCCGCGGCGTCGTCGCCTGCCAAGGTCCATGGCCCTGAAGCGGCCGGGGCCTGCCACGGTTGCTTGCCGAGCAGGGCGGTGAACGTCCGGGCTCGACCGACCGAGATTGGTCCGGCGGAGAATCTCGGCACGTCCCACTGGCCGTAGACGGTCAGGCGCGGAGAAACCAGTCACCGCCTTACCCGGCAAGCGACCTTGGCAAGGCTGAAGCGCTCCACCGGGCGTGGGAGCTGAGGGGGACCCGCGCCCGGGCAAATGGCCTTGGCAGAGGACGACCGAGAAGAGCCGACAATGAGGGGCTCGGTTGACCCATCGGCTCCTGCGCGCCCGCGACCGCCCCCTTGCGTTTCCCTACCTGGAGTCTTTCCAGCCTCCCGACATGTCTCCCGCAGTGGCACCCCAGGCCGGCAAGGGTCGAGACACGGTGGTCGAGCCGCGACAGCCAGGCTCGGGTTGTGGAACAAACCGTTGTCTTGTAGCGTTTTCCGGGGCGACCATCGAGAAGCCGGTGCCGGCTACCCTGTTCCGAGAGCCCACACGCACCGCCACGAGGAGATGCCATGCCGCGCAAGTCCGCTTTCACGACCTCCGCTTCCGCCTCCCCCTCCGCCGCCGCCTCAGCCTTCGTCGTTGCCCTGGCTCTGCTCGCCTTCGCCGTCGCGCCGGCGGCCCACGCGGCGGACCACTACTTCGGCGGCGGGTTCCGGTATCTGAAGACGGTCGACGACCTCGAAACCGAGGGCGGCAGGGTCGACGCCGACGGCCGCTCGTTCATCCTCTCCTACCAGCTCGACCCGGCGGGCCTGCTCAAGCTCGAGGCCGACCTCGAGGTCTTCGACGGCGGCTTCGGCGACGCGACGGGAACCGTCTACTCGCCGCAGGTCTTCGCCCTCGTCGGCGGCACCCTCTACGGCGGCGTCGGGGCGGGGCTCTACTACCTGTCATCCAACCAGATCGGCAGCAGCAGCTCGGACGTCTTCTACCTGGGCCGCCTCGGCCTGCAGCTCACCCTGTTGCCGAGGATCCACCTCGACCTGAACGCCAACTACCAGACCGACGCCTTCGCCAAGGTCTTCGACGGCGCCGGCTCCGACGCCATCACGCTGGGCGCCATGGTCCGGTTCCGGATCCGGTAGAACGCCCCCTTCAAGGGCTCGCGGCGCCCGGCAGGGGTGAGGCCAAGCCCCTCTCGGTCACCAGGTAGGTGGCGAAGCTGCCGAGCCAGTGGCCGCCGGCGTAGTGCTCGCCGGTGACGGCGGCCAGACCCGCTGCGCGGTGCTCGCGGGCGGCGGCGGCGAGGGCGGGGCGCCTCGGGTCGGCGGCGGGGAGCGCGGAAAGGAGGCCTTCGAGCATCCACGCGCGGCTCAGGTTGAGCCCGTCGAGGTGGGCGAGCTTGCCGTCCGTGCGGTCGCTGACGACGGCCACCGGGAGCCAGCTCGCGTCCTCCGCGCCGCCCTCGCCCGCCAGGGGGATTCCCGGCAGGAGCCCGCTCAGCCAATCGGGAAACTCGTCGCCCGGCAGGACGCGGCGCATGAAGTCGGCCTCGGCGAGGCACGGCGACAGGAAGTCCTGGCCCGAGGGCTCGTAGCCCAGCGGGCAGCTCTCGTCGCCGCCGTAGAGCGCGCGGCCGCGCTCGACCAGCAGGGCCTCGGTCGCCGCGTCGCCGGCGCCGCGCGCCCAGTCGAGGACGAGGCCGAAGGCGAAGGCGGTCTGCGAGTGCTCGCCGACGCGGATCGGGTACGTGAGCTTCGGGATCCAGCCCGTCAGCCGGGCGAGCGCGGCCTGCTCCAGGGGGGCGAGGATCGCCGCCAGCGCCGCCGCCGCGGGATCGTCCCACTCCCTGAGCTCGGCCCCGAGCTGCAGCAGCCAGGCGAGTCCGTAGGGGCGCTCGAAGGCCTCGCGCCCGTCGGCCGCCAGGTACTCCACCTCGGCCGCCACGTTCTCCGCGGTGAGGTTGCGGCGCACGGCCGCGAGCGCCGGCGGCGCAAAGCCCGCCGCCGGGAAGGTCCGCGCCAGCCGCACGAGGAGCCAGTGGCCGTGGACCGCCGAGTGCCAGTCGAAGCAGCCGCGAAAGGCCGGGGTCAGCGCGCGCGGCGGCGCCACGTCTTCGTCCCCGGCCAGGACGTGGGAGATCTTGTTGGGGTACTCGCGCTCGACGCAGTCGAGAGCCAGCCCCGCCAGCCGGCTCGCCACCGCCTCGTCGAGCTGCGCCGCCGCGGCGGCCGGAGCGACCGCCGGCCCCAGGACGAGGAGAAGCGAGGCGCGGAGGACGCGGCCGGAGCGGCTAGACATCGGCGCCCGCCACCCGCTCCACCGCCGCCCAGACCCGTAGCACGTTGCCGCCGGCGATCTTGGCGACGTCCTCCTCGGAGTACCCGGCCGCGAGCAGGGCCGCGAGCAGGTTCGGGTACTGCGACACGTCCTTGAGGCCGGCCGGCAGGGAATCGCCGACGCCGTCGAAATCGGAGCCGAACCCGACGTGGTCGACGCCGGCGAGGCCGACGACGTGATCGACGTGAGCGACGACGTCCGCGAGGTCGGCGTACTCGAGGGGATTGGCCTCCCACCACGCCTCGCCGAACTGCTTGACCGCCGGGTCCTCCCAGGAGAGACCGTGCTCGTCGGCGTAGGCGCCGACGGCGGCGTAGTAGGCGAGCGACTGCTCGTTGGCCTCCCGGGTCAGGAAGGCCGAGCCGAAGTTGACCTGCACGACGCCGCCGTTCCCGGCCAGGGCGACGATCATCTCGTCGGACAGGTTGCGCTCCCAGCCCGGCGTGAAGTGGCGGCACGAGGAATGGGAGGCGATGACCGGGGCGCGCGTCAGCTCGAGGATCTGGAAGAAGGCGTCGTCGGAGACGTGGGAGACGTCGATCATCACTCCCAGCCGGTTCATCTCCGCCACGACCTCGCGGCCGAACGGCGACAGCCCGCTCCACGTCTTCTCCCTGGCGTACGACGAATCGCTGATGTGGTTGTTCTCGGCGTGGGTCAGGGTGACGTAGCGGATGCCGCGCGCGGCGAAGTGGCGCAGCTTCTCGAGGTCCCCCTCGATCGGCGCGCCGTTCTCCATGCCCATGGGGAGCGAGATCACGCCGCGCTCGAAGTTGCCGCGCACGTCCGCGACGCTGCGGGCCACGGCGAACTTGTCGGGCCACCGGCTCGCGAAGCCCTCGACCATGTCGATGAGCTCCTCGGCGAGCTCGAAGGCGCCGTCATCCTCCAACGCCGACGGCACGTAGATGGACAGGAACGCCGCGTCGAGGCCGCCCGCCACGGCCCGCGGGTAGTCGAAGTCGCCTTTCGCCGTGCGCTCGGAGATGTCCTCCATCTCCTCCCTCAGCCGGTAGGGCACGTCGACGTGGGTGTCGACGATGAGCGTCTCGTGAGCCAGCGCCGCGGCGCGGGCGGCCGCCGACTCCTCGCTGGCCGCCGCGGCCGGCGGCTCGGCGGCCGGCCGCGGGCCGCAGGCCAGCTCCGCGAGGAGCAGGGCGCCCGTCGCGACGGCAGAAGTCCGTCTTCCCATGGCACCTCTCAACAGAGCACCTCCCAACCGAGCACCTCCCGACGGGGCGACCCCCAGCAGATCGATTCGCGGCACCCGGCCCCCTAGTCCTCCGCGCCGGCGACCGCCTCGCCAGCGGACCCGGCCGCGGCGAGGGAGATCGCCGGCACCGCCGCGGCCAGGACCTTCTCGTTGAGCGCCGGCAGGTCCCGGCTCCACAGCTCGTGGAGCTTCGCCAGCTCGGCGTCGATCGCCGCGGTCAGCTCGTCGCGGACGGCGTAGGCCTGGCTCGTCGGCGCTGCGTCGCCGATGGCGGCCAGCGAGGCGACCCCGGCGAGCTTGTCGTTGAGGCGGATCGGGAAGTTGAGCGGGTCCTGGCGGCTCTTGTTCCGCGTCTGGTAGAGCGCCTTCTCGACCTCGCCCATGGCTTCGCCGAGGGCGTCCGCCGCCGCGCGCAGATCGGCCACGTCCTCGCCGTCGCCCAGCCGCTTCTCGAGCTCGCCGAGCTGGGCCCGCACCCGCCGGATGTCGCGGATGGACTGATGGACCGCGCTCAACTTGTCGCGGATGCCGACGAGGAAGGCGTACTGCGC